>PXBW01000358.1 GCA_003566775.1 candidate division WS1 bacterium
CACACCATGGGCGGAGACACGCTGCCAATATACACCTGTGGAGGGCATATGGGCGCCATCTACCGGCGACTGGTCGAGCGGGAAGGCATTGGGGGCATCGCGATCGAGATAGAGGGCGAGACGCGCGAGCATATCAAGGTGCATGAGACCTCGACCGGCAGCATCTACCGGTTTCAGGAACCCGGCCCTGAACTTGACAGGGAAGACACCGACAACGCCATCACCACCGTCTGCTCGCTGGATCCGCCTCCGGATTATCTTGTGCTCAGCGGCAGCCTTCCGGATGGCGTAGGTGATGACTTCTACGCCCGCATAATCCACAAGAAGCAGGAGGATACGCGAGTCGTGGTGGACACCACCGCAGAGGGGATGCTACCTGCTCTCGATGAGGGCGGTATCTTCCTCATAAAACCAAATGTGCGGGAGCTTGGCGAACTGATGGACCGCACGCTGGAGGGTGAGGCCGAGATCGCTGAGGCCGCACGCGGCCTGATCGATCGTGGGGCAGTGGAGATCGTCGTCACATCTCTGGGGCCGGGCGGATCGATAGTCATCACGGAAGACCTGCGAAAACGTGTGGAGGCACCTGCGGTGAAGGTAAGGAGCAAAGTGGGAGCCGGTGACAGCATGGTCGGCGGAATTGTGCTTGGTCTCGATCAGGGCAAGTCCGTGCTTGAGGCGGTGCGCTTCGGCACGGCTGTGGCCGCGGCGGCGATAATGGACCAGATGACCGGCCTCGGCTCACGTGAGGATGCGGAACGCGTTTACCGGCAGATGATTGAGTTGCTTGAGGAATGACCCGGTCTTCGGTGGCCTTGAGCGAAAGACCGGGCAATGCAACTCTCGACAACGGAAGTGTATCCGTGCCTGGCAGCTATGTCCTGATAATTGCACTCGATCGTGACCTTACGCTCGTTGTGGGCGCGCTCGGCGAGATCACCTTCCTCTCAGGCGCATACGCATACGTCGGCTCCGCGATGAGCGGCCTCGACGCACGTATCGCCCGTCACCTTCGCGAGGAAAAGAGCCTGCACTGGCATATCGACTATCTGCTCCAGTACGCGGAGGTGGTGGACGTGCTCCGCGTGGAGAGTGAAGAGCATCTCGAGTGTGAGATTGCAGCCACGCTGGCGCAAAGGCTGGAGAGCGTGCCCGGCTTCGGCTGTTCGGACTGTGCCTGTGCGAGCCACCTCTTCCATGCAGCGGAGATGGAGGCTCTCAATGCTGCGGTCGAGGAAGTCGTGCACGCAAAGAGGGGAGCCTTTGACAGCGGAGCAACGTAAAGGCGGTTGGCGGAGTACGATGAGAAGAGCCACAGGGTTTTGCCTCCCGCATTATGTTATGGAAACGGCCATCGCCTGCCTGCGTCACTGCAAAGCCACATTCCGGGTCTATCGCCAGCCCTCGTGCACGGAGAGGTTCTCAATCAAGAGTTCATCATCGGGCAGGTTCTCATTCATGATCGGAGGCCTGCCGTCCGGTGAGCGAAGCTCGAGGCGCACGTTGCGCAGGGTGATTCCCTCGGCGTCACGCAGATAGAAGCCCCAGGCAGGCAGACGCCCGAACATCGCGGCGTTGGGATAGGCGGTGGCGCGCTCGGGGACCTCGATCAGCGCCTCGTCCTCGGTGCCGCCACCTGGATGGGAGATACGCACGTCCTCGAGCAGCACGTTGCGGACGTGATGATCGGGAAGCCCCGAGATGAACCCAGCGGCGGCCGGGCGCGCCATCAGTTGATGCGCGATCTCCGCATTCTCGATCTCGTGGTCGATCAGCACATCGCGGAACGAGCGGTCGGACATCTCAATGTCGATGTCTCGCATGACGACATCCTCCATGATGCCGGGGACACGATCTTCACCCTCTGCGAAGTAGGAGGCCCGCAGGCGCGCGCCGAGGCGTACACCGATGGGAAAGCGGGAGTCGGAGGCCTGCACGTTCGAGATATCGACGCCGCGAACCCGAGAGCCGTCCACCGACCAGATAGCCAGCGTGGAACCTCCGTAGGCCCGCAGGTCATGGCAGACCATGTTCTCGAAGTCCCCGCGCGTCTCGGTGCCGAGCTTGTAACCGTTGCACATGGTGTACACGGTATTATTGATGGCTCGGATGTTGCGGTTCACCCGATCGGCGCTCTGGCTCTTGATGACGATGGCATCATCCTCCGAGGCCACGATGCAGCCCTCGATAAGCACGTCCCGGCAGCCGGAGAGATCGATGCCGTCGTTGTTACGGCGCGGCCGCACGCTGTTGACCGTGACGCCTCTGATAACGAGATCGTGGCAGTTGACCCAGTGTTGCGTCCACGATCCGGCGTTGAAGGTGCCGATGCCCTCGACCACGATGTTGCGGCAATCGTAGATGCTGAAGATGCGATGTCTCCAGCCGCGGTTCGGGCAGAAGTGTCCCTGCCCGTCGATGCGGCCCGCGCCGGTAATCATGATATTCTCGGCGTTCTCAGCCCAGATGACGCCCGGGCGCGCCCGACCGCGTTGATAGTGATCGCGGTTTGTACTCCCGAGAAGCGTCGCGCCCTCCTCAATATGCAGGCGCACGTTGCTGAGCAGTTCGAGGCTGCCGGTACGATAGGTTCCGGCGGGCACGAGCACCACGCCGCCACCGGTCTCGTGGACCGTGTCGATCGCGTTCTGCATTGCCTCCCAGTCAAGATGAACACCGTCGCCCGTTGCGCCGTGCTCGAGCACGTTGAGAACGTTCCGTTCGTCGGGATCCACCTCGGAGTACTGTAGCTCTACGTCCGGGGGCGGCGGCGCGAGTCCGCCGGGAGCAGGCAGCGGCTCAGGCTCAAAGCCAGGGGCCAGCGCGGAGACAGGCACGGCTCTGTCCCGGTCCTGCACGGTGCCGTCCGCGAGTTGACCGAAGCCATTATGGCCCCATGAGAAGAACTCGTCCGCGTCGCTCCTTGCGAGCGCGTGATATGCGCCCGCGGCAATCGCGGTGATACCCTCAAGCGGAACCGTCTCCTCGGCCTCGATGAGCACCCGGTGGATGTCCGGGTGACCACCGGCGGAGCTTGCGCGCAGTCCCGCACCGAGTTGCCCATAGACGTTCCAACCGCACGCCCAGACGTGGCCGTCCTCGCAGAGTGCATAGCTGCTCTCGAAAGACGCCGCGACGGCAATGATTCCCTCGAGGTGCTCATCGCCCTGCTCGCCCCCCGCCATCTGCACCGGGATGCCTGTCGCGTCGCGGGTGCCGTTGCCCAACTGACCGGTAGAGTTGTACCCCCACGCCCAGACCGTGCCATCCTCGAGCAACCCCACGGTGTGATAGACGCCTGCCGCGACCGCGCGCACGCCCTCCAGCAAGCCCTCGCCCTCCGGGCCGATCACAGGCGCCGGTCGCGCCAGCGCAAGCGCGAGGCCATCTCCGCCATCTATCCGTACCTGCTCTTCAGTCTCACGGTTGGTCAGTATAACGTGGATGTCCTCGGCGTAGTCATCATCACGCAGATGCAGGCCCACGAGTATCTCCTCGAGGTCGAGCGCCACAGTCTCACCGACCTGTGCTCTCGATGGGTAGTTGATAGTCGCCTCCATCTTTACGTTGCCCTCATCGCGGAAGAACTCACCGGTCTGCAACTGAGCTTCGCCAACTTCAGCGGCTACCTCGAGCGGAGGGCCGTCGAACTCGTCGACAAGCTCAAGGCGATCGGTATCGTAGAGATGACTCGGATCGGTGTAAGTGTATCCAAGTGCCAGGTCCCAGTTTCCTGCAGTGTCGGGTGTCCACTCCAACTGCAGGCTCAGGCGGTACATGCGGTTGGCCAACTGACCGCGGCCGAGTTGACCTTCATGATCGCTGCCCCAGGCAAGCAGCACGCCGTCCTCGCGGAGCGCAGCGGTGTGGAATGCACCACAGTCGATTGCGACGATATTCTCGAGCATCGCCTCCCCGTCGGGGCCCCTTACCTGAATGGGCGAGGTGCTCCACGAGTTGGAGTCATACACGGTGTCGCCGAGTTGCCCCTGGCATCTGCTGCCCCACGCCCAGACAGTTCCATCCTCGAGCAGCGCGACGGAGTGATCCCACCCGGCGGCGACCGCGATCACGCCCCCCAGCAACGCCTCGCCGTCCGGTCCTACAACTCGCGTGGGCACGGCGCTGTGCGCGTCCATCCCCCACGAGCCGTTGCCGAGTTGTCCGAAGGTGTTGTTTCCCCATGCCCAGACATTACCATCTTCATCGAGCGCGAGATTGTGATGCTGCCCCGCACCGACCGCGACGATTCCCGTCAGTTGCCCCTGGCCGTCCGGCCCGACTACCTCGACCGGGAGTTCGCTTCTCTCAAAGTCACCTGCTCCGAGTTGACCGTATCTTCCATCTCCCCAGGTGCGTACGGTCCCGTCATCCTCAACCACTACGCTGTGTCGCCAACCCGCGGCCTGTGGTCCCATGGCTGCTCCCTGTGCACAGATGATAGTCAGCGCAACGGTGGCAATCGCGATGGTAATACAGTATCCAGGTGTCCTCATACAGTCTCCTCCTGCGTGCGGTATCCCGGGCCGGCTTCCATTTCCGATCGTAGCAACTACGATGCCGACAGGTTCACGCTCTTTGCGCCGAAACCTCCTGACCGGCAGAAGCACCGCCACGTCTGGCCCTCTTGACAGGAGCGAACGCGTGAAGGTGCGTGCACCCTGAGGGACGAACGATTGGCCTGCGGTGAGGTCGGCTCGGACCGGCCGGAGAGGGCCATCATGGCGGAGGCACTCTTGGAATGGACAAATGAGCGAAGACCAGCCGTGTACTCAGGCATCTGCATCTGACCGCCGGGATCGCGCCAGCGCGCACCGGGCGGGAATCGGCGCGCTGATGTCGTTCCCGGATCGACTCCGCATGAACACATTTCCGTTCTTCCTTGGGGCCTGCTCGCGAACGGAGTCCTCCAACACCGACGCGGATCCGCGCGTGTCAGCCAACCTGCAGAGCGCATTATTGGGATGCATGCGAGACACTTCGCCAACTTCACCATCAACTGGATGGACTATCGGTCTACGAACCACCTATCCGGACAGGAACGCGCCGAAAGCCGAGATTCTCGCACTGCAGCACATTACCGTCACGGTAGATTACTGCCTCACGACATAATCCCTGCTGAAGGCTGGCTGTACATATATCCCGATGGCGGAGTTAGAGTCACATCGAAAACTGTCAGATTCAGGGAGGTCCTCAATGTCGGCTATCAGACTGTCTGTTCCAGTGGCAATGGTTGCAATCGGCATCGTGATGACGCAGATGAGCGCCGAGGCGATCACGATGGCGGCGGCGGGATGGCGGCACAGTGTCGTGCTGGATGATGACGGGGGGCTGCGCGCATGGGGCGAGGGACGTGTCGGCCAGCTTGGCAACGGTGATTTTGCCACGGTCGATGAGTCGGTTACGGTGGTGGGCCCCGATGGTGAGGCTCGCCTCGAAGAAGTGGTCTCGGTGGCCGCGGGCAAGTTCCACAACCTCGCCATCCGCGAGGACGGAACTGTCTGGGCGTGGGGCATGAACAACTTCGGACAGCTCGGTAACGGAGAGTGGGGCCTCGACGCCAACAGCGCGGTGCCGGTGCAGGTGCTTGGCCTCGATGATGAGGGCTACCTTGAGGGTGTCACCCAGGTTGCGGCGGGCTGGGAGCACTCGGTGGCGCTGCTGGAGGACGGTACAGTGGTCGCCTGGGGCAGCAGATGCCATGCGCAACTCGGAGATGGTGGGCGCGACTCAAACAGTTGGAGCGTTCATCCCGTTCAGGTGCGCGGACCCGACGGTGAGGAGGCACTAATCGGGGTGACTGCGGTCTCCTGTGGCGCGCATCACACGATCGCTCAGCTCGAGGATGGAACCGCCGTGGCCTGGGGCAGCAACCACGAGGGGCAACTTGGCAGGGGCCACCTCGGCGATCTCGGGCGGATGTACCGACTCACCCTCGAGCTGCCGTGGGAGCCGCCCGCCGCCGGACGCTGGAGCCTGGCGCTGGGTTACACCTACACCGATCCGAGCCACCTCTACGACACCGATCGCCTGGAGCTTGTCGATGTCTTCGATGGGCCGCCGCTTGAGGTCGTCGCCGAGGCCCCCGAGGCCGAGGAGCGGACCGGCGAGTTCACCCGCGATGAAGGCAACGTTACGATGCGGGGAACCATCAACTACCCTTCCCACGCGCAGGTAGATCAGCAGATCATGCTGGACCTTCCGGAGATACTCATCGGGCAGCACGACGGGGACAATGATTACGCGGAGAACATACACCTGATACTGGCTAATCTCGACACCGGGGAACAGGTCAGACTCAGTGCCGAGGACGCCCTCAGTCACCGGCTGGCCCTGCCCGCGCCGGTGCTCGGTCCTGAAGGCGAGGGCGTGCTCGAGGACGTGGTCTCGGTCTCGGCGGGCACCTACCACACCGTTACACTGCGGGAGGACGGAAGTGTCTGGTCGTGGGGCTATAACGGCACCGGGCAACTCGGGCACGGGACACGGGAGTCCACTGGAGGTAGCGCAGATCTCTACCTCGCCACACCCGCCCCGATGATCGGGGGCGCGCAGGGCGGCGACTATCTGACGGACATCGTAGCGGTATCGGCGGCCTACGAGACCACCTACGCGCTCGACAGCGAGGGACGAGCCTGGTCGTGCGGCTGGAACGTTTACGGTGGCCTCGGCTTCGGCACCACCCCCACGCACGCCTACAACCGCGCGAGGATGCAGCGCGTCTCTTACATGCTCGAGGACGGTGAGACCGAGCAGGTGGACGGCTTCACCGAGATCTTCGCCGGCTCCTACCACGTGCTGGCGCTCGATCGAGATGGGGCCCTTGTGGGCTGGGGTCATAACGGCTTCGGTCAGCTTGGCGACTCGACCCGGCAGGATCGCTACTACGTGGGCTACGCGGGTACTCCGGCGCCGGATGCCGCCGAACTCGCCGCCCGGCCTCCGGTGATCGGGCCCGCGCCACCTTCTCCGGCGGTGGAGCCACACTTCACCGACCCGGATCCGAACGCTCCCGATCTACACAATGTGCGAGATCACGGGGCGATCGGCGACGGTGTACATCTCGACCAGGAGGCGCTGCAGGCCACCATCGACGCGGCACACGAGGCGGGTGGCGGGATCGTGCTGGTGCCCGCAGGCATCTACCGTACGGGCAGTCTGGACCTCAGGAGCAATGTTCGGCTGCACCTAGCCGAGGGCGCGACACTCTTCGGCAGCAACAACCGAGATCACTATCATCAGCGAACTGTGATCTACGCTGAAGACGCGGAGGACATAGCGATTACCGGCACGGGAACCATTGACGGGAACGGGATGTTCACTCCCAATCGTGGCTGGCGTCACCGGGTTATCCGGATGCTGAACTGCAGCGACGTGACCGTGGAGGGCATCGCGACCGATAACTCCGGCTCATGGACGCAGCACTACACGCTCACGAACAACCTCACACTGCGCAACATCCGCCTCAACTCGGTGCGACCGGGCCGCAACAACGATGGTCTGGATTTCACCGGCTGCCAGGATGTGTTGATCGAGGGCTGCGTGGTAGTGTCGGATGATGACTGTATCGTCATAAAGAGCAATCACCGCGACCACGTGAATCGCAATTTCCGCGTGGTCAACAACGTCGTCTATGCCTTCGCGAGCGGCTTCAAGCTCGGCACAGAGACGCGTAGCGTCTTCGACAATATCGTCTGCGATGGCCTTCACGTTTACGGCGGTACCACGCTGGGACTCTACACGGTTGATGGCTCCCAAACCAGCAACATAACCGTGCAAAACGTGCGCGCCGAAGCATCGCGCTGCGCGCTGGGGATGCGCCTCGGGGCGCGCCTGCGAGATTCGTACTGGCGCGACAACGGGGAGCCGGTGCCGGGGACTTTCGAGAATGTGGTCATACGTGACCTGGACATCGAGCTTCAGGCGGTCGGCTGGCGCGAGGTGCTGCTCGCGCACGGCATCGAGAACGCCGAGGTAGCGCATCAGTTGCGCGTACGCCCTGTTGAGACCAGCTTCGTATCGGGCCTGCCGGAGCATCTGATCCGCGACGTTCTCATCGAGAACGTGCGTTTCGAGCATCCGGGTGGCGGTACCGAGGAGCAGGCGCTGGTGGAGGTGCCCGAGCGCCCTGAGGCGTATCCGGCGGCAGGAATGTTCCGCACCCTGCCCGCGTGGGGCTTCTATCTGCGTCACGCCGAGGACCTCACGCTGCGCAACATCCGGCTGGAGCTTACGAGCCCCGACGGGAGGCCCCCGGTCGTCAACGAGAACCTTGCCGATGAGCATCTCGTAATCGAGGACCTCTCCGTGCATGAAGCGTGGCGGTAACGAGGACTGAGAGAGCAACTTTGCGCTTCCTGGATGGACCGTACCGAAGAATCGCAGAATCTGACCGGTCGTGGAGGATCGTAATGAGCCGACACAGTCGATATCACAGGATGCTTATGGTGCTTGCCTTTGTCGTTCTCACCGGTGCAGGGGCTCCCGCCGCAGAGGTGGAGGGCCTCATGTGGCCGGATAGCTGGCTGATGTTTGGTCCGGTCGATTGGGAGGAGGCCGATGAAGTCGATGCCCGGCAATTCCGCGAGATTCCCGACCTGATGGAATTCGACGGCAGGGAGCACGAGGGCCAGACAGTGACATTTGAGGAGGACAGCCTGAACATTGCGGAGCTACTGAGTGGACACCAGCGCCAGGACACGGTCTTTCTCTTCGGCCAGCTCCATGCCGATGAGGCGATGGAAGTGATGATCGGTGGTGCCGCCGACTGGTGGATGGCATGGTGGGTCAACGGCGAACCGGTCTATGACACGCTGGAAACCGGGAATGTCGGGCAGGATTTTACCGTTACCGCTCACACCTTCCCCGTAACTCTGCGCGAGGGCACGAACGTCGTGGCGATACGCGTCAGCGCAGGGCGTGCGGGCTTCACGATCACGGCAGGCATACCACCTGTGGAACTGTGGGACCGCCTCGAGCGCGTGCACGGTGACGCACAACGCAGCCATCTGCTGAGGGAGTTCGTCTCAGAGGCGATCGAACGCACTGAGGTTGGGGATCTCGCAGGAGCGCGCAGCCTCTTCCAGGATGCACTGGAGCTTACTGTGCCGGACGAGCATATCTGGCTCTCACTGCACTTGCGCATTGCCGAGAACTACGAGCACGACGGGCAACCTCGACGGGCTGACGAGATATACGAGGAGCTACTCGCCGCAGAGTTGCCGCAGTGGGCGGTTCCGGTCCTCACAATGCGGCTCGCGCAGGCGCTGCAGGCGGCGGGTGACCACCGTGAGGCACGCGGGACCTTCGTCCTGGTCGCTCGGATGCGCGATGCACATCCATTCACAGCTTCTGGCGCGATTCTGGGCATCGCAGAGGCATTCCACTCCATGGACAATACGGCTATGGCGGCGCGCTATTACCAGCGTGTGACGGGAATGACTGATGCCCGTCCCGATCATCTTGAGCACGCGCGGCAGGGACTTGAGGAGATCACAGCGATGTAGCTGCCCGCGCCGCTATTCGCATCGCGGCCGGAAGTGATATGACCCCCATTATCCGGACATTGGAATCTGTCGCGTCCGTCAGCAATCGATCGGGGAACGGCCTGCGCGGGCCGTTCCCCTGTTACATTGCATCATCCGATCTGCCGCTTCCCGCGGCGCTCAGCGGTTGAGGTACATCTCCACCACCGGAATCTCAGTTGTCGGCTTGACGCTGGGCATCTGCAGCAGCACGTCATCGCCCTCCTCGGTGAACTGAATCTCCGAGGCGTCGTGCAGAAGCTGCGCGTATTCTACCTCTCCGGCCATGCCCGGCAGCCGCAGGGCCTTCATCGGCCATGCAAAGACGTGGCAGTACAGCCGCCCGGTGTCAGGGTTCTGCGTGTATCGGCAGTCGCGCGGCGCGTCGAAGTCGGACATCGTGCAGCCGTAGATCGAGCGGTCGTTGAGCTTCATCCACTCACCCATGCCGCGCAGGCGGTCCTGCGCGCGGTCGTCGAAGGTCCCACGGGCGGTCGGGCCGACGTTAAGCAGCAGGTTGCCACCATTGGAGACCCCGTCGATCAGCATCCGCAGCAGCATGTCCACGGACTTCCAGGTGTGTTCGTCGCGGTGGTAGCCCCATGCGCCGCTGAAAGTCTGACAGGCCTCCCATAAGACCGGCTTGCCGTCCACCTCATACCAGCCCTCAGGCTGCACCTGCTCGGGCGTCCAGTAGTCCTGCGGGGTGTCGGTGCGATTGTTGATGAGAATGCCCGGTTGCTTTTCCCGCACCATCTCGACGAGGCGCTCGCTCTGCCAGTCCTCGCGCCCCTTGCCATCGGCGAGCAGACCTTTTCCTTCCCGCTGCGGGTATGAGAAGTCGAAGAAGATCAGGTCGATCTTGCCGAAGCCTGTCATCAACTCCTCGGTCTGCGCGTAAAGGTAGTCGGCGTACTTCGTTACATCGCGATCCTGATTCGCCCTCAAGAACTCTTCGTCGCCCGACTGCGGGTGGACCATGTCCACCGGGAACTCGGGATGGTGCCAGTCGATCAGCGAGTGGTAGAAGCCAACCTTAAGCCCCTCTGCGCGGAAGGCCTCGACCATCGATTCGATAAGGTCCTGTCCCCACGGCGTGTTCGTCACCTTGTAATCAGTCTGATCGCTGTCCCAGAGGCAGAAGCCGTCGTGATGCTTGGTGGTGATGACGAAGTACTTCATCCCCGCGTCGGCGGCCATCTTCGCCCACTCCGCCGGGTCGTAGAGGTCCGGGTAGAAGTGATCGAAGTACTTCTGGTACTGCGCATCGGTCATGCTCTCGTACTTCTTCACCCACTCGTGTCGTGCGGCGGCGGCGTATATTCCCCAGTGGATGAACATTCCGAAGCGGTCGTGGACGAACCAGTCTCTGTCGCCGGGTGTCGGCTCGATCTGAACAGGCATGGTCAGATGCACTCCCCTTGACGTGATTGCGTCGATTGCTGTGACACGTTCTTCGCCGAAGCCCACCTGGGACCTCCAGAGACCGAGCCACGAACCTGCGGGCCGATGGGAGGATATCAGCATGAAAGAGAGGAAACGCGACTGTGCATTCTCAAACGCGGATCCTGAGGGGAATCCACATGGGCCTATGCCCGGTGATACCGTGCCTGCGCACAGGACTTCTCCGCCGCATGGCGAATCTTTGACCTGACGGTTCAGATGTTGCTGTAAGGGGTTGGAGAGAATGAATGACTTTCTGACGCAGGTTGTCAGTGAGATGGATCTGGACATGGATACAGCACAGTCCGGCGCAGGAGCGCTGCTCAAGGCGGCACGGGACAATCTCACCGCGGAGGATTACGCGATCCTCGCGGAGAGCATCGACGGCATCGACGAACTGATCGCGCAATCGCCTCAGAAGACGAAGCCTCAGGAGGGCATCAAGGAGGCCGCTCAGGGAGTGCTGGGGCGGGCTGCCGAGGCGCTGGAGGCGGAGAAGAGCGGATCGCTGGGTATGGCTACGCTGCTGGGCGCGGCTGGAGTCGCCCCCGATCACATGCCTCGGTTTGTGGAGATGTTCCTGGAGTATGTCCGGGAGAAGGCGGGCGCGGATGTAACGGGTAATATGGTGGCGGAGATGTCCGGTCTGCTCGATCTCAAGAGCGGAGACGTTTCGGTCTAACCCGGCGGCAGACCGGCGACGGGCACATCAACACAAAATACATCTCTGCTCATTCTGCGGGGCGAAAACGCTATGCGAATTCGCCCCGCCGATATCACCGTGGATATTGTTTCTCGGTCACACCATGCCGGGAATCCGCCGCGGTCCGTGCTGACTGTAGTGACTCGCCGCATAAGACGCTCGCGAATGAACACCGCATCGAAATACCTCAGCGAACCGCTCGTCCGCCGGGAAGCTGGTAGGAATAGTCCTAAGCAAAGGAGAGAGCAGGATGGATCAGGTACGAGTCGGCATGGTCGGCGCGGGCTTCGCAGCCGACTTTCACACACAGTGCTTCAGGGAAGTCACCGGAATCGACGCGAGAGTAGTTGCCGTCACCTCTCAGCATGAACGGAGCCGCAAGAGCTTCGCCGAGAAGCACGGCATTCCCGGCGTTTACCGAAACCTTTCAGAGATGCTTGAGAACGAGGAGATCGACATCGTCGATCTGTGTGTGCCAACCTTTGTCCACGCGGATTACATTGTGAAGGCCCTGCAGGCAAAGAAGCATATCATCGTGGAGAAACCCCTCACGGGATACTGCGGTGAGATGGATCAGGACGAAGATGAACTGATCGGTGACACGGTGCCGAAGTCGCGAATGATGGACTGGGTGCTGGACCAGTGCAGATACATGCAGGTGGAGCTTGAACATGCCGGAGTTCGTCTGATGTACGCCGAAAACTGGGTGTACGCGCCCGCGGTACAGAAGGCGCGGCGACTCATCGAGGCAGGCTCCGGCACAGTCATGCGGATCGCTGCCGAGGAATCGCACAGCGGCTCCCACGCAAGCTATGCAAAATACTGGCGGCTGGCGGGTGGAGGCTCGCTGCTGCGCACCGGCTCGCACCCGGTTGGCGGGGCGCTTTACATCAAGCAGCTTGAGGGAATTGCGCGCGACGGCAGGCCAATCCGCCCGAAGTCGGTGGTGGCCGATGTGGCGCGGCTGATGAAGATGGATAGCTATCGGGCAGAGGAGCGGCATTGCCTCACCGGCGATCTCGCGGACTGCGAGGACTGGGGCACGATTCTGATTACCTTCGAGGACGACGCGGTCGCGCAGGTCACAAGCTCCGACGTGGTGCTTGGAGGTATATACAATCGGATGCAGTTGTTCTGCTCTCAGGGCCGCATCGAGTGCAACCTCAACCCGAACGATCAGGTCATGATCTACGGGCCGCATCGCGAGGCTTTCGGAGACGAGTACATCGCGGAAAAACTCTCGACACGTGCCGGCTGGAACTTCGCCTCCCCAGACGAACACCATGCCTCGGGCTATCCGCAGGAGATACAGGACTTCGTGGAGTGCGTTGTAGAAGACCGGGACCCGCTGTCAGGCTGGACGCTTGCCCGTGATGTGGTCGCAGTGATCTATGCCGCTTATGTCGCCGCCGAGGAGGGGCGGCGGGTCGAGGTACCGCTGGACTGATACCGATGGCGCCGCGGCAAACTCTACGCCCGGACACTGCAATGCAGGCTCCGTTTCACCGAGGGGACAGGCGAAGGCAGTACCGTTTCGATACCGTGGCGGACACCTGCTCGAGGATTTCTCGATGACCCATTGCCGGGCCCTGGTCCGCGGCTGTCCAAAGCGAAAGGTGGCGGGTGCACGCGGGCTGTGTACGACTTGACTGAGCCGCGGAGGTTTGATACAATCATGCCGTGATGTGAAGAGAGGTGGGGCAGTGGCGCAGTGGGAGCGCGTCTCCTTGGCATGGAGAAGGTCGCGGGTTCGACTCCCGCCTGCTCCACCACCTCGCATACGTCAGGGCGCGGGCAACTATTGTTGCCGGCGCATCTGCGTTTAAGAAGGTCATCGATTCGCGAATGACGAAGACACGGTCACGCGATCATATCAACGTTATCAGTGGAGGCATGGGGGCAAGGAGGAACCTGGTCGATGAACTGGCGAGACATCGTGCTCGAGGCAGCAGAGATTGAGGCTTCTGATGTATTCTGGAAGGTCGGGGCACATCCGCACATTCGTGTGCAGGGCGAAGTGCACAAGTGGGAGCAATACCCGGTCGTGAGCGCCGAGATGACTGAAGCGATGGCTGATGAGCTGATGACCGACCGACAGCGTGAGCTATTTGAGGAGGTTCCCGAGCGGGATATCGGTCTCACCCTCGGGGAGGCGTGTCGGCTCCGTGTCAACATGTTCAAGCAGCAGAATACGATCGGCTGCGTGATGCGCATTATCCCGCTCGACATACTGACCGTGGATGAACTCGAGTTGCCCCGGGTTCTCAATGATATTGCCATGAGCCCGCAGGGCGTTGTGCTTGTGACCGGTCCAACCGGTTCTGGCAAGTCCACCACGCTCGCGGCGATGATAAATCACATCAATGAGAATCGTCGGGGTAACATTGTAACAATAGAAGATCCGGTCGAGTACGTCCACCCCGATAAGAAGTGCATCGTCAACCAGCGTGAAGTCGGACTCGACACGATGAGCTTCACCGACGCTATGAAGTACGTGGTTCGGCAGAGTCCCGACATAATCCTGATCGGTGAGATGCGCGACGTGGAGACGATGAACGTTGCGATGCAGGCTGCTGAGACCGGTCACCTCGTGTTCTCTACGGTGCATACCTCCAGCGCTGCAGAGACGATGGAGCGCATAATCAACATGTTCCCACCGCACCAGCGGGACATGATCTGCCTGCGTATGAGCAAGTCGTTGCGGGCCATCCTGTCACAGACGCTGCTTCCTCGCGCGGGGACCGATGGTCGAGTGGCCGCAGTCGAGGTGCTTATCGCGAATCCAACTGTGGCAAAGATGATCGAGGAGGGCAAGCCCGGCGACACATACGCTGCAATGCAGGAGGGCGGGTACTGGGGCATGCAGACACGGAACCAGGCTCTGCTGAAGCTGTACAATGACGGGAAGATCACCGCGCGAGACGCCCTGTTCCACTCGGGGAATTACACCGAGATGCGGCAGATGCTGCGCAGAGTCGATCCGAAGGCAGCCGATAAGGCAGCACGCGAGCAGCCTGGCATCGGCGGTGCGCGAGGTGAGATACCCGAGGCTCAGAAAGCCGCCGAAGAGGCGTCGGGCCGGGGCCTCGATGCGGGTGAGGAAGAGAATGATCGCAGGACGGCACGGCGAAAGCGCCGAGCGGCGCGACGCGTTGAATGATCCCGTCCGGCCCCGAGCCGGATGTTGCTGTGAGCGTTTGATCCAGTATAGTGCCATCCTTACGCAGGCGAGGGGATAGAGATGTCCGAGGACTATGTACGCAGAACGGTGAAAGCGCCGCCCGAGCTGGTTGAGGCGGCAGGACGAACCATGGACGACGAAGTCGTGACGCTGCTCATGAATGCCTGTGAGCAACTCGATGCATCTGACCTGCACCTCACCTACGACGAGCCCCCTATCTTTCGAATGCACGGACGCCTCTACCGGGTAGACGGTTACAAGAAACTCGAAGAGGATGACTGTGTGGGCGCGACCACGGCTTTGATTGGAGACGATGAACCCACCAATCGGTATTGGCAGGCACTGCACGAGACCGGTGGCGCGGATATCGCCGCCGCGCTGCCCAGTGGATCCCGCTTTCGCATCAGCGTCTTTCAGCAGAAGGGCCATCCGGCGATTGCTCTGCGGTTGATCCCCAACGAAATCCTGACTTTCGAGCAACTCGGTCTCCCCGTCGAGGAGGTCAAGGAACTGCTGCATCGGCCTCGGGGTATCATCCTGCTCACCGGACCGACCGGTTGCGGGAAGACCACCACGATCGCGTCGATGATCGACTACATAAACCGCGAGCGTGACACTCACATCATCACTATCGAAGACCCCATCGAGTACTACCACCACGGCAAGCGCTCGATCCTGAATCAGCGCGAAGTCGGAGTCGATGTCTCCGCCTTCTCGGAGTCGGTCCGAAGGAACATGCGATCCGATCCGGACGTCATGTTAGTAGGAGAGATGCGCGACCTCGAGACGATGCGCTCCTGTCTGCAGGCCGCCGAGACCGGTCACCTTGTACTCTCGACGCTGCATACAGTCAGTGCACCGAAGACGGTCGATCGGCTGGTTACCGCATTCCCCGCTTCCGAGCAGGAGGAGATCCGGGCTATGACCTCGACCTCTCTGCTCGCGGTGTTCTCCGAGGAACTCATCCCGCGCAAGAACGCTCGCGGCAGGGTCGCCGCCTACGAAATCATGATAGGCGAGCCGGGAGGCTCTCCCGCCATCGGCAACCTGATTCGAGAGCGTAAGAGCTCCCAGATGCGCTCGACCATTCAGAGCAGCAAGCACCTTGGAATGCAACTGCTGGAGACCCATCTGGCACGTCTGGTGAAGGAAGACCTCATCGAGTTCGAAGAGGCGTACAATCGGGCGAATCAGAAGACAGATCTGTTGCAGTTTCTTGATGATTATCCGATTCCGGAGCAATACTTAGACGCAGCGGAGTTGGCCGACACGAGCTAAGCTCCCCGATCCACGTAATCCGCTGCAGTAGAGAGGAGGAGCTTCGCTTGCCACAGAGAGGCGGAGGAAGGGGCACGTCTCCGTTCACCGTTGGTCTGGTGGACACGCTGATGTCGTGGATGATGACGGGTCTGAAGCTCTCTGCCATCGCTTTCGCTGTCAGCACGGCTTACATCCTCTACGGAATCTACGGCGGACACCTCGCCCAGGCAGTCGAGCCGCGAGTTATCGCGAACCTTCAGTTGATGGGGCGGATCATGGCTGCGAGCGGCGTCCTGGCCACGATCTGCCTTGTGTTTGTCACGCACGAAGAGATCGCGTACGCGGTTGTCGCCGGCCTCATTGGTCTCGGACTGTTGCTCGGCTTTCCCCTTATGGTCGCGGGTCAGGTGAGTCAGGCTGCCGCAAGAGCGGGCGACATAATCACCTCCTGGGCCGCGACCACCGGACAGGGCATCATCGTGATAGTGGGCCTGCGTGTCGCGTGGGAGATAGTCATCTTCATACGCGAGGCTCCCGCCCGGCGGGAGCAGATCGCAGTCGATCAGGGCTTCGACAAGCCGAAGAAGGCCACCGGGAGGCCCACCCATCGCCTCAGCCGCTGCTGGGAGATGCCATTCTGCCATGAGGCGATCAAGGAGATGTGTCCAGCATACAGCAGGCGCAAGAACTGCTGGAGGATCAGACAGGGCTGTAACTGTGATCCATATCTCATCGAGTCCCTGCTGAAGAAGGGCTCCGGGCTGAATGTGCTTCCAGAACAGGGCTCCGAGTACGTCCGATCCGACCTGACCTCCCACCAGCGAAAAGCCGGCGCCGAGAGGACAACTGAATGCCGCCGCTGCCCCATCTTCAACGAGCATCAACGTGAGAAGTTCCGACTGCTCAACCCCATAATAGTTGCTGCGTGCGTGATCGGGCTCATCGCGGCCTTCCCGATCATGCGCGAGTTCTATCAGATGACCATCCACGGCGCCGCCCGTCTCGCCGAGCGCCTCGCTTACGGAAGCCATGTGCCTGTGGGTGATTGGGTCAACCGCCTCGACAGCCCCGCCGTCTGGTACTTCTTCTATATCATCGTCGGGCTCTTAGCACTGTCATACGTACTCAAAGCGGTGGAGTGGGCGGTGCTGAAGGTGAAACTGCTCTGACGCATCCATCTCTCAAGCGACCAATTATGCCCGGGCCAGCAGCCCGGGCATTGTCTCGTACCGGGCGTACGCAGTGCCTGATCCGCCGGAGCAAGTGCGATAGCTTTCACCGTCTGGGCCCTCCACCTGGCTGCGGCGCTAACCTCGATCAGTCCCGAACTGACAGTATCGATAGGGATTTCGGCCAGAAAGTTGTTTCTTCGGTCGGGTTCCACTTCGGTACCGTTTACCCTGATCGTGGCCCCCGGCTCCGAGATGCCCGACACAGTCACCGCGCGTTCATCGGGAGCGATTTTGATCTCCGATCCGGTGTCGAGGTCGAGGCGCGGCCCGACGATGCCCATCTGATAGTCACACACCCCGGGTTGCGGCAGTTCATCGATCATTTGTAAACAGCGGGGCAATAGGGCAAATGGCAAGCCGCAGCCTATTCCTGAATCGGGGCGGGCTTTGCGATTCGTCTGGACAACCATACAAGCCTCCTTCGCTGAGCCTACCGGCTGTAGTCTGGCTTCTGTCCGCCCCGGCTTGCATTGCCGGCGGCCTACGGGGTCGTCGATCTCAATACGGAGTGAAGGGCCGTTCGTTTACCGAATCTGAGTAGACACTCAGACCGCGCCAGTCGGCACACGAGGTATAGATTTCAGAC
>PXBW01000131.1 GCA_003566775.1 candidate division WS1 bacterium
CGCTGAACGTCGCCGTGCCCAGGCGCGCAGGCGGCGAGGCTGCTGCTGCGGATCCGTTCTCACGATCGTCCTGCTCTTCACTGTAATCATTCTCCGCGGTGCGCTTGGAGGTATTCTGGCGCGTGAGAGGCCGGTAGAAGAGCCCCGGGTACAGTTCCCACTCGAGGTGCAGAGTGCGCGAAGCGAGTACTATCGCCACGATCTGATACCAATCACCGTACACGCGGTTGATTCAGAAGGCAATCCCGAGACGGAGGCCCCTCCGCTGGTCCGAGTAATGCGCGATGGAGAGGTCGTCGAGACAATCGGGCACTACACTGACCGGGTGAAGCTGCGCTGGGACCCGATGCAGGAGGCGTGGCTGGGACACTGGCCCCCTGGCTGGAATCCGGAACCTGGGAGGTACGTCGTCGAGGCGAGGACGACTATCGATCCCACGCAGTGGTCCTGGGACGAAGACGAGGACGAGGACGAGGAAGCCGACGAGAACGACGAAAACATGGAAGATGAGCCTGAGGAGTTTGAGGGTGAATCGCTAGCTCTCGCCGTTACGGAGTTCGAGTTGAAGCGGCGCGAGCCCCAACCTATTGAACCGGGCATCTGTGTCGCAAGCTGGGAGTTCGATTTCCGGACGACCTTCAGGGGCCCGGACGGCTCCGAAGGTGACTGGCGAAAGCTCTATGACTGGGTCGAATACGTCGGTGCCGACACATTCTGGTTCCGCGGAGCCGTAACCGACGCGACCACCGAGACTCTAACGCTCGATCAGCCCTTCAAGCCAATCAACCTTCGCGCGATCTCACGGCTGGGTGAGGAAGCGCAGAGGCGTGGTCTGCAGTTTGGTCCGTGGCTCGTGGCGTACACCACCTACCCGCGCGCCAACATCGAGCAGAAGCCGGCGTATGACTACGCGCTCGACGTCTCGCCGTCCACCGGGGAGGTCAGCGAGCATAACTTCATCTCTCTGCTGGATGACCGCCGCGTCGATCACATGGTCGATTTCTTCCGCGAGATGCAGGACGCCGAGCACGTGGACATGGTGGGGCTCGACTACATGCGATCGGATCGCGGCGGGTACGAGATGACCGACCGCTTCGTGAAGGACATGCCTGTGAAGCTCCCCGACGAGTGGGACAGTTGGGACACGAATCGCAGGATGCACTGGATGGCTGTCAAGATCGAACGGGAGTGGGGGGACAGCGGCGATCCCGATTTCTATGAGGCGTGGAACTGGTGGCGCGCGCATATCGGCGCAAATATTGTCCGGCGCGTGATCGAACGCAGCGGGATCGACAAGCCTACCTGGATCTTCGTACTGTCGTGGCTGCACGGCGTGCAGCACGGCCAGGATCCGCTCATGTTCACTGACGCGGGCACCACCATGCTCGCTCCCATGCTCTACCAGGTGCCCGGTCGCGGGCACTTCGACACCCTGGTCAGAAGCTGGCACAACTACCTCGATGAGGGGCAGGTCAACCTCGTGCCGGGCAACCAGGTGGACTTCCACTGGCATCAGAGCATGAAGGACCCGCCTGCCACCTACGAGTTCTACGACCGCACGGTAGTCGCGCATGAGCAGTTCATCTCAGGGGGCGCAACTCAGGGGGCATTCTGGCACGACATCTGCCGGGCGGCCAGCCCACGTAACCTCGGACCTTACAGCGGTCGTGAGTGGGCGCTGGCCGGGGCCGCCAAGTTCAGCAGAGTGCGGGAGACCTGGCGCGTACAGCCACTGCGAGCGGAGCTTGAGGCGCCCGACACCGCTCCTATCGCCTCACAGTTCACGGTACAGGTGAAGCTGGAGAACCTCACGGACCAGCCGGTCGAGGGAGTTCGCATCTCGCTCGCCGACACCCCGCACGTCATCGGAGTGGGCCTCAACGAAGGGCGCGAAGATCGTCTTTTCGGCGAGCCTCACACGACCGTGGGAACCATCCCCGCAGGTGAGACGGTCGAAGTCCCTGTGACCGTGCGAATCACGCGCGCCGAAGCGGAACGATTGAACAGGATGATGCTTGCTCTCCGTGTGACGTGGGAAGAAGGCGATTTCCCCGAACCGGTCCGCAACGAACTTCCCCGGGTCATTGTGCTGATGAAGTACATCCATGGCCGATAGGGGCTGTGGTTCTCTCTACAGGGTATTTCACAACATGCAGGAGGGGGACACCGACGGGCCTTGACCGGGGCCTCATCATCAAGGTCTACTAATGCTCGATCGATACGCCCCTGAGATCCAGGTTTTCGGTTCCTGTCCGGCAAGGACATTGCCAACCTGAAAACCAGGAGGGAATCGGAGTGAGGCACCCCCACAGATGATGTCCCACGATAGCAAACAGCAGGCCGACAAGCCCACTGGTCCTGAACGCAGGCGACCACGCCGCTCTGCCTCGGATCGTTTCTTCACTACTACTCGCTTGGCCGGAACGAATCACAAGCCACTATATGGTACATATGTCGCAATCGTGGGCAAGTCATCTCATCCACCTCATGATCCTGTTACATCGGCAGATGGGTGGCAAAAGACATGTGCTCCGGGCGCATTAACTATGGAAGGCAACGCTTACGATGCCTCTCGATGGGGCGTCTCAGGGGTTATGCTGTGCTCCCCGACACTCATGTTCCGCTCTCGTTCCGGGCTTGCGAGTTTCAGCGACTCAGAGGAGAGCGTTGGCAGCACTGTCCCTTCGTCGTGCCGCGCGCACATGCGTTACTGATGCCATCCCCAACCGTTGATGAGAAGCTCAATCAACAAGGTCATCGCTGGCCCATGAGAGAAACTGTTACTGCGGTCGAAGTCCGTGGGCGAAAGGTTGATTCTGATGCGCGGCTCAGGAGCAATTGCGTTTCTGTTGATTGCATTGCTGGTTACAACACCGATGCTGTTCGCACAGGAGGCTGATGACGTGGCAGGAGTGTTTATCGACGAAGATTTCTCGGATGGCATGGACAACTGGTGGGTCGAGGGAAATGAGCGAGTCTGGATCGAGGACGGTCGTCTTCACGTGGACGCCGATCCCCCCGAGGACAGCGAGGACCCGTTCGTGGCGACGATCTGGTGTCACACGCCGATCGAGGGCGATGTGCGGATTGAGTTTGATGCCCACGTGATAAGCTCGAGCACCAATGTCAACAACATAAACTTCTTTTTCTTCTACTCCGACCCCGATGGCACGCCGCTCTACGAGACGCGCGAGGACCGGGCCGATGGTGGCTACCGCAAGTACCACGAGTTGAACGGGAATATCGTCACATTCCTGAACGATGACCGCACCCGCGATGACGAAGACACCCCGGATCTGGCGCGCATTCGCATCCGTCACTGTCCGGGCTTTGTGCTGCTTGGGGAAACCTACAACTACCACTGTCAGGCGGGACAGACCTACCGGGTGGAGATTGTGAAGCGCGGCGATTTCATCGAGTTCCACGTCGATGGCAACTACCTGATAGGGGTGCACACGCCGGAGCCGTGGGACGAGGGCCTGATCGGATTGCGCACCTTCCGCACCTACCTGTGGTGGGACAACATCAGGGTTACAGCGCTCGACTGAGCGCCTCCTGACGACGCCCCTCCCCCGAACTCGCTTTGCGAGTTCACCCCCTCCCCGTCCCGGAGGAGGGGGATAACGACACAAATTCTACGGAGGTAGTCACCATGACGATCACGCGCGCAGTGATGTTTCTTGCCGTGACCATGACGGTGACGATGGGATGTGCGGTCGCACCGGCCGCCGATTACTTCCTCTCTCCCACCGGCGATGACGCGAACGCCGGGAGCCGCGATGCGCCGTGGCAAACGCTGGAACGGGCCTCAGAGGCGGCGGAGGCCGGCGACACGGTGACACTGCTGCCCGGGGAGTATCCGGGGACGCTGCAACCACTGAACAGTGGCACGGACGACGATCCGATCGTCTTCCGGGCCGAGCAGAGGCTGGAGGCGACCCTCACCGGGCCCGACAGTCGCGGAGAGCCTGCGGTGCTTCTCGATGAAGTGTCACATATTCGAGTTGAGGGGCTACGGATCCTGCCGGGAAGAGGCGGGGCCTGCTGGGTGTTCATCCGCGACAGTTCGCATATCCGGATCGATGACTGTTACATGGATGAGGCGTTCGGCCCCACTCCCTTCCGCATCGACAGGTCGGAACAGGTCCGCATCCAGGACAATGTGATTCACCGCCATGCCGGTGGCAACATGATCGTGAATAACGACAACACCCGCCTGATCTTCGAGGGCAACACGATCAGCCGGGCAGGACACTGCCCCTGGCAGCTTACGAGGAATCGCTACGTGGTCGCGCGCGGCAACGTCTTCCATGCCGCGTGGGGGCGGCCCTTTGCCGACCGCTCGACCGAGGCCATGCTGTTTGAGCACA
>PXBW01000225.1 GCA_003566775.1 candidate division WS1 bacterium
CTGCATGAGGCGGAGCTTGTGCTGGGCAGTACGCATGCGGACGGTGAGATGACAATTGGGATCGGGGACGGTGAGTTCGCCCGTCCGCTCGGTGACGGCTGGTCGATCGTGCAGGTAGGAGAGGGCTTCGACGTGGCGGGCTTCGAGGGCGTCGCCACGGTGCGGGATGCGCCAGGCGATGTTGCATGGCAGGGTGAGCGCGCACCGGGGTGGATCATGCTCTCCGGCGACGCCGGTGGCCTTGCCCTTGGGGTGCGCGAGATGGCTGAGCGCTACCCGAAGGCGCTCTCGGCCCGCCCGGGCGAAGATGGCACACAGATCACGTTTGGAATCTGGCCCGCCCAGAGTGAGGAACCGTTCGTCTGGAACCAGGGAGCCGCAATCGCCCATCATCTTGCACTGGCGTTCCCTGACGCCGACGCGAGCGGCGATGACGCGCGGAGCATTCTTGCGGGCACGATGCACCCGCTCCGCGCGGTTGCGTCTGCGGAGTATTACTCCGCCAGCGGCGCTTTCGGCCCTCTTTCGCCGCCCTCTGAATCTCCGAGGTGGCCCGCATTTGAGGCGGAGATAGACCGTGCATTCGAACTGATTGTCAACGAACGCAGCGCATGGGGGATGGAGGACTTCGGTGGTGTCTTCCAGCCGGGCGGCTACGTGCCCGGCACACGTCGCATGTGGACGAACATGGAGTATGACTTCCCCCATGCGGTTTTGTCTCAGTTTGCTCGAACTGCGAGGCTGGATATGTTGGAGCGCGCGGAGGCAGCGACACGGCACTTCACGCCGGTGGATATCATCCACTGGACGCCCACAGAGCGCTTCTACGGCGGCTCTCGCACCCACTCTCACACGATGGAGGAGGGGCACCAGGTCGGTGGCGCAAACTTCGGGCATGGCGGATGGCCGCAGGGGCCGCTGCAGGTGTACTATCTCACCGGTGAGCGGCAGGGCCTCGATGCGGGGCGGCTGATCGCGGGGTACATCGCCTATAACGCCGGACCGCAGGAGGATGACACCAGCGGCAGACCCCTTTATGGGCTCCGCGAAGAGCGCGATGCCGGTAATGCGATACTCACCACGATCACCACTTACGAGGCCACCGGGGACCCCGAACTGCTTGAGGTCGCTTACCGCGTGCTGGATTACATCGAGCGCTGTCAGAACCCGGATCTCGGCAACTGGGACACGCCGATCACCGAGGACCCGCCCCATCGCGGCACGACCTTCATGCTGCACCAGCTTGTGAAGGGTCTCGATGCGATGCAGCAGTTGACCGCAGAGGAGCGGGTGGAGCGGATGCTCGCGGATCTCTCCACCTGGCTGCTCACCGAGGCCAGCGACGAGACTTATCGCTACGGGCACAAGTACTCACCACGCTACTGGCGCGGTCGCAATGTCCGCAACTTCGCCCGCTACGCCCTCGCCTACGAACGCGCGGCGCAGTTCAATCCGCCGGAGGTGGCCGGGGCGCTGCGCGAGCACGCCAGCGCAAGCATGGACGCGCTCTTCGGACCGTCGGATGAGGAGAGGGCGAACGCACTCTTCGAGACCGACACCGCCGACTCTGAGGCACATACGATCGCGCGCGTGTTTGCCGGGGAGCCCGGCCCGTTCCATGACTACGCGCTGATCGTGCGCGGACGTGAGGCGACCTTTGAGGTGAACGGGCGGGAGGTGCACACCACAACCTTCTCGGGTGAGCCTGCACGTTGGCTGAGACTGTGGAGCGGCGTGAGGTCAATCGGCAGGATCGAGATCGAGAGTCTATTGGTAGAGCGTCTCGGCGAGAATGGAGAGGCGCAGACCATCTTCGACTTCAACTTCGACGATCCTGCCGAGCTTGAGCAGTGGAGCGCGCGGATTCCCGAGGACACCGATGTGCGCATCGAGGTGGATGAGGGCCGGCTGGTTCTCGTGGACACCGAACCGGCTCTAATGGGCGCGGAACTCGACCTGCCGGATGATCTCGGTGAGAACTACCGCATACGCTGGCGGCAGTCGATGCCCGAGGATCGCTACGGCGGGTTGATGGTCTTCGGTCCGGGAGAGTTTGAGTTCGATCTCTATGCCCATAAGCCGGTCGCGATTCTCCACGTCGGATTGAACCAGGTGCGCGGCCTGCATTACTCGGGCATTTTCGACAATCCACGCAGCTTCGCGCCGGCGGTTACATATCTCAACCAGCTTGTAAGTTGGCTTGAGGATGAGTAGGGCGTGACAGATCGGTCTGTGTTTTCGCTTACAGTCTCACGGGGCAGGGTATAATCTGCTTGGAAGAAGTCACAGGGTGGGGCGTTTCGAAAGAACCGAGACGATCTTAATATGTAAAGGAGGTGTGGGACCCTGGCATAACGAAAACTCTCTCGCCCCGGTGTGCTGCAGCGATGGTGTGTTCCGTCGGTCTTCTCAGCGCAGTCGAGGCTGACATTCGGTTGACAAGTACCGCCCATCTAAAAGGAGGTCGCAAGATGCTCAGATCAGAGAGAAGTGGTTTCACCTTGATCGAATTGCTGGTAGTAATCGCGATTATCGCGATATTAGCGGCAATTCTGTTCCCAGTTTTCGCACGTGCACGCGAAAGAGCGAGACAGACGAGTTGTTCGAGCAACCTGAGACAGATTGGAATCGCGTTCCTGATGTATGCTGATGACTGGGGTGAGAGGCTTCCGCCTTACTACGCGGGAACGGGCGAGCTTCGCCATTACGCCGGCTATGACTGCATCCACCCCTACATCCAAAACGACCAAATACATATTTGCCCGAGTGAGCACTGGACCCGGACTACGTTCAGGGATGACTTCCCTGATGGCAGAGGACCATTTTATCGGACCATGGTATCCAGCTATTCATGGTTGCGAGGCGGTTCCGGGCCGTTTCCAGGCACAGGACGTGCTCTGGCCACACTCCGACGTCCAGCAGAGACAATTCTGATCTTCGAGGCCCACCATTTCTACGTGGATAGCTGGGCTCACCTTGGCTTCGACAGCGATGGTAACCCGCTGCCGTGGCATTCGTCCGATGAGTACAGATGCGGTCAGCTCAAGTACCGGCACAATCAGCAGATGAACCTGCTATTCGCTGACGGACACGTTGAGACATCGACAAAGGTTACGGACGTGAGTTTGTTCTATCCATGAGGCCGATCATCTGAAATTAGCCGGGCGCATAGCCGGTTGCTGCCAGCTATGCGCCCGCGGGACACGCATGTGTATGCTGAGTGGGTCAAAGGCGTGAAGCCGACGCCGACATGCCGGTAGTTCAAACCATGATTGCACGGGCCCCGACCGGAGGAGATTCTGTGAGACTATTGCCTGCCATACCAATGGTTCTGGTTCTTCTGTTGTTCGTTGCGCCCATTCCAACCCATGGGGATGATCTCCCCTCCGTGGAGCAGGTGGAGGCGGCAATCATCCGCGCCGCCAGCGCATTCAGCGAACTTTCCTACCACGGTGCATATCCCCACTCATTCTCAGCCGACCTGCAGACGCGATACAACAATGCCCATGGCCGTCCATCACCATTTCCCGATGAGACTTATGTAGCGATAGAACCACCGGGTACTCCGTGGGTGGGGCGAGCCTATCTGCGTGCATACCGAGCCACTGGCGATGAGCGGTTGCTCGCAATGGCTCAGCAGGTCGGAGATGCCCTGGCGACAGTGCAGCTTGAGGTCGGCGGTTGGCGAATGCGGCAGCCACTAAGCGACGAATGGGCGAACCGTGAGATCACAGAGGAGATCCCTGGATCCGGAGCCTATCAGCGAGGCCCCTTTGCCGACTTCGACGATAACCGTAGCCAGGGACCGACACTGTTCTTCATCGAACTGGTGCGTGACGGCTCGGACTCAGAGCTTCATCGCCAAGCGATGGAAAGAGGGCTGCAACTGCTACTCGATTCGCAGTACCCCAGCGGTGGCTGGCCGCAGATATATCCACCACCCGAGGATGAGTACGACTATCGCCGCTATCACACGATCAACGACGCCACGGTTCCCGACTGCATGAGGACGCTACTGCTGGCCTATCGCACCTTCGGCGACAACGACTACCTCGACGCGGTGATAGACGCCGCCAACTGGCTGCTTGAGGTACGTCTGCCGGGTGCAGCCTGGGCGCAACAGTACTACGATGACTTCGTCACCGGCCCGCTGATTCCCAATCACCCTGCTCCTGCGCGCTGGTTTGAGCCGATGGCGATCACTGCCGGAGAGAGTGGTGCAGTTGTAAGTGTGCTCGCCGAGGTCTGGTTGGAAACCGGTGACGAAAGGTATGTAGAACCATTCGACGAGGTCGCGGACTGGTATGAGCGATCGAGGCTGGATGAC
>PXBW01000332.1 GCA_003566775.1 candidate division WS1 bacterium
CACGGTGACCTGCAACAGGCCCCGGTCGAGGCGGGCCGATACCGACTCAGGATCAAGCTCGAACGCGAGGGAGAACGAGCGGCGGAACTCACCGGTAGGTCGTTCGCGCACGTAGAACTCTCCATCAACGTTGTCGCCGCGCTCGCCGCTGATGGTCACGAGGCTGTCCTCGACCTCGACAGACACTTCCTCGCGCCTCATCCCCGGCAACTCGACGAGTATCAAGATCTCCTCATTGCTCGCCAGTATGTCCACCGGCGGTGTGAACGAAGGCGCGCTCTCCGTATGCTCCGAGGCAAAACTCTCATCGAGCATCCGGTAGAGCCGGTCCCTCAGTTCGAAGAACTCCTCGCTCGGATCGATCGGTATCCTGCGCATCGTCTCTCCCGTTTGTCCGCTCGTTGATCTCAGTTCCGAGCGGGCGTCGTTCCCGGCGCTGGAGACGCCCGCCCGGTGATATGTCAACGGAGGCCGCGAATCTACTCCTCATCCTCCGCCTCGAACTCGGCGTCGATCACGTCCTCGTCGGTCTCCGGTTCTGCGCCCGGCTCCGGACCGCCGGTCTGTGGCCCGGCCTGAGGCCCCGCCTGCTGTCCGGCCTCGGCGGCGCTGGCTCGCTCATAGGCCTCCTGCGAGATCTTCGCGAACTCGTTCTGGGCATCATCGATCGCCGCCTGGATAGCCGACGGATCGTCGCCCTTCGCCGCCTCCTGCATTGCTTCGATCTTCTGCTGGATTGTGTTGCGGTCGGCTTCGGAGACCTGATCGCCCATCTCCTCAAGCGTGCTGTTGAGTTGATGCGCAAGCTGATCGGCGGTGTTGCGCAACTGCGCGACCTCCGCGAACTTCTGATCCTCTTCGGCGTGCTCCTCCGCCTCGTGCACCATCCGTTCGACCTCTTCCTCCTCAAGCTGACCCGAGCCGGTGATGGTTATGTCCTGCTCGCGGCCGGTGGCCTTGTCACGGGCCGAGACGTTGAGGATGCCGTTGGCATCGATGTCGAAGGTCACCTCGATCTGAGGCACGCCACGCGGAGCGGGCGGAATCCCTGTGAGGTGAAAGCGGCCGAGCGACTTGTTCTGGCTCGCCTTCTTACGCTCACCCTGCAGCACATGCACCTCAACCGTGGACTGATTGTCCGACGCCGTAGTGTAGGTGCGCTGCACCTTCGTCGGAATCGAGGTATTGCGCTCGATCAACACGTCGTACACATCGCCGAGTGTCTCGATGCCAAGCGACAGGGGGGTGACGTCCACCAGGACCATGTCCTGCATCTCGTCACCGAGCACCGCCGCCTGAATTGCGGCGCCGACAGCGACCACCTCGTCGGGATTGATCCCCTTGCGAGGTTCCTTCCCGGCGATCTCAGCGACGAGCTTCTGCACCATCGGAATGCGCGTCGAGCCGCCCACGAGGATCACGTCGGTGAGATCGCCCGGTCCGACCCCCGCGTCGGTCATCGCCTTCTCCACGCTGTCCTTGGTCTTATCCACGAGATCCCTGATAAGCTCCTCGAACTTCGCGCGGGTCAGTGTCATCTCCAGGTGCTTGGGGCCCTCGCCCTCGACCGACGTGATAAACGGCAACGAGATCTGCGTCTGAATCGCGCTCGAAAGCTCGATCTTCGCCTTCTCCGCCGCCTCTCGCAATCGCTGCAGTGCCTGTCGATCCTCGCGCAGATCTATGCCCACGTCCTTCTTGAAATCCTCCGCCATCCAGTCCATTACGCGTTGATCGAAGTCATCGCCACCAAGCGCGGTGTCACCGGAGGTCGCCCGGACCTCGAAGTAATCGCGCTCCTCGGTGTTGGACTTGTCGACCTCCACGTCCATGATCGAGACATCGAAGGTGCCGCCTCTGAGATCATAGACCATGATCGTGCCCTCAAGCTCCTGCATCTGGTGCCCGTAGGCGAGGGCCGCGGCGGTCGGCTCATTGATGATGCGCATGACCTCCAGGCCCGCGACCTCGCCCGCCTGCTTGGTTGCGGTGCGCTGATCGTCATCGAAATAGGCGGGCACCGTAATTACCGCCTGGTTGACATCCTCGCCGAGGTAGTCTGCGGCGTCATCGCGCAGTTTGCGCAGGATCATCGACGAGATCTCCTCGGGAGAGTAATCCTTGCCGTCAATCGTCGTCTTATCGCGCGTGCCGATCCTCCGTTTGATGGACGTCACGGTGCGATCGGGGTTCAGAACCGCCTGCCGCTTGGCCGGTTGTCCCACGAGACGCTCGCCATCCTTCGATATCCCGACTACCGATGGCGTTGTACGTCCACCTTCTGCGTTGGGGAGCACCTTTGGATCTCCGGCCTCCACGACCGCGACGCACGAGTTGGTGGTTCCAAGGTCGATTCCCACCACTTTTGCCACTGTTTGTCCCCTCTTCTTCGCTTTGCAACCGCGCGTCGTCGCGCGCATCAAATCGCGCGTGCTCGTACAGCGCGGCCATGCGGTATTATGAACAGCCCCGGCGCCCTAACGGGAGTCGGGGCACATTGTCGGGGCACATTTCCTCCAGTTTGCTCTTGCAGACCTGCCTTCAACAGCAGGCATCTGTCGCTTCAGCAACTGCATAATATCACTTGACAATATCAATGTCAAGGGGTCTTCGGCAAACTGTTCAGGGGAATTCTGTCATGGAGCAATGCCTGCGCCGGCGAGCGCACGCTGCAGGTGATCGGCGCCGCTGTCCTCAGTTGCCCCCGTTTGCGGGCAGGTCTCGAATCGCTACAAGGTTGTCGTTCACCTTCGCAAAGGCCTCCACAGTCTGATCGATGTACTCTCCGCCGCTCAGTAGCAGCCTGTGTGACATGATCACACCGGTCTTCGTACAGGCCTGCTCTGTGTTTTCGAGGCACAGGCTCGAGTAGTCCTGGGTACGCTCGGGATCACGGAACGGGATGGGACTGGTCGGATGCTGCAGGTCCATCAGGGGATGGCGGTAGACCGGATCATATGGAGTGCCCAAGGAGACGCCCTCTGCGCCCAGCGCCGCGATATACTGCTCGCGATCGACGCCCTCCGCCTTTGTCGGGTCGAAATGCATCGTTACCGCATAGTAGGCCTGCCGCGTTACACGATCGTCACGCTCCGCCACGCGCAAAGGTCCGCCGACAGCTTCGAGGCCCTCGGCCAGTCGCGCCGCGTTCTCCTCCCGGATGCGCGTCTGATCTTCGATGCGGGTAAGGCCGCCTCGCAACAACACACACTGCATCTCCGTGATGCGATAGTTATGCGCGTATACGCCTCCCGGTTCAAGCTCCTCACCATCGGCGCTCGGAGTCCAGCCCACGTGCTTGAGGGCGAACGCCGTGCGGTACACCTCCGGGTCGTTGCAGGTAATCGCGCCACCCTCGCCCGAGGTCAGCACCTTGCTCTGCTGGAACGAGAAGCTGCCTGCATCTCCGATCGAACCCGCGCCGCGGTCGCGCCACCGGCTGCCGTGCTGGTGGGCGCAGTCCTCCACGACTCTCAGATCATGCTTTCGCGCGATCCTCATAACCGCGTCCATATCCACCATGCAACCATAGAGGTGCACCGGGACGATCGCCCGCGTCCGTTCAGTGATGGCCGCCTCGATTGCTTCTGGATCGATGCCCCATGTCTCCGCGTCAACATCCACGAGCACGACGCTTGCGCCGATGTCGAGCGCCGCCTGCATGGTGGCAACCCACGTCATACCCGGCACGATAACCTCATCGCCCGGCTGAACGCCCACGGCCTGAAGCGCGGTCTGAATCGTCACCGTGCCGTTCGCCAGCCCCATCGCATACTCGGATCCGATGAACTCGGCGAACTCCTCGCAGAACGCGGTTTCGTGCCTGCCGATCCAACTCCATTCGCCGCCACGCACCACCTCTTCCATCCACTCAGCCTCAAGATCGTCCACGATCGGCCACGGCTGGTGCTCCTGTGTCACGACAGGCTCTCCACCGCTGATGGCGAGTCTGCTGTCCGTTGAACTGCTCATCGCTCGAATCCCTCACTGTGCGTCGATTTCCTCCGTCGCGCTTGTAGTTCCCCTTATCGCGCTGCGGCCCCTCTTCAGCCAAACAATCATCGCTGGCGCCTGCAGGCGCGCACTCCTATCAGCCGGTTTGTCCCGCAATCAATGCTCGAGGTGGGGGAGAGGACGCACACGAAAAAAGGGGCGCCGATGCTCTCGGCGCCCCAGGAAGTCAGTCTGCGTTCAATCTCGGATCAGTCGATGCCAGGGCCATCATCCACGTAGGAAAGCGGCAGATCGACCGGCGCGCCGCCCTCGCGGGAGGACTTGTAGATGGCCTTGATTACCTCAACCGCTTTGCGGGCCTCGAGACCGGGAATCGCAGGCTCGCGATCCTCCACTATGGCCTCACAGAGGTCGCGGACATGCTCGGTGTGCCCGGTGGTGGTCAGTGCGGTGGGATCCGAGGCGGTTCCGCGATCGCCCTCCTCATCAACCTCCTGCTCCTCTTCATCGGACCCGGGAAAGTCCCACTGAGTGATCTTGTCGCCGGAGAGGCCGACGGTACCGTCATCACCGGAGATCTCGACCTCGCAGCCGAAGCCCGGCGTTACACTCGTGGTTCCCTCAAGCACCCCGAGGGCACCGTTCTCATACTCCAGCAAAGCCACTGCGGTGTCCTCGACGGCGATATTGCGCACGAGTCGGCGGCACATCGCTGAGACGCGCTTGACCGGCCCCATCAGATGCACGATCAGATCGATGCCGTGCACGCCCTGGTTCATCAGCGCGCCGCCACCATCCAGTTCCCAGGTCGCCCGCCAGTCGCCGCTCGCATAGTACTCATGCGACCGGAAGTACTTCTGGTAGCAGTCACCGACTACAAGCTTGCCCAGCTTGCCGCCACGAACTGCCGCGCGCACTCGCTTGGTCGATTCGTACGTCCTGCGCTGGAACACACCGGCCAGCTTGACGTCATTGCGCTCGCTTGCTGCTATCATGTCGTCGATCTTCTTCAGAGTGACGTCCAGAGGCTTCTCACAGAGAATGTGCTTGCCGGCCTCCGCTGCCATGATCGCCTGCTCCGAGTGAATACCGCTTGGAGTACAGATGCAGACCGCCTGGATGTCGTCGCGCCCCAACATGTCCTCAAGATCGCGATGGTAGTTGTCGCCGATCTCGAACTCCTCCGCCCAGTCCTTCGCCTTCTCCTCAACTATGTCGCAGCAGGCCACCAGTTCCGCGGCCTCCACCTCCGCGATCGCCTTAGCATGTGTTCGCGAGATAACGCCACAGCCAATGAGCCCGAATCCGATCTTGTCCATCGTGGTCCCTCCGATTTCAGATTTTTCCGACTGTTGACAGCACTATGTCGCCGATCTCTCGGCCGTCTGCAGTGTGGGCGCGCGGCCCATGCGCCGTTGGTTCTGAGGCCCGAGGCTACGCGGTCACCGCCTCGAGGTTATCGATCGTCTCCAGCATAACAATGAGCGCCTCCGCGGTCGCATCTGTCTGAGCTGACACGAGGTCACTGGGGAGGCATGGTTCCAGCCAGCTTCCGTCGGGCGCCTGTCGCGCCACCATAGCCTCGATGACACTGCTGGCGATCCGCTCGTAGTTCACATTGCCGGTCAGGGCGTAGAGCACCGAGGCGCCCCATCCGAACAGTCCACTGCGCGGGCTGCTGTAACGGTCCTCAGCACCCCCCTCGCAGAAGTTGATGTACTCCTGTGCGGTGTGCAGATAGCTCCTCTCGCCGGTCGCCTCCGAGAGTCGAGCGAGGAAGCCCGCCACCAGACCGGGCACGAAGTACCACTGTCCCGGCGGTCCCGGTTCATCGGCGCTGCGGCCCACCTGAAGCACGTACTCCTCGTCGAGGCCGTCACCGAAAACGCGCACCGGCTCTTCACCCCGCCGTACCATCAGATACATCTTGCCGCCGGTTTTCGGCTGATTCTCCCATCTTCGCATGAGAAAGTCGCCCGCATTCACCGCAGCCCGCTCGTCTCCCATGTAGAGTGCCGCAAGACCTCCCAGCGCCGTCCCGAGCATGTCCTGCTCGTCATCGAGACCTGCGTCGGGCCCCTCGCGCAGGAAGCCCCCTGTATCGGGGTGCTGAAGGCTTGCGAGAAATCCCCACAGGCGCATCGACAGACCGAACTGCCCCAGCTTCTGCGCTCCCGCGGTGACCCAGGCCGCCGGATATACGTAGTATCGCTCCATCGGGCCGGAACGTCCGAAACTCGCGCCGAGTTCGCCGTCCTCATCCAGACTGTAATCCACCAGCCACGTGCACAGCCTCACGCCCCGTCCGCTCTGACCGCTCAGCGCCAGCGCGTACGGTACCTTATGAAAGCCCGCCATCCCTTCGGCGAGCGGCTGAAAGGCTCCGTCCTCATTCTGCTGCTTGATAAGCCACTTGACTGCTCTTATAGCTGCCTGTTTGCCTGCGGACCTTTCCGTCGGTATCACTCCCCATGTCGGGGATGCGCCGCCGATCTCCCGGCGGCGCTCCCCTCTCGCGTTGCTGCGGCCATCTTCCGCTTAGACGGTAATGACACCTTCCTCGATCACTCGCTCACCCTCTTCACCGTAGGCGACCTTCTCATCCTGCGGCACTGTTCGCCAGATCAGGAACTGCTTTCGGATCGACGAGAGGAACAGTGCATTCGTCTTCTTCCACGAGGTGATGTCACCGGCCAATCGCTGCAGGCGAATCTCTATCGCGAAGATGTCCTCATCCTCGGTGGGGATGCAGGCAAGCTCGAAATCCTGACTTACACCGAGGTCGTACGGGGCCAGCCACATTCGCAGCTTCACAGCCACGCCGTCCTCCACCTCATCCCCGATTGCCTCGAGTCTCACATCTTCGGCGAGGAACTCACCACCTGCGTAGCCGACGTACTCCGAGAAGTACTCCTGCAGGAACGCGGCCACTCCGAATGCGTCGCGGCCGGTTACCGTGAACGGCAGCTTCACCAGCAACAGGTCTCCCTCAGGATCGGGTAGCTCCCACTTGCGAGCGATGCCGGGGGAGGCGATCTCAGAGGCCTGCTTGCTCGGATAGATCGTGGACAGAAGTACCACAATCACCACCACGATCGTTACACCCACCGCCGACAGCGACGAGTAGTTCAACTCCACCCCCGCCTGGATGTCGAACACATGGATTATCTTCGCAAGCACCTGCCCGATCAGATAGCCCATGATTGCGCCGAGGTTCGCGAACACTGCCGCTTCCGCCAGGAACAGGATCGCGATATGCGAGGGCGCAAGCCCAAGTGAGCTGTAGATCCCGATCTCCGTCGTGCGCTCGTACACCGCGCCCAGCATCGTGTTCAGTACGATAAGCGCTGCAATCAGGATCGGAATCGCCATCGTCTCGAGCCCCGCCGCCGCGGTCAGGCCCACGGTGCTTATCATGAACGCCGTATTGTCCATACCTGCGTATATGGCCACCGCGAAGCGTCGCATCATGCTCTCAACCGTCTCGGCGACCTGCTCGGTTTCGGCGAAACGCACCGCCACCGAACGCAGTGTACCGCCCATGTCCATCGCGGCCCTGTACGGGATGATCGCGACCTGGTCCGGATCGTAGTGCTCGTATTCGTCGAGCAGAGCACCCGCTCCGGTCGCTCCAAGCTGTGACCTGCGCTCAGCCTGCCTCTGCAACTCCTCGATGACCTCCGGCCGCAGCATCGAGTAGTTCACCGGTAGCATCGGCTCTCCATCGAGATCGACCGTCTCGCGCATCGCGGCATCATCGATCAGTCCGATGATGGTGTAATCGGTGCCGAACAGGTCTATCGCAGTCTCGCCGACCTCATCCTCCGTCACACCCATCGACGCGGCTATGGAGGCCGGGAGTATGATCGCGTCCCTTTCATTTTCCTCGAACCATCTGCCCGCGACCAGCATCTGATCGGTCGCCATCACCTCGGTCTCCTGAGGCGAGAGGCCAAGAAGGGCGTTCACCGTGTAGATCCGGGCCGTGTCATCGGCCGTGGCGAGGTCGATCATCATCTCCCGCTCAAGGTCGGTGCTGCTGTACCAGGCGCGGGGCGATACGGTCCCGATTTTCTGAAGCTCGTTGTCGATGATACGCTCCACCGGAGCCTCCAGCGAAAGCCATGAACGATCGCGCAGCAGTACTCCCTCATATGGCGGCTCATGACCCAGCGCCACCTCGTTCGCCCGCAGATAGGTGGTCACCGACGTAAAGGACAGCACCGTGAAGGTCAGCAGGATCAGCGTCACGGCAGTCAGGCCGGTTCGTGCCTTGCGGCGGCGCATGTTCGCTATACCAAGTCCGAAAGCCGCCCCGGCTACCGAAAGACGCCCCACGTCGGCATCGTGCTTGCCGCCCGTGGACTGCTTCATCGCTTTAAGCTCCTGGTTGAACTTGATCGTGACGATGCCGATAACCAGCACCGCAAGTGCCATGACGATGAAGGCGAGCAGGATGATGGGTGGGCTCGTCGTCAGCGCGAAGGCCGGATGTACGAGCGCAAGCATCAGGAAGAAGACCACGAACACCGCTACGGTGCCGATGATCTGCCCGATGATGGTGCGCGAGTGGACGAGAAGCCGCTCTCCGAAGAATGCGAAGGGCAGGAGAATGGCCAGGTAGAAGAGCACGCCGACAATCACGTCCTCGGCCGTCTTCTGCACTTCCGGATAGGCGCGCGACTCGTAACCCCAGGCGTGCCGCGCCGCCGCCATGGCGACATCGTACTGCCTGTCTTCCATCGCCTGGTTAGCGGTCGCAAGCGACTCTGCGGCCATCTCATGCAGATCGATCACTCGCTGGTTTGCGATTCCGTGGCGTTCGAGGCGCTCGAGGCGGTATCTGTCGATCTGCCACATATCATTCGCGACCTGCAGCGGTGTCATCGCGATCCTCGGCGTTTCCTTCGCAGGAAAGCCCCTCCCGGTTGGGACCTCCGGGGTGGCGTTGATCAGAATCAACCTGATCCCCACCACACCCATCGACATCGTGGCCTGCATGCGCTGATCCGGCATCGAGAAGACCACAGCGCTCGGCTCAACGTAGGACGGGAACTCGGCGGCAAGCAACTGTTGCATCTCATTCATCGAGTAACCGAATGAGATCGGCTCCGAGAAGTCCGTCGCATCGTACACGAAGATCCGCTCAAGGGTCTGGAAGTACCGCTCGTCCACGATGTCGTGGAACTCCGTCGGCACGCAGCGGAAGACAATAATCGGGCGCTTGAGTCCGGCACGTCCATGCACCTCGCGCGGATACCGCTGGTCACCGTCAACTCCGCGATCTGGTGCGTAGGCTATGTCGCCCGAGTCCGGATCGAAGTTGTACGCCTCAAGCTCCGCAGTCTGGGTCTCCATCTCCCCGCGAATCGCGAACTCGCTACTCTCGTTCGCCATATGCCATACAGTCGTGTGCACACCCGACATCACCCGGTACCTGCCCTGCATCAGTACGAGGGAATCGGGTACCGGCGTGTTGGGCACGAAGCTCTCACGCCGCTCGAACTCCAGCACCGTGCCCTCGACCGTCTCGAGATCATCCATCTTCCGCAGCGCCTCGACCCGCTGCAGAGCCCGCTCGCTGAGCGTGTCCTCAGCCAGGAAGCGATGCAGCATGTTGACGAGCATGCGGCCCTGAGCCATCAGGTTGCCCATGTTGAGGCGATCTGGAGTGTCGAATGGCGTGTTCACCAGGCGGCGAACATCGTTCACGGTAGTGAAGGTGACCGCAGGGCGACCGCCCCGTATCAGCATCTCGTGATCGAAAGCTATGCGCTCGGGAAAGAAAGTATGCCACTCGCGGCCCCTGACGGGGTTGATTCCATCGATGAAACGCCGTGCAACCTCGTCCTCATCAAGTCCAAAAGCCTCGCCGGTTTCCAGCGCGTACTCGTTGAACTGTCTGCCGAGTGGTGAGTAGAAGCGCAACAGGTGATCCTGGGTGAAGTAATGACCGACCTGGAATGCCCCCATCCTCCGATTCCGTGTGCTCAGGTCCAGTCCGATAAACATGTGGACCTTATCGAACTGGTCGAGAGCCTCCCAGATCTGCATGTATTCATTCTTGCGCGCGATGTCATCCTGCAGTCGCTCCACACGCTTGTAGGCGTACTCTTCATCCAGTTCAAGCTGACCGACGATAATGCGGCTCGCCATCTGCTGCTGTCGCTCAATCTGCGCTGGAGGCAGGTCCGCTTTCTCGCGTTCGAACTCTTCCATCCGCTCCCTCATGCGTCGGATCTCGCGGTGAGTATCCTCAAGTTCACGCTCAAGCCCCGCCAATTCCCGCTCCATCCGGTTGTAACGATCGCGACGGTGTCGTTCACGCCGCGGCTCGGCGCCCCACAGGTGCACGAACTCGCGGGCGCCCGCGAGCGCTGTGAAGTGGCCGCTGGTGGCGAGGAAGATCACGCTGCGTGCCGGGCGATACTGCTCCTGGCTGAAGATCTCCGCGATCTCCAGAAGAGTGCTGATCGAAACCGCGTTCTCGGCTCCCGGAGCAAGCGTGGGAACTACGGAGATCGAGTCGTAGTACGCCGAGACGATCATGGCCTCATCGCGCAGTTGCGGGTCCGCCCCGGGGAGTATTCCGATGATGTTCCTGTTGACTCGGTTCTGCCACTTGATGTCCGCAGTGACTGTTGCCTCTACGTCGTCCTCATCCGCGAGGGCGATCAACTCTTCCGCGTCCGCCTGTGACAGCCAGAAGCGGGGGACATTGACCGGTACCTGCATGAACTTCTTCTCAGCCTCGCCGCGGGTTATGTCATCCGGTTCGATGAAGATCACCGCGCCGGCATCAAGCTGCGCGGCGTTCGTCCAGTCCTGACCGACGTTGAAGTCCATGAGGACGATTGAGCCCACGACATCCTTGTCGTTGAAGCTCGCCATCCTGCCGTCTTCGACATAGATCACATTACCTGTGATCCCCTCGGAGGGGACCGCCGATGTCCGTGAGAGGTTCGGCCAGAGGCCGTGAATGTCGTAGTCGACGTCACCCACTGCCAGGGAGGCACCTGTCTCCAGCGGCGTGGGGAGATCGAACTCCTGAACGTGGGTCTCAAGCCCGAACTGTTCGAATGCGTCAATTACGTAGTCACCGGCGACTTCGTTGCCTGGATATCCGGACATACGAGATTCGAGAGCGGCGAAATCCTCGATGCGGGAGAAGATACGATCCTGCGACATCTCGTCGGCAAGCTCGCGCGCATCGATCGCCCAGAGCATGCTCGTACTGAGCAGCGTAAGAGCGAAGGTGATGAGCAGAATTGCAATCAGTGCGCGGACTGAACTTCCGGGTGGAGCAACTTTCATTTTTTTCTGCTTCCTCCTCAAACCTCAGGAGTGGTTTGACGGACTTGTTATGGATATGAACGGATAGTGCTTAGCCGAAGTGAACCACGTAGCGGCGGTACATCTCGCCGATCAGACTCACCCAGCCCCACACCAGACCGGCAGTGAAGAAGTGTCCTACGACTATTCCAAGGAAGAACGGGATCAGGCGGCGATACATTCCCATTCCGCCGACCCTCAGGACGATTGTCTTAATCACCCATACGATGAAGAATGGACCCCATAGCGGTCCGCCGTATGCCGTGACCATCGCGAATCCCAGTGGATGCAGGGGAAAGCGCAGGAAGAGGGTGCGCAGCACTATCAGAACTGTTGTAACGAGGACACCGACGCCAGCCGCGACGGTACGCGCCGTGTCCGGGGAGCGATGATCCCTCTCGTAACTCGCCAGCTCCTCAAACTCCTGCACCGCCAGACGTGTACGGTAGCCACCGTGGGTAGTTCCACCCTCCAGTATGTTGGCTCCATGAGTGTAGTACGCCTGTAAGTGTATCACATAGGCCCCGGCCAGTCCAACCACAAGAGCCACTATGAGCCAGATCGCCATGGTGCGCTGCTTGATACGCGCCTCCTCCGCGATCTTCATCGATTCGACCTGGTAGGCCATCATCGACTGGAAGTAGCCGCGGGACATGAACATCAGCAGCGACAAGGCTGTCAGGTTCGACCATCCGCCGAACCGATGGTAGGGCGCGGATCCGGCGATGCTGATCATCATGCGCCGGTGCTGGTAGAACGGGAACAGCCAGACCATCGCTGCACCCGCCTCCGCGCGCGCCCGCGCGTAAACCAGGGCGAACAAAAGGAACAATCCCAGATAGATCGCCGCGGTCCAGACGGCCATCCCCAGCGCATTCGCCCAAACGAGCATGAAGCCGAAGCCCACTACTATTCCTATTAACGAGCCTCGGTAGCTCAGAGGTTCATTGCTGTCGTCGATATTGCTCGCCTTCCCCACCATCTTCCGCCACGCCGCGGCGAGATGTTCACGGGCGACTATGATCAGGAAGACGCCGAGAGCCAGGTACGAGCCGAATGATTGCTCCTGTGCGAAAGGAAAGCCTGCTATGTCATAGCCCGCCGCCACCTGCGCCACGTTGGAAAGACGCAGCAGGAGGTAGAACACCCAAACCGAGAGCGTTATCTCCGTCGGCACAAGATAGCCAAGGCCTATGTTCTCAGGACGCCAGGCGATCGAGAGAGGCTGGATGGCCGACCACGGCCGCTCGGTAAACAGCGCGCCTATGTCCTCCGCCCTGCCCATAGCCGGAACCGACGGATTCCACGCGTTGAGGATGTTCATCAGGTTATACGCGACCGCGAGGGCGAAGCCGATCCACATTGCCCCGCTCTTGAAGAACGCCAGCTTCGCCGCCGGTTGATCGCCACCGGCCATATCCATCACAAGATGCACGATCGGGAAGGTCAGCCGCTCGCGCTCCACCCACTGACGTCGGAAAAGCGTCATCAGGGAGAGCATTGCGACAAAAGCGGCCAGAAGAAAGACGGTCCACGACAGCAGCGGCACAGTCCAGGCTCCCCACGGCACTATGCCCGCATCCGTACCCTCATACATGGTGCGGATGATCTCCGGATCGGTGGGCGCCACCCACTCGGGAACGAACTCCTGGAACATCTCGAAGTTGTTCTCGGGCGTGGCGAAGTAGTAGATCGCGGTCATATTGGGGAATATAAGCCGCACAACCCCCACCGACGCCATGGACACCGCGATGCAGAGAAAAGCGTACACCATCAGCACACCGGGCTTCTCAAGCTGCAGCCACTTCGGGAGCCGCTTCGTAAGCGGAAGAAGCAGCGTCAGTATCAGCAGCGCACCTACCGCAGGTACGACCGGAACGCTCTCACCAAGCTGAACGCCCTGTCCGATCAGTCCCGCGTACATCATCCAGACCAGCGAGACCGCGAGAAACAGGCCGGAGAGTATCAATGCCCTCCACGATAGTCCGTAGAGATGCCGGGCCTCTTCCTCTCGCTCCTCATGGCGCCCATCTGCTTCGTGATCAATCGCCAATTCCGATTACCTCTCTACCCGTGCCGATATTGACTCTGTTCGTGGGCATATTGTATTCTTCAACTGTATGTGCAGCACCTCCTGCCCGATCGGATATTCCATCGGATGACGTCCCTTCGCCGCCGCGCGCAAGCCGGTGGCCTAACTCCGTGAGGCCTTTGGAGGTAACACCCTTCGTATCCGGGAGACCAGCGCTAATGGCTGTTCAGATCTGCCCCGAGTGCGGGGCCATCTGCCAGGAGACAGACACCCACTGCATGGACTGTGGCTGCGACATCGTCGAGGCGGAACGCAAGATCTCGCGTCGTGCGAAACAGGAACGTGGCGGTGGGCCCATCATGGCGGATGAGAAGGTCATCAGCGGCGCCGCCGCGGGCATGGCCGAAGCGGGGGAGACCTCTGCTAAGGTCCGCCTCAAAGAGTTCGATCGCCATCTTGCCGATAAGCTGGAGAAGGAGCGGGTCGCAGTCGTAATAACCGCAATCATCGCCCTAATCGCAGGCGGCGCCATCCTGCTCGCAGGCTGGCAGGCTCTCTCCGCCGCAAATGGGATCGAGGCCCTGCGGGCCTTGAGCTACACCGAACTGCGCCAGCGGGGACTTGGGGCGTTCGCCTTTCCCCCCTTCGTCGCAACCCTTCTGATACTGTTCGGACTCGCGGGCTTGCTCTGCGCCGCCGGCCAGATCGAGCGCTTCGTCATCGGCCAGAAGGCCATAGCCCAGGTCAAAGAGGGGGAACGCCCCGAGGTCGTCGGCATCAGCACGATGACGTGGGTGGGGCTGCTCATAGCCTCTTTCGTTTTCGCCCCCTTCGGGATCGTCCTTGGCATCATCTTCATGCTTGGCCAGGACGATGAGACAAGGCGCCTCGGCTCACAGATGATAAAGAGCGGAATTCTGTCACTGATGGTGATAGGCTTGCACCTCATCTGGAACGCTATCGAGGGCTTCATGGCCCAGGCCGGTAGCAACACCTGAGCCGCCCCGGCGCTTTTTTCATCGGTTCCAGAACAGGGGTCGCCGCTCGCCTGCGATGACGCAACAGCAGCAATCGCGCGCATCATGTTACCGAGCGAGCAACGCCGCTCTCCCCCCGTTGACCGCCCTGCTTGCGGTGTCCCGTAGCCTCCCCCTGTCGCGTGGTCGGCATGGTCACATGATCTGGGAGGAAGACCTCTGTGTGTCTCGAATCAAGATAGTGATGTCGTGCAATGAGATGACCCATGTAACCGTGGGCTATCTCATGGATCGGAGACTCTCGGAGGTGGAAGCATGTTGAAGCGGACTGGAGTTCTTTGCGCGCTCTGTCTGCTCATGGTATCGTGGGCAGCAGTAGCGGAGGCTGTGGTGGAAGAGTACGTGGATGTGTACGTGGATGAATGCCCGTTGCGACTGGACCCGCAGGCGCGCATCGTTGACGGGGTCACCTATGTACCTATTCGTGGTGTGGTGGAAGCTGTGAGAGGCGAGGTCGCATGGGACACCGATACGCGCTCCGCCATCGTTACGATCGGACCTGAACAGGTTCAGTTCCACGAGGATGACGCTATCTTCGTGGAGGATCGGATGATGGTGCCCCTGCGGGTGCTTCATCACACGGAGGGCATCAATATCGCCTGGAATGCGCAGTTGCGTCGCGTGCAGATGACCGCACCCGGGGTGCCGCTCGCGGGCCGGATCATGGCGATCCTGGTGGAGGAGGGCTTCCACGATCAGGAGCTTGACGTCCCTCGCCAGCAGGTCGAAGCCGCCGGTGGGCGGACAGTACTGGTAGGCAGTGAGGAGGGCGCGGTCTACGAGGACTATCGCGACCAGAACTTCCTCGTGACCGCCGACATGGCAGCCCGAGACGCCACCGCCGATCAGTTCGACGCGCTGCTGATCCCCGGCGGAACCGCCCCTCGTATCATGCGGGAGAATGAGGAGATGCTGCGCTTGGTGCGTGAGTTCGATGAGGCGGAAAAGGTGATCGCGGCGATCTGCCATGGACCCCTCGTGATGGTCTCAGCGGGCATCGTTGATGACCGGGAGATGACCTGCGTGAGCGGCATCGCCGACGATCTGCGCGAGGCCGGCGCCGACTACCGCGATGAGCCGGTGGTGATCGACGGCCATATCATAACATCGCGCGTGCCGCGGGACCTCGAACCCTTCTCCAGTGCGATAGTGACCGCTCTCGGCGGACCGGTGAACTGAACCCGCGTCCGTCGTCCGGCAACCCCTCCCCCGCCAGAGATGTAAGCCATCTCAATAGGGGGAGGGGATTATGCTGACGTGGACACACAGGCTCCCCGCGGTACGGGGGTCTTCCCTCACGCCTCGCCTGTGAGCCAGGCGAGTAGATTCTCGTAGAACCTGGCCGCTCGATCCGCGTTTATCTCACTCACCGACTGCGTCGCACCTATCACGTAGCGGCAGGGTGACGGCTGCACCACGATCACCGCTCCCTCGCCGAAGCTCCCCTCGATGATCGCGGGTTGCTCGCGGTTGTCGGTCGCGAGCACCTCCCACGCCTCATCAGCCTCGATGATGGTGTCATACATGATCGTGCCCGCCAGCGATTCGATCCGGTGGGGTTGCGTGAAGATCGGATGCTCCGGATCCATGATCTCCGCCACTATACCGTTGTCATCACTGGGCAGTAGTGTGTGAGGCAGGTAGCCTTCGCGCCAGCTTGAGTCCTGAATCTGCACGAGCACCACTCGCCCGCCTGCGGCGATGAAATCGAGCAGCCGCGATGGATGGTCGCGCAGTTCGCCGAAGTTCTTCTCATGCGCCTCCGAGCCGACCACCAGGCCGCTGTAATCGCTGAGCGTGTCGGCGCTGAGTTCTTCCAGCAGAGGAAGCTCAAAGCCCATGATCTCAAGCGCCTGCCCGGTGGGATCCTCAGGTCCGCCTACATACCCGATCGCATCGCCGATCTCAAGCGCGCGGGCCTCGCGAAAGGTTGACCTTACCTCGCCCTCCCATTCTCCGGCGCTGTACCGCACTGTGACTGTGCTCCCGGGTTCGGGCTGGCCCGTCAGAAGGAAGGGCGGGCTGGTGGTGGGGCCACGCTCGATCTCCCACGAGATCGTATCCGGATCGGCGTTCACCCCCGGTGGAAGCTCCACGATCTCAGCCGTCGCCTCCAGCGGCTGAATCGACCCGTAGATAACATTCAAAGCAACCTCAACCGGGCCTTCCTCCGCGAGATACGTCTCCGGTGCGAGGCGAACCTCGGGCTCCGTCGGCGGTGACGGCGTGATCTCGCGGATCCCCATGCGGGCGAGCGTACTGAGCGCGAACGGCGGCTGGCGGATCGAGCCTGCGAAGCTCTTGCCATGGCCGCTGCCGCGACCCTCGAGAATCCGCTGCGCGAGAATCGGCTCCAGCATCTCGAAGTAGCGCTCGTCTCGCCGATATTCGTAGGCAAGCGCCAGGCCGCGCGAGACACGCAACTCCACGCTACCCCGTCGCTCCAGATAGGTCGGACACTGCGCATACACAAAGGTTCCCCACTCCGGCTGATACATCACGGCATGGAGCCAGTCGGCGATTCCCGCGATGATCTCGAGGTTTCGCTCATCGGATTCAATGTCATTCATCATGTCCAGCGCGCCCATGATCACGCCCGCCATGAAGCTCTTCCCACCCATATGCTTGGGCTCGTGGGTGCACTCGTACACCGGAGCGATGGGCCCGCCCACGCCGGGATCGATCCGCGACTGTATGTTCATCGTGAAGAGCCGTGCGGCATTGAGGTGATAGGGATTGCCCCTTACGTTATACGCGCCCAGCACGCCGATAGTCATCCAGCCGTAGTTGCGATGCAGCCACCGCTCCAGACTACGCGCGTACGGTCCGGCCATCCAGTTCGCAAGAAGCTCCGCGGCCTCACCCATGCGCCGGTCGCCGGTGAGCGCGTAAGAGGTGTACGTGCCCTGCGTCCACATGTGGCCGGAGTTCCAGAGACCGTCAACAAACCAGTAGCGCACACCCTCCGGGCGAGGGAGGCCGTAACCACCGGTGTGATTGAGCGCATGCTCCTTGTGGATTCCCAGCAGATCTTCGCGGTCCGACGAGGTGATTATGTCTATGTCCGCGCTGTGCCGTCCCGCCAGCTTCATGTGCTCCGCGAAGCGAATGTCTCCGGTGCGCACGAAATGCAGCGCAAGCCCCCAATGAAGGTCATACTCGTGATTGCCCCAGTTGACCCCGCGCTCGCCGTACCAGTCGCCGTAGTTCATCCAACTGTACCAGCGCTCTTCCCTCATCCGGCGCTCGTAGTCATCAAGCGACTCCCGCACGAAGCGGTCGAACTCGTCGAACAGTCCCGGCTCCTGCGGG
>PXBW01000340.1 GCA_003566775.1 candidate division WS1 bacterium
ACGGTTTTCACTCGACGATTGCCTCACTGCTTGCCCGTCGCGGTCTCTCCGAGCATGTCCCGGTCGTGATCTCCCCTCGTATGCTGCCCCATCTGCTGCACAGCGCACCTGTGCTCGGGCTGCGCCGACTGGCTTACGCCCGCGCCCTTGTGCTCTCCGACGCGATCGTACTGCCTACCGAGACACAGCGCGAGGAGCTTCTAGAGGTGCATTCCGCCGCTGAGGAGGCGGAGATCGTACCTTACTGCATACCCCGGCGCACGCAGCCACCATCACTCGATCTCGGCAGGCGTAGGAAGCTGCTTGGCATGACCGCTTCCGCCACCCTGATCGGCTGCGTCGTAGATGACCTGAAGCGCCGGGCGCTGGAACGGTTCCTCGACGCCGCCGCCAATCTTTGTATGGAGTATCCCAGTCTCGAGTTTGCCCTGATCGGGCGCGAGGTGGACGATTCGCAGCATCATGAGATGGTGCATGAGCATGGACTCCTCGGAGCGACGGTTTTCGTCGACCCGCACGACCGCTTCCATCGCGCGATCTCATCACTCAACGTACTGGTAACTCCCCAGTCGGGCTGGCCGTCGGGGATGCTCGCGCTGCAGGCGCTCGCCGCAAACGTCGGTGTCATCGCGTTGGAGGGAGGTGAGGTCGATGAAGCGGTGGGCCTCAGTCCGCAGGTCACTATTGTCCCGGCTGACGGCACGTTTTCGCTCGGTGAGGGGATCATCCGCCAGCTCGGAGCAGCCTCACAACGAATGAGGCCGGTGCAGGAGGAGACACATGAGAGCGCGACGATCTCCTCTTTCCTTGTGTCACGCGAGTTCTTCGACCTCGACGAATCGTGGGGAAGGCCCGAACACGGCGGTGAGGGGCACAGGGAGCAACCGTCAGGTCCCGATCTCGCCGCGAGCTTCGACCCGACGCTCTCCACCCGCGCGCTCGTGGCTGTCTATCAGCGGCTCCTCGATCAGGCCGAGGAAGCCTGATCTCCGCCGGGGGTCGGTACAATTAATCGAGTGCAGCGCAGCATCAGGCGTAATGATTCCAACCGCCACGGGGAAGATCGATCTCGTCTCCTGCATCGTCAACGGCGATCGCACCCTCCCCATCCTCAAGGTAACCGACCACCGTCAGACCGACTTCCGCCACCGCCGGCAGCTTCGCAACCCTGGTGAAGTCCGCCTCATCGAGCGAGACAAGCAGTTCGAAGTCCTCGCCACCTGCCAGCGCCGCGCGCGCGGGATCAGCATCCACTGTCGCTGCAAGCTCAACACAGCCTTCGGCCACCGGAACCCTCCCGCCCTCGATTACGGCGCGAAGACCTGATCGTCGCGCGATATGCCCGGCGTCCTGCACGAGTCCATCACTTATGTCGATGGCCGCAGCGACGAGGCCCGAAGCCGCCATCGCACGCCCCGCCCTGATACGCGGCTGCGGACGGGCGAAGCGTTCACGAACCGCCTCCCATGCGTCACCGTGAAGCTGCGCATGTGATGACGCAAGAAGCGCTGCGACCGCCATCGCCGGAGCGCCGAGCGCCCCGGTCACCGCAAGCAACTGACCGGGCCGCGCGCCATCGCGCGTAAGTTGCTGACCGTGCTGAACCAGTCCGATCGCCGTGAGGTCAAGCAGCACCCTCTCGGACGCGATGAGATCGCCGCCCGCCAGCACGGCCCCGGCTGCCTCTGCGCCGAGCGCGACGCCACGTAGCATGGCTTCCGCTGTCTCGGCAGAACCGTCCGCAGGAAATCCTGCGGTACAGAAGACGCCCACAGGGGTCGCACCCATCGCCGCGATGTCGCTGAGGGATCCGGCGACCGCGCGCCGGCCGATCTCCTCGGGAGACAGCCAGTCGAGTTGGAAGTGCCGGTCCTGTAGCATCGCATCGGTGGTGACCGCGACAAGCTGAGGCCCACCGAGATCGAGCAATGCGGCGTCATCTCCAACGCCGACGACCACGCGTGGGTCATCAGCGGCGAGCGCCGCAATCCTCTCGATTAACCCGAACTCTCCCAACTCGCGCAGTAACATGATTCGGTCGGATGCTCCTTCCACGACGGTCCTCCATGTTTCGCCGCGCACAGGTGAAGTCCTGCACCCCGTACAGTGCGAAAGGGCCTGCCCGGGAGCAGGCCCTTCTGGATTCACCCACGCTTCTGAGGAGAGCGACCGGGCCCCAGGTGCGGAGATGCCGTTGTCAGTTGTCGTTTCCGTTCAGTTTTGTGGCTGCGGGACCCCCGGCCCCACCTGTGGCGGCTCCCCCGTCGGTGGTTGCACTTGTGGTTGATCGGTCATGGGCGGAACCTGCAAGTGGGGGAAGCCCGGACTTAAGTGTGGCGGCTCCATCCTGGGTGGTCCCGGCTGCGGTTGATCGACCATCGGCGGGGTCATGATCTCGGGCTGCTGTACGGGTGGAACCCCAGGCGATGGCACCTGTGGAGGCGCATCCACCGGCGGTTGGACAGGGACCGGTTCGACCGGGACTGGTTCGACAGGAACTTGCACCTCCGGAACCTGAGGCTGCAAGAACTGCATACGGCGCTCGATCAGTGTCGGAGCCGCCGCCTCAGGATCAACTCCTGGCTGCACACCGTGCATCTGCGGCTCCCGCTCAGGCAGGTGACGCCGGTGGATGGTCCTCGGAGCAGGTCCCCAGCGTCCCAGGGGATCAAAGCCAGGCACTCGGTGATCCATCTGCTCGGGAAAGAGGGGTGGATCAACCGCCGCGGGAGGCTCGACCGGCGAAGGCGGAGGGATTACGCGATCGATCTCCCATCTGGGGTGAAATGGGGATTCAAACGGTTCCTCCACCACATCCGGTTCAATCCTGGTCCATGGCCGCTCGACAACATCCCGTTGCGGGACCGGCCGGTCCACAAAGAGGCCGGGATCAGGCTCTAAAGGTTGTGGGGTTGGCGGCGGCAGTATCTGGCCGGCCTCACCAAGAGGCCTCCATTGCATACCGCCAGGTCCATAGCCCACAACTCCGCGTTGTTGCGCCAACTGAATCGGTTGCGTCGTCGGGAAGTCGTCAACATCGAGGTCCTCAGCGTCTGTAAGCAGAGGCTCCTGCACGCGCCATTGGAGATCCTCTGCCCCGACACCGGTCGCTATCAGGGGGACTGTCAGAAGAACAAACACGTAGACGTACGCATTCTTCATCGTCCAAAGCCACCTCACACTCATCCACATTTTGAAAGACGAAGTTTAGCGAGGACGGAGTGTGCCTGTCACGTGAAGGAGGGAGGGTGAGACCTTCGCGTGGATCACACAGCCGTCGTTGCCGCTTCAGGCTGTTCTCCGTCCTCGCATTATGTAAGACGCAGTGACACTCGCAAAGGTTCAGAGTATTTGCGCCATTCTTCGTTTTTTCGTAACTACTCACCTTGCGGTGTCAGGTGCGTTGTAGGAGTAGGCTGTCGTCAATAGAAGGTCCGAGGGCTTCGGTGAGCGTTTCGAAGGCATCATGACCGTTCTTATTGGCCGTCTGCAGCACCGTTGCTACGGTCGCGTAGGCCTCCGCCCCCCACTTGGAACGGAAGCCGCCGGAGACTTTGCGATGTACCACCGGCTTGCGCAACGCCCGCTCCGAGGCGTTGTTGTCGGCAGGTACATCCTCGCGATACAGGAAGGTAAACAGGCTGTCGCGATGCTTACGGTAACGCTTCTGCAGGCGTCGTCCGTTTTCGTCTCTCGCCTCAGCGCCCAGCAGGGCATCGCAGGCGGCCTCGACGCCACGCACCTGTGCCGCGAACAGATACTCGGGCAGCTCGTCGCGGCACGCATCGAGGCGTATGGCGCGTCTGAACAGATGCTGCATTCGCCGGCAGAAGCTACAACTCTCGGCCTCAATGCCGTATTCGAGGTCGCGAAGCTGGTGGGCCATACACAACTGTCGCCGCTGTGCCGGAGCTTTGATCTGAGCGCTAAAGCAGTCACTGACCCAGACCTGCGGCTTTACGTCACCCAGCACATCTTTGATGACTCGGCTGCCGCGACTGTCGGCGATCAGATGGAAGCTGGCCTGGGAGGTCTCAAAGACCCAGTGCCACTGATTGTTGCCGTCAACGCGCGCTCCGGTCTCATCGCACCCAATCACCGGGCTGGCCCGGATGCTCTCGCGTATCTGTCCGGCTCGCGACTGCAGGCTCTGGGATACGCGGCGAACGATGTTGGCAATCGCGCCCTGACTGATCTCAAGGCCGAAGAGCTGTGCCATCATCTGCTGCAGACGCTCGTAGGAGATGTGCTGCACGTGCTGCAGATAGGCCACCAGCGCCTCGATGCG
>PXBW01000115.1 GCA_003566775.1 candidate division WS1 bacterium
ACCCCTCCGCCCGCGGCCCCGCCGCGGCCCCCGCTCTCAGGTGGTAGCCCATGACGGCGGCATGATGGATCGGGCCGGCGGAGCGGTCAAGCGCGAAATCCGCTCACGTGACGACGCGGCTCAGGGCGCGCCGCGCTCGGGCGCGCCGCGCTCGGGCGGGTCACAGCGGCCATGCGCGTCGGAGCGTCTCCGGCGTCCGAGCGCTCTGCAACTATGTGCGGACCGACCCCGCCCCCCAACCCGAGTGCCTCCATTCCGCGACCGACCCCCTCGCACCGCTACCAAGCATCCTGCAACAATGTAAGGCCTCAGCCTCCCGCCGAGGGTAACGGAGGAGGAGTTCTTCTGATCGAAGAGCACCATGCGCCTGAACAGGCGATCCCATTCTCCGCGAGAACACCGAAGAGCGCGACCTCCTCTTCCGAACTCGCCGGACGCCGCAAAATGAGTGCGTCCAGGGGATACGTCGTACTCAACATCAGTGCATCCGCCAACATGTGTGCGCCGCGAAGAGACTGAACTGGCAGACGGCCCCGGAACCCACTTCCGTGCAGACTCAGCGTCTTCTCATCCATTTCCAGGATCATCGTCGTCGCCGCCGCGCTCGTCGCGGTCAACGAAGACCAAAGGAGACAGTACGGAGACATGAGCCCAATCGCATAGACCAGATGAACCACGGCAAAGGCATAGGGGAAGCTGTACGCCAGCATTCCGAACCCGTGCGTAACCACGAGTAAACCGAACGAAAACGCACTCACAACGACAGAGGCCCATACTATGAGAGTTCTAAAGAACTCTCGCTGCTGCACGCGGTGTCGCAGATGATAATCAGAAACCACTGGAAGCACTATCGGGTCCATTGCCGAGTTTCTCTGCTATTTGCTGAACGCGCCGAGCAAAGATGCTGCCCTGTAGGGCAAAGCTCAGTTTTTCGACCCTCTCCCTTCCGTTTCATGGATCCCATCCTTCCGAGCACGACTACTGCTTCTCAACATCCTGAACCCGAGCCGTCGGCAACGGAGGCGGCTTCCTGATTGATGCCCAAGCGCCCCTGAGCGGAATACCGCCCTGCGTCAAGAGTCGAAGCAGTGCCGCTTCTTCCGCAGAGCTCTTCGGTCTGCGTAGGAGGAGGCCGTCTATGGGGTACGTTGTACTCAGCAGCAACCAATCCTTCGTCAGCCATGCCGATCGAAGACTGTCGATCGACAGAGTGATGTCGAACTCTGCTCCCCGCAGCGAGACTTCGTGAGAGTCAATGTGCACGTGGACGGCGCATCTCGGCTCACCCGCCCGTGCTAACCCGCGAAAGAGAAGATTATATGGCGTAATCACGGCGATAATGAAAGCCACGTACAGTAGAAGAAAGACAAACGGATGACTGTACTCGACCAGTTCCATCTCCTGCAGGTATATTAGAACCAGAAGTGCAAATGCGCCGACGCCAATACAGGCCCAGAAGCGAGTAGACCTGAGATACACGGAACGCAGAAGCCGATGCCGCAGTTTCACGTCAGTAGCCAGTGCGAGAACGACCGGATTGCCCATATGCTCCTCCAAAGAAGACTGCCTAGTAAGCAGGCAGGAGAGGCGGCAGGAGTCGGTCAAGTGCAGGTTTCAGCGCTACGCCAACCGCAGTAGCGAGCTTCTGAGTTCCGCTGGCGACCATTGCAGGTCCGCCTGCGTATGCGAAGGCGACAGCGGCAGCAGCGACCCCCCGGGGATAGATGCTCCGCTCATGAAACGTATGCTCGCATCGGGCTATCAGGGTGACATGTAGACATCGGCAGCATGGACGCTGATTCCAATGCCCAATCCCGTATTCTCCCTCAAAACCTATCCGGCCATCCAACGATGCCCCCCCTATTGATCTGCTGTTGAGTATCTGCATGTAGAACCATGCTTCCGCTCGTCCGGCTGGGTGCACAGCGACGCCTTTTGCTCCCCACTCTCCGTCAAAGAGCGTACTGGCTTCTGCCGGCTCAACGGTGCGTGTCCACCCGCCGGTTGGAGTCGCGCACCCTTCTCTGTGCCGCTCTCCCCAGGGTCCCCAGGAGGCTCGCACGCTTGCCTCGCATTCAAGCTGATGATTCGAGAAGTATGGAAGGTTAAACGGCGAGGGCACTGAGTTCTTGACGCTGTGAGTGAACTCCGCCTCGCAAATCATGCTCGTGATTCCGCCCCGCAAGGCTGACCAGAGGGTCTCTAAACGGAGCCGTCCTACCAAAGAGAGGCCAAGGTAATCCAAGCCTCCCACTGAATCATTATTGACAAACGAAGACAAGTTCAATCCTCCATCTTCCCCAATCGGATCCCGATTCACCCACCGGCCGAGTTCGGGACTGTAGTATCTGTAGCCAGATCCGACATCCGCGCCCGGCGTGCACGCACCGCGCGTTGCGCGCCCCTCCGCCCGCGGCCCCGCCGTGACCTCCGCTCTCAGGTGGTAGCCCATGACGGCGCCATGATGAACCGGGCCGGCGGAGCGGTCAAGTCCGAAGACGCTGGGCAGTGCCGCTTGGCTGCGCCCCCTGCTCCCGATGGCCTTCAGATGCGCGCTTCGTTGAATGTTGAGACGTGACCCCGATGGCCCGGACCCCGATGGCCCTGTGCCCCGGCGCCCTAGCGGCGCCGGAGGGTTATTCAGCGGAATCGAATGTCGCCATGTGACCCTGTCTGCCATCCCCATTCGCTCCCTGTCTGTTCAGCATTTCTGCCATAAGGACGGCACGGAGATCGCCAACATGGCTCAAAACAGACGGCAGGAGGTAATCACCATTCATGACATGAGACTGTGCCAGACGGTCGCAATACTCGATCACTTCATCAATGTGGTCATAACGCCACGCGCATGATAGGGATGCGAGTGCCAACTCCAGCGCCAGTCTCTCAACACGCTTGAAATATTCTTCGTCATTAGTTCCGCCAGCGTACTGTCCGGCAACAGAAGAGATGACTATCAGTTCTCTAGCAAGCTGCGCGGCCCAAGCCAAGTAGAGAGAGTCTCGTTTCCTTAAGTATTGTTCTTGAAGATCATGATCGCGCGAGATCGTGGGGTATAATCTCCAATAGCATTCGAGTGCTTTCAGGGAAACAAGATACTCGTCTGAACACAGAACAAGTTGCACCCATGACGAAATGATTTCCCACCATACATTATCAGCTACCGGCCCTTCTGACGCCCTATTCACCACCACGATACCCGGTAACGCAAGCATTGCATAATTAACATGGCGCGAGTCTACACTCTCACCCATTTCCGCTTCGGCTCCATTCGGATCCGTGACCTCCGAACTACGCATTAGATGCCGCTCGTTCACAATGTAGGACACTATTTCATCGGGCACTGCTCGGCCAACATCGCTCTCGTAAATGTCTGCCAAGCTATGGTGCAAATCGTGCTTTTGAAGGCGAATCCATAGGCCATAAAGGAATTCTGTCTGAGAAGCTGTGAGATTCTTGTTTCCGAGCACAGGCTGAGCCTCTACTGTGTCCGCGATGTAAGCTCGCAGAATAGCTGGCGTGAGCCGATAATCAACTTGGTCCCGAACTCCGCAGGACGCTGTGCATAGCGAGGCACAGATGGCCAGTGCAATCGTCAGCGGACTATGTTGTCTATCTGGCACTTCCTGCGCTCAAACAATTGACCGTTGCCTGGAATATACAAGATTGGATATCTGACTGTGTGATATTGCTTCTCCTCTGCCATATTGAGGGGTCGTCGCCGCCTAGGGACAAGCCTTTGCCCGTGCATACATATGTTTCAGTCCTCGGGTTAGACCACCGAAATTCTCTACCAAACCCCAGACAGCACCTTTCCTCGCGACATTCTTTGCAGCGACCTCTGACGAACAGGCCAACATTTCTGTTTAGAGCGTCTAGATACAACTCCAGTCCGGCAGTGGGATTAGTCCCTGCATAACCTTCGGCAATCGTATTAATGGCGGCCAGAGGAATGTCGTCCGGGGTAATAATTACCGGAACCGCCGTGATCGCAGCAAGGATTGGCCCCATGACAGGCGTCGCCTGGTTGCGGGCGATGAAATGGCTCTCATACTCGTAATGGCGCAAGCCTTCTCCTGGACACTCGTCTTCACATTTCAGAGAGAAGAAGCGGAGACCAAGAATGTCCGCGCTATCTGTTGAAGCATTGTTCACAAATGCATAGAGATTGATTCCGCCTAATTCCCCGATCGGATCCCTGTTCACCCACCGCCCAAGCCCCGGACTGTAGTATCTGTAGCCAGATCCGACACCTGTGCGCGCTGCGCACACATGCGGAGTTG
>PXBW01000278.1 GCA_003566775.1 candidate division WS1 bacterium
CACGTTGGCTGGTGCAGGGCGAGAAGGGCGGTCTCTTCAAGCAGAGTGGTGGCGGCGGATCGGTTCGCTGGTATCATGAGATTGCCGGACAGACATCGACCTCCGAGATCCCCTGTCTCGAGCCGGATCGCTTCGAGCTATATCAAAACGTTGCCGATCATCTCAACGAAGGCGCGGAGTTGCGGGTCAAGCCCGAGGAGACCCGGCGCTACGTGGCGATATACGAGGCGGCCTACGCGTCCGCCGAGAGCGGGGAGGCCATTGAGCCGAAGTGACCGAGCGGTAAGCATCCCCGTATCTTAGATGATTGAGCACAGGCCCGCCTCGGTTAGAGGCGGGCCTGTGCGGTGCGGATCAGCATGGGGAGCCTTCTGACCGCGCCCCCGGGGAGCAGGTTACGGGCCTGGTTCGACCGGCCCGTCAATGCCGCGGCTCAATAGCCCCAGCAGCCCCAGGGTGACCTCGTTCCATCGCGATAGCCGTCACGATACCCGTGATCGTAGCCCCGATCGTATCCGACGCGATGGCCCCGATCGTATCCGTCCCGATGTCCGTGATCGTAGCCGCGCCGATAGTCGTAACTGGGGGTTCGGCGCGGTGGCGCAGGCCGATACGACGGCTGACGTGGGGGTCGATACGAAGGCCGCGAGGGCATCCAGCTACCCCGATTGCCGTCATAGTAGCCGCGGCTCGGCGCTCGAGAGGTGTCCGGTCGGTCAAGCAGGCCGTAAACCAGAGCACCGGCCGCGATTCCGGCGACTATCCTGCCGGTATCTCTCGCCTCCGCGGGGCGGGGGGCTATCCCCAGCATGCCTGTGGTGGCCACGACGACAAACGCCAGCATCAGGACGAGACTTCTACTAAGCATCTTCGCCCCTCCTTTCCAGGGGACTGCTGTTCGCTTGCCTCTGTTTGCCCCTCCAGAAGACAGGCGTTCAGAGGCGATCCGTCGGGTGAGACTTCGTGTGCAGGTACGGGCAATTCTCTTCGCTTCCGCGGAGTATAGGGCGGGCCCCGGATCTAAACGAGACCCGCCCGTAAGCCGTCTCAACGTCTCCACGGTGACCTCGTTCCATCGCGATAGCCGTCACGATGTCCGCGATCGTAGCCCCGGTCGTATCCGACGCTATGGCCGCGATTGTATCCATCCCGATGCCCATGGTCGTAACCGCGCTGATAGTCGCGGCTGGGTCGTCGGCTCGGTGGCGATGATCGGTGAGAAGGTCGCGAGGGCATCCAACTTCCTCGATTACCGTCGTAGTAGCCGCGGCTTTCCTCTCGCGCGCGAGAACGTGAACTGTCCGAACGGTCGAGGAGGCCATAAACCAGGGCGCCGGCCGCGATCCCGGCAACTATCCTGCCGGTGTCTCGAGCCTCCGCGGGGCGGGGAGCCACTCCCACGAACCCCGTGGTGCCGGCCACTACGAGCGCCAGCGTGAGCATTCCACCTCTGCTCAGCATCTTCGCATCTCCTTTCTCCGACGTCTGCTGCCGCGCTGCTCCGAGTCACTACTACAGGACGTAGTAGTTAGCTCTGTTGTTCAATTCTTGCGCGACTTTTTCTCTGGTAGCTCTTCCGAAGCGTATCCCCCGCGCTGCTTTGGCCGTGACTTGCGGGCGACTCTATCTGCGATGAGTCGTGATCCTGAGAGCGGATCGCCCTGCATGGAGATGCCTGTCTCGCATGAAGAAGCTCTAACGCGCCTCTCAGCGGTGGCGACCATGCAGGTACGGCCAGCCCATCTGATGGCGCGGTCCTGTCGTGGTACGATCGGGCCGATTGTACCAGTACTGTCCCGGAAGCGCGCGGCGGGTGTAGATGGCACCTCGTCGGGCCTGCGAGCGCTCGTAGCTGTCCGCCTCCGTGCTGCAGTTTCGGCAGGTCTCACCGAGATCGCGCCATCGGTAACAGGTCGTGCAGCGTACCGGCTGACCGAGGCGCTCGCCGAACGTCGGCGTGCGAGTCGGCTGCGGGCGATAGTAGTAGCCCGGGCGCCCGGGCGTCTGGCCGTCCTTAATCGTCACTTCTCCCTCAATGGGCCCTCTGTACCACATGTTCACGGTACCCTGTGCGAATGCGGCTGTGGCGGTCAACAGCATGAACACGATGATCGTCATGCGTGCCATCTTCAACATCTCCTTCCCCGCTTGATACTACTATCCTTGGTAGTATAGCCTGCCTCGCTACTATTGTCAATAGTAATGGGCACATCGCCTACGCACCAGAACGCGACAATCGCGCCTCCAGGCGCTCGATGTTCTGTCTCACAACACCGTCCTCGCCAAACTCCTCATGCAACTCGTACCACACTTCGAGCGCCTCCTGTGGACGTTCGGCCCGCTCGAGAGCATGGGCATGCATCCGCGACTTGACCGGCGGGCTTCCAAGTTCCCGTGCGCGCTCAAAGAGCGGGATCGCGTCCTCGAACCTCTTCTGCGCGTTGAAGTAATAGAAGCCGAGTTCCCAGTTCATCAGCCAGCTATCCGGGTGAAGATCCACGCCCTTTCGGTAAGCGCTGACCGCTTCAACATTGCGTCCAAGACTCCAGTAAAGATATCCGGCCTGAGCGAAGCCCTCCTCCCAGGTGGGGTCGAGCCAGGCGATGGTCTCGGTGCCACGAAGGAGCTGGCGGTAATCCCCGGCATGCCACCACCAGTCGGTCTCCGCGATCAGATAGTTGGCAAGCTCAAAGATGGTGTCCTCCAGCGACAGATCCTCCGGACCTGAGTACCTCGCCTCTATCACCTCGGCGGGGCCCGGGTTCTCGATTGCGAAAGCAGCGGCGTCACGTACCAGGGGATCGGGATCACGCAGAGCAGGTTCGATCAGACCGAGAGCGCGCTCGGTTGCGATGTACTGCAGAGCAGTGACACCGTGAAACCGAATCCACCAGCGTGGCCCCTGCAGCGCCGCTGCGGCACTTGCCGTGCCCCGCTCATCGCCCATGCGGGCCAGCGCTATGCCGGCGAACATTCGAACGGTACGGTCAGCATCGTCGAGAGCCTCCGCAAGTGCCGGTACCGTCTCCTGGCAGCGGATCTTGCCCAGCAGCAGCGCACATCGGGCACGGATGGTAGCGCAGTCCGAGCTAAGCCCTTCCGTGAGCACCGGCAGCGCGTAAACATGACCTGCCAGCACCGGCACGGCGCTCATGCGCTTTCCCTGCACTTCCTCGCCCGCAATGGCTTTCGCTGCCTCGTTAGGAGCCGGTGGGTCCGTCGGCTCTTCGGCTGCGGCGATCAGTCCCGTCGTTATCAGCAGTGTGAGGCAGATACCTGCGCAGCGCAGTTTCATGGGACGCCTCCTGTAAGCCAGGTTATCAGATTTACCCAGTCGTCTGGTGATGCTCGCATCCCCGACAGCAGCACTGCGAAGCCGATGATCCAGGCGAGCAGCATCAGCAGGCCCATCGCGCCCAGCACCATGCCGACCACCGCCATCGGTCCGGCGTCCTTACGGGCGGCTGCGGCACCGAACCAGATCGCGGCTGCGCCCAGTAAGCCGAGTGCCCCGCAGGTGAATACTGAGACGATCCCGAGGCCCAGCGCCCACCAGGCATAGGAGATTGCCTCCTCCGAAGGCCCCTCAGCGGCCCGTTCCTGCGGGCGGGTGGCCGTTTCGTCATCCGGGCGCGTTTCCGAGCGATCCGTAACCGGCGAGGCGGGTTCGGGTTCCGTCGCGATCATCGCGCCCTCAGACGGCGCAGGGCCGCGTGTAAGAGCGGGGGGATGAACGTCACCCTCGCGAAGCTGTGCCGGCTCGTCTATCCGTCGCCCACAGGACCAGCACCGGGACTCCCCTCTGTACACCGCCTCTCCGCAATGCGGACAGCGAAGCTGACCATCCGGGGGGACAGGCCCCGGGGCGTATCTTTGCTCGGACGCCTGCTGCAGGGGCGTCGCGCCCGCCACCTCAGGCTCCTGATGCGGCCCTCGCGGCTCGACGGCATCCGGATCGACGCCTGCATCCGCCTCATCTTCTTCGACTGTTGGAGGAGGCTCGGATGTTCGCGGGAATCTCTCGCTTTCTTCCGACCCTTCAGCGGCAATTGCAGATGCCTCGTCGGGCGGCGGCGGCGGTGGGGGGGCGGCAGCATCCGGCCCCTCAGGAGGGCGGCTGGTGTCGGCGGTCGGGTCCTCCTCAGACGTCTCGGTCGGTTCCTCTGCCTCAGATTCACCTTCGGCCGATGAAGGCGACGCCTCAAACTCTTCGGGAGGCCCGAGCGGTGCCGCCTCCGCGTCGGTCAGACTCTGGCCACATTCCGGGCAGTAGCGAGCCTCATCGACAGGCTCATGACAGTTTGGACAGGTGCGCTCAGGCATGTTGCGAGCCTCCAACCGGGCAGATCCACTTCTCGGGTACACCTCTGGAATGACCATTCGCCGGTTGAGGGCCCGAGCCCTGCCCCAAACGCGAACTTCAGGTTTATGCTTCTACGCCGATGGGTAATATGAGAGTGGAGTGGTGCGGAGGGGTAATGAGCGTGATGGCGAGCAGGCGTGGTGGCGCGGTGGTCACTTCAATGCCGCAACACGCTGTTCGAAGCAGAAGAAGGGGAGCGTGAGGCCTCTGGTGGAGATACCCGTAGGTTCATCCCGAGCCCGCCCATGCTGATCCACGGAATAATCTGAGCGGAGGACGTAAGAGCCGCTAATGGGACGAAGTCCCCTGTGATGTCGGATCAGAGACGTAAAGAGGCGGGCTCGATCCGTGTACATTCCCCGCTTTGACTGCCTCGGGAAGGAAAGCCGACTCTCCACCTCGAAATCAGTGGCCGACATCCAGGTCCGACTGATGACAGGAGGCAGCGGTGAGCGCCCTACGCGAAGCGATTATCAACTGTGACGTCTGGGACACGCATACGCATCTTCTCGGTGATCAGTTGGCGGCTCCGAACTTCTGGGAGATCGGACATTACTTCTGGCTGTTACGCGAACTGAAGGCCGCAGGCTATCCCGCCGATCATGACCAGATGACGCCTCAAAACAGAGCCGAGGCGTACGCCCGTGCCCTTGAGGCCACGCGCAACACCGCAATGAGTCGATGTATGTGCGCGACCGTCCGTGAGCTTTATGGGATCGAGTTGACGGATGCCGCGAGCGTGCTTGAGGCGGATGAGGCGGTGCGCTCAAGCGCCCAGGAGGATGGCTGGGCGGGAGAGGTGTTCGACAGGGCGGGCGTCTGCAAAGCGGTCGTGAACGCGGAGAAGGACGCCGACTTCGGTGAACTGTCGCAACTCGCATATTTTCTGCCAAGGATCGAGCGGCGAATATCGCAGTGGACCGACACGCTTACTGCGGCCGACGATCCAGCGGGGGCGGGGGACAGCGTCACGGCGAGTATAGCGAGCTTCGCGACCGACCTTAGAGAGCGCGGCATTCGGGGTATGATGGCATCGCTCGGCGACTGGTCTGAACCTACGGCAGGCGATCCCCCCGTGCTCTCCTCATCGACCGACCCTGCTGAAGCGAAAACGTTCGTCCTGCATCAGATCGCGGCAGCGGCGTCATGCCACGACCTTTTCGTGCAGTTCTTCCTCGGCATGGAGAAACAGAGTTGGAGCGGACAGGTCGTCGCCAACAACAGGACGGATCGTATTCTCGCGCTGCACGGTCTCTTTGAACGCTATGACTGCAGGTTTGACCTGGTTCTCTCCTGCAATCTGCTTAACTTCGATGCTGTTCAGACCGCTCGCGTCTTCCCCAACGTTCATCTCGGCGGCCTCTGGTGGTTCAACTTCCGCCCCAGTACTTACCGCGACGTCATGCAGTACCGCCTCGAGGCAATGCCTCCATCGAAGGCGGCACTGATCGCCTCAGACGCTCGCTACGTTGAATGGTGCTATGCAAAGGTGGTGCTGGTTAAGCACCTGCTGGCGGAGTTTCTGTGCGAGCAGGTCCGTGCAGGATGGCTGTCGGAGGAGGACGCCATGTGGGTGGCACGCGAGTGGCTGCATGATGCCGCCTCGCGCCTATACACCGAAGCGAAGGGAGACTGAATCGGATGCGCGTTCTGCTGATGCTAAGTGTGATGTTGGTTGCACTCACAATCGCCGCCATTGGCGTGATGGCGGTGGAGGACAGAGCTTTGCCGGTGTACCCTGGAGAGGACGGCAGGCTGGTTTACGAGCCGGACGAGCGTGGTAATACCATCCCGGACTTCTCGAACTGCGGCTATCGCGGCGGCGGAGTCCCTCTACCCGATGTCCCGGTTCGTGTTACCCTTGAACCGGAAGAGGGCGATGATGGTGATCGTATTCAGGCGGCGATCGATCAGGTGAGCGAGATGCCGCTCGACGATGACGGCTTCCGCGGCGCGGTGCTGCTCGGCGCGGGAGAGTATCAGATTGAGGGTACGCTGCGCATCGCGGCAAGCGGCGTTGTGCTGCGCGGGGAAGGTGACGGCGAGGACGGCACTATCCTGCTCGCCACCGGCAACGAACAGCGGACGCTGATAACCGTAAGCGGTGAGGGTAATCGCGAGGAGATAGAGGGGACACGGGTGGCGGTTACGGACGATTACGTGCCCATCGGGGCGCGGACGATGACTGTGGAGGACGCGGGCGACCTCTCGGTCGGCGATGACGTAGTGGTGGTGCGCCCGGCCACCGCCGAATGGATCAGCACGATCGGGATGGACCGCATCCCAGAGAGGCGGGACGGGGGCAGGGTTGTTCAGTGGACTCCGGAGGCGTACACCATCCACTATGAGCGCCAGATCACCGGTATCGATGGCAACACGATCACGATCAATGCGCCGATGGTCATGTCGCTGGATCAGGAATTCGGCGGTGGATACGTCTATCGCTACGAGTGGCCGGGGCGCATCTCCAATGTAGGCGTGGAATACCTCCGCGGTGTCTCAGAGTTCGACCCTGAGATCACCGCAACGCGCGGCGACCGCGAGTATTATGCCGACGAGGATCACGGATGGATCCTCATCGCGGTCGACCGAGCAGAAGACGCGTGGGTGCGAAATGTCACCAGCGTTTACTTCGGATACAGTTGCGTGTACGCACGAAGCAGGAGCAAACGCGTCACCGTGCAGGACTGCGCTTACCTCGAACCGGTGTCGCGAATCGCCGGCGCGAGGCGCTACTCATTCGCCTCGAACGGGCATAAGGCGCTGTTCATGCGCTGCTATGCTGAGCACGGGCGGCACGACTTCGTGATGCACGCACGGGCACCGGGCCCGAACGCTTTTGTGGACTGCGTGGCGGACAACGCTTACTCAGACACCGGTCCGCATCATCGCTGGGCTACGGGAACGCTCTTCGACAACGTGGTGGTCAACGGCCACGCGATCAACGTCCGCGATCGCGGAAACTCCGGCACCGGTCACGGCTGGGCGGGCGCGCAGCAGGTGTTCTGGAACTGCACGGCGGACAGCATCATCTGCCAGCAGCCTCCAACCGCGCAGAACTGGGCGATCGGCTGCATCGCCGAGCGTCGATCAGGTGACGGTTACTGGGCGTCTTTCGGCGAACCCGTGCAGCCGCGGAGTCTCTACCTCGCCCAGCTTCGCGAGCGTCTGGGAGACGCCGCGGTGGAGGCCATAGCGCTGCCCGAGCAGATCGAGCAATAGCGCGGGGCTCGCACAGGACAGATCGCGGCGACCGACCAGCACTCGAATTCGCGTTCACTATCCACGTTATCGGCTTCGGCGTGTCAGGAGCCGATGACGTGGACCTTCATGGTATTGGTGGTGCCGCGCTGACCGACGGGCGTCCCCGCGGTGATGACTATCACATCGCCCGCCTCGCAGATCTCCATCTCGCGAAGACGTTGATCGATACTCTCGATCATCGCGTCCGTGTTGTCGGCCGGGTCGATAAGCAGCGGCTGCACGCCCCAGAATAGCTTGCAGCGGCGCGCGGTTTCGGCAAGCGGCGTGGCCGCGACTACGGGCATCGATGGCCGGCATTTCGACGCCAGCCGCGCAGTGCTGCCCGATTGCGTGAATGCGACGATGGTGACAGCTTCGACGATCTCTGCGGTATCCACCGCAGCCCGGCTCACTGCGTCGGCGAAGTCGAGGTAGTCTCTGCCGATGAGGGGGGCCGAGGAGCTTTCCGTGTGCTGCAGTGCATCTTCAGCGGAGGTGGCGATGGTACGCATCATCCGCACCGCCTCGCGCGGATAACTGCCGATGGCGGTCTCGCCGGACAGCATGAGCACGTCGGTTCCGTCGAAGACTGCGTTGGCAACATCGGAGGCCTCTGCCCGGGTGGGCCTGGGGCTGGAGGTCATACTCTCCAGCATCTGCGTGGCGGTAATGACCGGAACGCGCTGTCTATGACACTCCTCGATGATGCGCTTTTGATGTATCGGCACACAGCCGGGGGAGGTCTCGACGCCGAGGTCGCCCCGCGCGACCATCACGATGTCCGAGGCAGCGACGATCGCCTCGAGGTCGTCCAGTGCCTCCGGCTTCTCCAGCTTCGAAACAACCGGGATATCGGCGTCGAGGGAGGCCATCGTCTCTCTTAGCTTCTCGATGTCCTCTGCAGCGTGCACAAAGCTCAGCGCAACGTAGTCCGCTCCCTGTTCCACTATGAATTCCAGGTCCTCGAGATCCTTATCGGTGGGTGCCGGGTTGGAGATGTCGGCTCCAGGAAGGTTCATGCCCGCGTTCTCCCGGACCTCTCCTCCGAACATGACCTCGCAGCGGACCTCGGTCTCCGTGGTGTCGAGGATACTCAGTTCGATGAGGCCGTCATCGATGAATATCTTCCCGCCCTCGTTGACATCTTGAGCCAGTGGTCGGTATGTAGTGGACAGCCGCTGCGCGTTGCCATGCTCTAACTCCACGTCGATGATGACTTCCTCGCCTGTCTCAACTCTCACAGGGTCACCTCCCTCGAGGCTCCCCACCCTGATCTTCGGTCCCTGTAGATCGGCGAGTATGGCGGTGTGCAGGCCCTTCTCGGCGGCGACTCTCCTCACGCGCCTGAATGATCGCGCGTGCGTCTCATGATCCCCGTGGGAGAAGTTGAGGCGGACGACATCCATCCCTGCTTCCATGAGTTCCGCGATCATTTCTTCAGAATCCGTCGCCGGTCCAAGCGTACAGATGATCTTCGTCGGATGATAACTGCCCATAAGCCTCTTCATGGCTACGCCTCCCGCGTGCATCGGCGATCGTTGCGGCACAGATTACGGATCCCCACCGGGCTGATTCTACGCGGTTGGTGCAGGGGCCTCCTCACATCCGATATGACCCATCGCGTGCGTTCACTCCTCCGGCGACTCTTCGGAGTGCAGGTCCTGGTGGGCAGCAGTGAGACCATCCTTGCGCCCCATGCCGGTCAGCAGGGCGATCGCCCCGAATGCGATGAAGCCCAGCGCCGCAATAGTCAGTCCCACCCGAAGGTCACCGGTGCGCTGACCGAGTTGCCCTATCAGGTTAACATTGAGTATAGTCATCACGGAGGTCGTCCAGATCGATGCTCCGTAGATGGCTGAGAAGCGGGCCGGAGTGCTCTCCCGGATTTCGGCCAGCAGCGCGGGATACTCCACCGATATCATGAACGCCGCCAGCGGATAGATCAGCGCGATGGCAAGCGGACCCGCGAACCAGAGCGCCACGATCAGCAGTGCTCCACCGATCGGCCCGGGCGCGACGAGAAACGCGCGCTGCCCCCGGCCTTCGGGCAGGGCGGCAAGAATCATTCGTGACACTGCGTAAGCGAGCGAGTAGAGTCCGAGCATTACACCGGTGCCGATGGGCAGCACCTCCCACTCGCTCTCGAGGAAGGTCGGCAGCCAGCCGTAGACTGCGTTGTCGGCACCGGCGTGCAGAGTCGCGCACAGGATGATCAGAAGCGCCGGTGCGGTCAGTACGTCGCGCAGACGGAATTCAGGCCGATCGCCCGCCTGCGCTGCGCGCTCCTCGACGGTCTTCCCGCTGAAACCGAGCAGGAACTGCCCAACCACCAGGATGATGCCGGTTACCAGAAAGGGGCCGTGAAGCACGGCTGCGAACGGCAATCCGTCTTCTGCTACCCGGGCAAGCAACCACTGACCCAGGACCGGGAAAGAGATCCCCGGTATTGCCAGCGAGATCAGACTCACCGTGACCATTCGCCGACGCAGGTCAGGATAGAGGCAGATCAGGAAGGTCGGTACAGAGACGGCCTTTGCAGCACCGAAGAATCCCGCGAGCACAAGGCCGGCCTGAAATACGTAGAGGCTTCGACCGATGCCGGCAACTACGAAGGCCACCCCTGTCCCGAAGAGGCACAGTTGCAGCATTCGTCGCGCCCCGAGCCTCTCAGTCGCAGGGCCGACGAGGAGCAGTGACAGCAGTGAGCCGATCGCACCGGAACTGAGGAGAAAGCCCAGATAGCTTTCCGTCAGACCGAAGTGCTGGCGAGTGCGGTGAGCGAACACGGGAAACGCGACGAAGGCATAGGTCGCGGCCATCGCCAGCAGGAGCGTCAGCGCGGTCAGAACCAGGCGCGCGCCCGGTGGGACTTCTTCATCACAGGACAGATCGTTTGCTGTGGTCATCAGTGTTTGCCCAACGATTCTGATACGAATGAGGATGTTCGTTGAAGGAAGCCGATACACCTGCCGCGGATACGCGAGCGATCGGCGCCGGGGCGCGAGGAGGAGACCACGCGCCCGACGTCAAACTATCGCACTGTATGCCAGAAGCAACATGACGGGAGAGATACGGAATGAGCGATTCGAATGAACTCATAGGACGCGCGATCGACCTCGCCGACCTGGTTGACTACCAGGAAGGCTCGGTAGTAAGCCGGACCATCATCGAGAGGGAGACCGGGACCATCACGCTGTTTGCCTTCGGTGCGGGTCAGGGACTTAGCGAACACACCGCTCCCTATGATGCACTTGTGCATGTGCTCGATGGAAGCGCACGAATCACAATCGGCGAGGGCGAACATAAAGTGAGAGCGGGGGAGATACTCATCATGCCCGCGGACATACCGCACGCTCTCCATGCCGATGAGCCTTTCAAGATGATGCTGGTGATGATACGCTCCTGAGAACATACCGATAGGGAGTGCTTGCCTGATCGGGGGGTAGACGCCCCCCGATCACGATGATTACGTTGCATATGAAGCAACACAGCAGCGGGGAGGCTTCAGATGATCGAACCGGCATGGATCTCACGTCCCGACGAGGTAAACGCCCAGGTGGAGCAGTGGGCAGAACGGTACCCTGATACGTTTGCTGCTGAGAGCAGGCGGCAATTCGCCGGCTATCCGGTCTGGGCCCTGACCGTGACAGACCGCTCCATCGAGGATACCGGCAAGCACAAGGCGATGTTCTTCAAGCCGCATGCCCACGAACCCGCGCCGATTGCGGCGCAGATGAACGTCATCAACCAGCTTCTTACCGGCGAGAAGCTTGATGGCAGGCCCTCTGAGTTCGACAATGAGCGCGTATTGCGCGAGTGCCTGCTGGTCTTCATCCCCGACGCCAACCCCGAGGGCACTGCTCGCGCGCCTGTCGAGGCGTGGGATGGCTCGGAGTATAGCAACGAGGAGTTCTGGGCATGGATGCGCGGCCCTGACCCGGAGACAGGCCTGATGTGGAAACGCGTGGATATCTACGATGACCGCGAAGAGGAGGACCTTCCGACGCGCCGCGGTATCGTGTACGAGCAGATCGACGAGCACCGTTTTGTCGAACCAAACCGCCACCACGCTTCCACGCTGTTTCGCTGGATATTCGAACTGCTTGACCGCTTCGGCGACTGGGATATGCTTCTCGACCTGCATCAGACCGAGTTCGTCAACTCCGAGCATAACGCGATGATAATTCTTCCATGTACCTTCGAGGAGCTTCCTGCGGAGGTACAGACGTATTCACGCGAATGGGCGGAGCAAATCGTGGCTGCATGGGCCGAGATAGATGGCTGCAATCCGAAGCCCCAGGTCCAACCGCTGGCTTATGGTGGCGAGCAGCGGCGGTACTTCGTTCAGCGCTGGGGCGAGATATATCGGCGCTTTCATAAGCTGACCTCCGAGATACAGAACAACAGTCCCCGCACTCCACCTGCGCTGCAGCAGCGTCTGAACGAGGTGGCGATTCGCGCAAGTGTGGAGAGGCTGCTGGACTGAACGGGACCGGCGATTCCGACTCATGTACTAATGGATCGGCCGGAAGAGTGAGTTCTCGCCGGAACAGAAAGCCACCCGAATCGCTCTAAGAAGGAAAGACGGAGTCGCTGAAGGAAATCGCACCAGGCATCGCCGACGGCAATCAACACAGGCCGTCGGTGACGTGAGACCGGTCGGAAGACTGCACCAGATTAAGCAGCTTGTTCGGGAGGGTCAGAAGTGCACAGAACTCGACTCCGTCGTATGAGTCTCGTGCTGACGGTCGTGGTAGTGATTATTGGACCGTTGACGGTTACCGGCGCACAGCAGCATTCTCAACTGGAAAGCTATCACACACCGAATCTGCCGTCGGCGACCGTCAGGGCCGCGGAGGAAAACCACGTCTGGGGTGAGGGCAGGTTCTTTGGAGGAGGTGGCTGTACCCTCAGCGCTGGCCTGTCCATGCGGGCGGGAGAGGGCGCTGAAGCGCAGTTCACGCTCTTCACGATGGATACCTCAGTTGAGGGAGCCGCCGAAGAGAAGATCGAGTTCAGCGGGACGCTGCTCGGTCTCAACTATAAGTGGCTTTCTCACCAGGATGAACGTATGGCCGCAGCCGTAATCTCGGGGATTGAGTATCCGATTGAACGACTGAAAGCGGAGCGTGCCGAGACGGGAGACAGCGCGCGAACCGACCGACTCATACCGGTCTTCGCCGTTCCGCTGGAGTGGCATGACAACGATGATACCACCTGGCGGATAGTGCCCCGGTACATCGGGCATGAGGATCGGCTATGGTCTTACCAGCCCGACGGCACACAGGAGGGGCGTGTCGATGGCCTCGGGCAGTCGATCTCCGTCGGTGTCGGCGTGGTGCATGAGCAGCCGGATTACTCTCTGATGGCGGATCTGCAGTTACCCATCACAGGACACAACTCGATGAGCACGGAGACGAATGAGCCGACCCGCGTACTGACCTGGTCGGGAGGCGGATCATGGCACGGCGTCAACAGCGCCCTCCGTGTGGACATCTTCGCCACCAATGCCTTCGGACCGACCGCAGCTAGTTCGCTGGTGGCCAATCCTGATGGGGCAGGATTCGGTTTGAGAGTGAGCGGTGAGTTCTGATATCTCTGCGATCGATCTGACTGGAGATGACATCTGTGCCCAGCTACAGTTCAGATGCTGGACAACGCTGCGTTGACCGCCTGCCCGTGCTGCTGACGGTGGGCGCACTTGCGATGCTGCTGCTGTGTGCCTTTCCTCTCAGGGCGGAGGAGCAGACGCAGCCGGTTGCGGCAGGGGAAACGCAGCCGTCTGCCCGACTCTGGATGGAGGCTGAACCCGAGACGGTCACCCCCGGCGAAAGCGTTACCGTGCAGGTGCATCTCAGCCCGACGGAGAGCCTGGCGGGCTTTCAGGTCGTGATCACATGGGACCCGACAGGGCTCGAACTTGCGGACCCTGAAGCCGTTAGACTCGGAGCGGCGATTCCTGACGACGCGCCGGGCCCGGTAGTCAATGCCGAAAACGGCGGCCGTCTCGTGGTGTTGGTCGTGACACCAGAGGCGCAATTTGACTCCCGTGAGAGCGAGATACTGCGGTTTGACCTGACCGCGCGTGAGGATGCGCAATCGGGCAAAGCTGCGCTTGAGTGGGGTGCCGCGCCGCATGAAGTGCTGCTCTGTGATGCGAACGCGCGGCTGATCGAGCCGAGACCGGAGAAGATAGACGGAAGCGTGACTATTCGCGGGAATAGCGAGTGAGGAATGTGCGATGACTGCCAGGCGAGTATTCGCGGCACTGACATGGATGGCGATGATCTGGCTACTGGGCTGTGGAAGCGTCGGCTATCAGACCGCTTCCGGTGGGCCGGACGGCAGTGCGGTCGGGTCGAGCGGTAACGTGGGCGGCTTCACCGACGGGACCACATCATCCGCGGAGCAGCCTGCGCCCGATGTGCCTGAGGCCGAAATCGGTCCGCACAGCATACTGGTCGGTGACATGAACCTGAACGGAGTCGCCGATGCCGCAGACGTGCTGATCCTGCGCCGGATCGCGGCCGGCCTGCAGGAGCCGCCGCCGAATCGCTACCCCGACGTGACAGGAGACGGTGAAGTGGGCGAGGCCGACGTGGCCATGGTCGAAAAAGCTGTGACCGGGCAGGAGCGGTGGCCTATCCGCAGTATAGGCAGCGCACTCGCCCTCGATATCGCTCCAGAACTGGGTGGCATTCGAGACGGGTACTCTCCAGAGCCGGTCGAGATCCCCGCAGATCGGCGCTTCACAGTGGATCTCTGGGCACTTGAGATGACGCAGTTTGATGGCTGTACCATTCGTGTTGACCTCGGTACTCAGCCTGGCATCAGGATCGATGACATCAGAGAGGGGCCTTTCATGACGTCCGCCGGAGCGCAGGTGCAGTTCGATGCAGAGATCGACGGTGATGGAGCAACGATCACCTGCCGGATCCCCTCTGCAGAGGACATGACGCTCCCTCGTGGTGAGGGCGTCATCGCGCATATCGATCTCACGCCAATCGCGCCGGGCAGCGAAACCACCATCACCTTGACCCCGATGGGTGGGAATGACGCAGGCGAAGCGGACGGGTCGCACCTGACCATGCATGGTGCGCTGGTGCGCGTCGCCTCCGAATAAGCGCGCCATCACCGGGTGGCGATAACGGGCTTCGAATGCAGTGAGTAACTGTCGTGACCTCACACACAATGTGACCACTGGAGTGGCATTGACACCACTGAATGGTAGCGGTATGATGCGTCCTGTCGAGGACACATCTTCCCAAACACTCCGACCATCCCTCGGGGGGCCATCGTGGCAACGGGCGAATCGCAGCCTCGACACCTGGAGCTTACGGACTATATCCGGATCATCTCCAGGCGCAAGTGGTCTATCCTCATGGTCACCGCTGCCGCTACGCTCGTGGGCGGACTCTATGCCCTGTTGAGCGAAACGGGCTATGAGGCCACGGCCTTTGTGCTCATTCAGCAACGTCCTCGAGATTTCCTCTGGATCACCGGCGAGGATCTGACTTCCCGGCAGACCGTCGCCATGGAAACTCACGCGCACATCATCAGCAGCAGTCATGTCGCGGAACTCGCGGCAGAGCGCATGGCCGAGCTTCCGCAGTCCGATCGCATCATCGTCACCCCCGGCGAGATAATGGGCGCCCTGCGCGTGTCGGTCGTTCATCCCGACCTGTTGCGTATCAGCTGCATCTCCGCCGATGAACGGAAAGCACGCATGTTCGCCAACTACGTAGCGACTTCATTCGTCGAGGTTGAGACCAGGCAACGGCAGCGTGAGAGCCTTCAGCGACGCGAGTTCCTCGAGTTGCAGGTGGATGAGACGCGTCAGGAGCTTGATCTGCTGATCAACGAGATGGCGAAGATGGCGCGCGACACCGGATACATCGACATCGACGCGGAGATCGGTGGCATCATCTCCGATTTGCGTGGCTATGAGAATCGTCGGCGCGATGCCGAGGCCGCTCTGAAAGCAGATCAGGCGAGGCTGTCTGAACTCATTCAGATGCAGGACAAAGAAACGCAGTTCTTCGTTCGTGAAGAACCTCAGGCGAATCCCGAGTGGGAGATGATCAACAGGCGGTTTATCGAGGCCAGGGTTCAGATGGCCCAGCTTTCCTCGCAGTACACCGAGAGTCATCCCCAGGTGGTCGAGGTCGCAGCATTGATGGAGCGGCTGAGACGTGAGTTGGAGGAGATCCCACAGCTTGTGGAATTACCCGTGGTTCGACAGAATCCCGCTGCGGTTGATATCGAACGCGACATAAGGCAGGCCCGGATCAGCATCGATGAGGCACGCGCTAAGATATCCGCTTCCGACCAGGTCATCGACAGGCTGGAGACCCGACTGCAGGATCTGCCTGAGGAACGGCAGCGATGGGTAGCGCTTGCCGAACGGCTCGCAGCCATGCGTGAGACCTATCAGGGGCTGCAGAGGGACCTGCGCGCGGCACACCTCGCGGAGGCGATCAAGCAGGGTACGGCGAGCGTGATCGATGAGGCGTACACCGCACGCCCGATAGAAGCGTCACTCGGACGTTCGCTCGTCTTCGCGGGCGCAATCGGTCTCTTCGTCGGTCTCGCGATGGCGGTTCTGCTTGAGGCACTGAATGATACTATCTACTCGATCGAGGACCTCAAGCTGGCCACCGATCTGCATCTCCTCGGAGTGGTCCCGCTGCGAACCGATGAGTCCGGACCGCTCATCACCGTCGATGCTCCGAGAAGTCCCCCGGCTGAGGCCTATCGCACGCTGCGCAGCAATGTACGCTTCTCTCTCTTTGATAGTCCCACACACACCCTTCTGATCACGAGCGCGGGGACGGGAGAGGGCAAGTCGGCCACAGCGGCCAATCTTGCGGTTGCCTGCGCCCAGCGGGGCGACTCAGTTATCCTCGTTGATACCGACCTGCGCCGACCCGTATTGCACCGGTTGTTCGACGTCGGCGGTGATCCGGGTGTTACCAGTGTGCTCGTGGGTGATGCTGGGATTGAAGATGTGCTGCAGAATACCGAGGTGCCCGGCCTCCGCGTCATCGCGGGCGGACCTCTGCCGCCCAACCCTTCAGAGTTGCTCGAATCGAAGCAGATGAAGAAGCTGATCGAGAGCCTCAAGCAACTCGCAGACCTTGTGATCTTCGACTCGCCGCCCTGCGTGATGCTGACCGACGCGGTGGTCATGGCATCAAGACTGGAGCGGACGATCCTCGTTGTCGAGGCCGGTAAGATCACACGTCGTGCCATTGAGGAGGTCGAACGCACCTTCCGACACGCCCGGGCGGATCTGCTGGGCGTGGTGCTCAACAAGCTTAATCCTGCTGGTGGAGATCGACACTCTTATCAATACTACTACTACGATTACTCTTCGCGTATCGAGCCCTCGTCGCACGATTCGGGCAGCGCAACGCCCGGAGACGTCTGAGCGCGAATCTGACGATGGCGCCAACCGGTCCTGGCCCTCTGGGCATAGCGCGGGCAGGTATCTCAGCGCCGCCTGGAGAATACTCAAATCGCGTCAAATCGGGCGATATGCCGGCCCTTGACACGCGGCAGACGTACCTTCTGGAATGGACCGATGAGGTATCGTCTCGAGATGGCGCGACTTCGTACTCTGCGACGATCCACAGGAGGCATCAGATGAGTGAGGAACGCGACCTCGATAAGGTCTGGGAGCAGGCGCGTGAGAAGATTCTTGAGAGCATGGATGGCTTCAACCGGAATCTGTGGGACGCCGCCAACGAGGCGAAGCCGCTCATTCTGGACGAGGGGACGCTGGTGCTTGGCGTGTCGCCGGGAAAGATCGCCCTCGGCAGCCATCTGACCTCCACCGCCAACGGGCCGATGGTGCGACAGGCCGTCGAGGATGTGCTCGGCGAGGCGGTGGAGATTGAACTGATAGAGGGCACCGATCCCGAGGCGTGGACACGTGAGAAGGAACGTCGCGCCACGCGGGAGCGGCTC
>PXBW01000227.1 GCA_003566775.1 candidate division WS1 bacterium
GAAGCGGCTGCTCTGATCGACCTGCCGCCGGACATTCACTCGAAGCTGCGCCATCCCAAGCGTGCGATGCTGGTCTCGATCCCCACCCAGATGGATGATGGCACATATCAGACCTTCATCGGCTATCGGGTTCAGCACAACATGGATCGGGGACCCACGAAGGGCGGGATACGTTATCATCCGCAGGTCACGCTCGAAGAGGTTACCGCGCTCGCGATGTGGATGACGTGGAAGTGCGCCCTCACCGACATCCCTTACGGTGGTGGGAAGGGCGGCGTGGTATGCGATCCGACGGTCATGTCCGAGCGCGAGCTTGAGCGATTGACCCGGCGTTTTGTGTCCGAGCTTGTCTCGTTCATAGGGCCGAAGCAGGACATTCCTGCACCGGACGTCAACACAGGCGAGCGTGTCATGGGATGGTTGATGGACACGTACTCCATGCAGGTAGGCTATCCAGTTCCAGAGGTGACCACCGGAAAACCTGTGCCGCTTGGAGGCTCGCGTGAGCGAGAACCGGCAACCGGACGTGGTTGCGTGTATACGATCCGTGAAGCCATGCAGCGCCTTGAGGTGCCCTTCGATGGTGCTCGATTCGTGGTTCAGGGCTTCGGTAATGCAGGGAGAGCGGCCGCGCTGCTGCTTGAGGAACTCGGTCCACGGATGATCGCCGCCTCTGATTCACGCGGTGTCTGCTACAACCCAAACGGCATTCCGGCAGCCGATCTTGTCTCACACAAGCTCGCAACCGGTTCGGTCGCGGACTTCCCCGGCACGGAGAGCATGAGTCCCGAGGAGCTGTTCCAGCTTGAGTGTGAGGTGCTGATACCTGCGGCCCTCGAGGACGCCATCGATGAGCATAACGCTGAGGGCATAAGAGCGAAGATCATCGCTGAAGCCGCGAATGGACCGACCACCCCCATTGCGGAGCAGATTCTGCTCGACCGGGGCATATGTGTATTGCCCGACATTCTCGCGAACGCAGGTGGGGTAGTGATGTCCTACTTCGAGTGGGCGCAGGACGTTCAGAAGCTTGTGTGGAGTGAGGCCGAGATCAACGCCCGTCTCGAAGACGTCATGGTCAGGGCCGTCGATGCCGTCTGGCAGACTCATGAGGATCTCAAGTGTGACCTGCGCTCGGCAGCGATGGCGGTGGCCGTACGCCGTGTGGCCGAAGCCGCACAGGTCCGCGGCTTCGACCCGGTAAACGGCTTCAGCAACCAGGTAGTCTGAGGACGGATCAGCAGGCGCAGCATATAGCAGAAGCATTGTTGAACAGGGAGATGACACAGGTGGCCTCACAGACGAACTCCACGAACGTGCTTGATAGTGCGCTCGAACAGCTCGAAGATGTCGCCGCCCTCGTTGACCTTCATCCGGATGTGCTCGCGAAGCTTAAGAAGCCCAAGCGGACGCTGATCGTCTCGATTCCCACGAGGATGGATGACGGAAGCCTCGAGGTGTTCACCGGTATCCGTGTGCAGCATAACATGGACCGCGGGCCCTGCAAGGGTGGCATTCGCTACCATCCGGCGGTGTCGATCGATGAGGTCATTGCTCTCGCAATGTGGATGACCTGGAAGTGCGCCGTGGTGGACATCCCTTACGGCGGTGGCAAGGGCGGTGTGATCTGCGATCCGACGGACATGTCGCAGACCGAGATTGAGAATCTGACCCGGCGGTTCGTCACCGAGCTTGTCACCATAATCGGACCCGAGCAGGACATTCCTGCCCCCGATGTAAACACCACGGAGACCGTCATGGGCTGGCTGATGGATACGTACTCCATGCAGCAGGGATATTCCGTGCCCGCGGTGGTCACCGGGAAGCCGATCTGCCTTGGTGGTTCCCTTGGACGCGCGGCGGCAACCGGACGCGGCATCGCCCTTGTCACACGTGAGACACTCAATACGAAGGGCATCCCCCTTGAGGGCGCCACTATTTCACTTCAGGGCTACGGCAAGGTCGGTGGGGCATTCGCCGACATCATCTCCGAGATGGGAGCCAGGGTGATCGCGGCATCGGATATCAGTGGCGGCCTCTACGATCCTGATGGCCTGCCCATCTCCGAGTTGAGCGCGCATGTGCGCGAGACGGGCTTCATCGAGGGCTTCCAGGCGGGAGAGAGCATCGGCAACGAGGAACTGCTGACGATGGAGTGTGATGTGCTTGTCCCCGCGGCGCTGGAGAACGTTCTGACTGCAGAGAACGCGGGTGACGTGCGGGCAAAGATAATCGTCGAGGGGGCGAACGGTCCCACCACCCCGGCGGCTCATCGCATATTCACCGAGGGCGATGTTTTCGTGGTACCGGACATCCTCGCAAACGCCGGAGGCGTTACCGTCTCGTACTTTGAGTGGTGCCAGAGTCTTCAGAAGCTCTTCTGGACTGAGGAGCAGGTCAACCAGCGCCTCGAGCGTGTCATGGTAAAGGCCTACCACGAGGTATACGAGCGTGCTGACGAGTTGCAAACCGATATGCGCAACGCCGCGATGGCCCTCGCCGTCGAACGCGTGGGCGAGGCCATCCTCGCCCGCGGCATCTATCCATAAGTCCGTCGAGTCAGATTCACCAGTTCGGAAGACGAAGGCGCCCGCGACGTAACGCGGGCGCCTTCGACTCAAAGTGCCGTGCGTACTCGCTCGTGGGCACGTCCGACCTCGCAATTCCACCCGATCAAGCACGAATGGCGGGCGAAATCCCGCGCGGTGTTACGCAGTATGGCGGTGATAGAAGCGACGTTGGAGCCCTCGCGCAAGGATCGGCCGACTCATTCACCGTGCATACGCGTCATGCGTGAGAGGTTCATCCGGGCGATCATGCGCAGTGCCGGAATCTGGCTGAGCACCACCAGGCCCAGCGTGAAAACGATGCTGACAACGTAGGTGAGCGGCGAGACATGAAAGTCGATCGACATCATCTCGGTCTCCCACATTTCCATCAGGCCGCGTGAGGCGGCGGCTCCCAGAGGGGTACCTATGAGTATCCCCAGGGCGGCTGAGATCATGTTCTCCACCGTGATGCTGCGGCTGATCTCCTTCATTCTCACCCCAAGAGCCCGCAGAGTGGCTATCTCCGAGCGCCGCTCACGCACGTTCGTGTCGATGGTGTTGTACACTATCGCGGCCGTGAGGGTGCCCGCGAAGATCACCAGCACACCGATGAAGACTGCCTGCAACTCCAGCGCCTGATCGATCATATCCCGCATATCGTGCGTACCCTCCACGCTGACCGCGTCCGGGAGATCGTAGGCACGCGCTATCACCGCATCGTGATAGCCCGGCTCCGCCTTAATCACCATCCCGCCGATTGTGCCGGGCGGGAAACCAAGCCGGGCGCCGAAACGCTGGCGCAGAGCATCGGCCGACATGTACACGCCAGAACCAACCGGCTGCCGCACTGCCTGTGTGACCCGCACTGGATGCTCCACCTGCACCTCGCGCGAACTGTACGCGTATTCCGCTCGCAACATGGAGCCGCGCTCGACTCCCATCGCCTGCGCGCTCGTGGTATCGGGATAGAGACCGAATCCCTCCAGCTCAACCGGGCGGTCGTCACGGTCGCGGAAGGTCTGCAATCTGCTGCCGGGAGGCACTCCGGTGATCGTATAGTCGTGCGATTCTCCCGCGTAGTGCAGGGTCACGGGTAGGCCGATGCTGCCCTCGGCCCACGAGACATATGGCCATTGTCGCACCTGTTCCACCAGGCTCTCGCTGACTGGAACATCGAAGCCCACGTCCACGTCGTAGTTGCGCACTTCCGAGAAGTAGTAGGCGATCGATTGCCGAATGGAGTCGCGCAGCGACATCGACATGATCATCATGATGACTCCGAGCGAAACGCCGACAACAGTGTACAGGGTGCGGTATCCCTGGCGGAAGAGATTGCTTATCGCTATCCTGATGCCGAAGGAAGCTCCCCGCTGCAGCCTCGCGATGAACCGCGGCGGCTTGAAGCGTGCGGTGTCGGCTGACTGAGGCCGCATCGCATCCGCAGGATTCATGGCTGCAGCCGCCTTCGAGGGGCGCCAGCCGGCGACCAGACTGGCGGTGATCGCGATAGCAATCCCGACCAGCGCGACCATGAAGCCCGAGCCCATGATCAGGTGAGGTATACCGAGGATTGCAAGATAGACCTCGACAAGCAGCACTCCGATGGCCTGACCAAGAAGCACGCCGGGGATCACGCCGAGGAGTCCCATCATCGCCGCGAAGCCAATGTACTGCAGGCCTATCCGCCACGCGGGAAGGCCTGAGGCGCGGAGGAAACCGATCTGCCGCCTCTCCTGGTCTATCGTCCGGGCAGCGATGCTGAAGACAGTCAGCGCTGACGCTACAATGAAGAGGCCGGGGAAGACCACCGCGAACTGGCCGAGTTGCTCGTGATCAAGATCAAGCAGTTCGCGACTGGGCTGCTCTTCCGCGGGTAACGGTGGTGTCGCTCCGAAACGGCGCAGGTCGGCGTATGCCGCCGCCATGACGCGGTCCCGCTCACCCTCGATAGTGAGGCAGACCACCTCGCTGATGATCCCGTGCATCTCAAAGAGGCGCTCTGCCTGCTTGCGTCGCATCCACATGACGCCGAAGCTCTCCGGCGTGGGAAAGAGATGCTCCTTCGAGCGTACCACGTAGAGATACTCGATCGAAGAGACCAGGCCTACCACCCGGTAGGCGGTGCGTACACCGTTGACCACCGGATAGATGATGTCGCCGGGCCGGTAGTCATGCGCCTCGGCGAAGCCCCGCTCAAGCAGGACCTCGCGCCGATCCGGAGGGCCGAGATGCCTGCCCTCCAGAACCACCACCTGGTTGATCTCCGAGTATCCCTCGTCGGGGACAGAAAGGACTCTGCCTGTCACCACCTGCCGCCGCCCGGGCGCCTGCTCTACCCGGATGTCGCGGCTGATACGTCCGTCGATGCGGTGGATGCCGGGTATGGTCTCAAGCCGGCCGATGGTCTGCCGGGGTGCCCGGTCAAGCGTTATGGTGAAGTCGGCGAGGCGCAGATCATCGTAGCTCCGTTCATAAGACGCACCGATTGAGAGGTACGAGAGATAGAAGCCGTGAAACAGAGCGATGCCGAGCATCGTCGTGACGGCAATCCCGATAGCCTGGACCCGGTAGCTGCGCAGATCGCGAAACAGCTTGAGCCACAGCTTTGACATGGTGTGTTCGTCACTCCGAACCTGCGGCAGCACAGAAGACTGCTGCCTGGTGACTACCGCTCCCCGCTACTCCCCGTGTATCCGTGTCATGCGTGAGAGGTTCATCCTGGCGATACTGCGGAAAGGCGGCACCTGGCTGAGAAGCACGAGTGTGAGCGTGAATATCAGCGGGACTATGTACGTGCGCGGGTAGATGTGAAACTCAATAGACATAGCCTCCATCTGAAACAGTTCCATTAGCGCGCGTGCGGCCGCGAGCCCCAGTGGCAGGCCGATAACCATGCCCAGCGCCATCGATGTGAGATTCTCGATGGTGATCATCCGCACGATCTCATGCATCCGCAGACCCAGCGCCCGCAGAGTCGCGATCTGGGATCTCCGTTCGCGCACGTTGGTGCTGATTGTATTATAGACGATAGCCACCGTCAAAGTGCCGGCGAAAAGCATCAGGATTCCGATGAAGACCAGCGCCATCAGCAGGTAATCGTCCAGCATCGCGCGGATGTCGTCGGTGGCTTCAACCATCATCACTCCCGGCAGATCGCCGGCACGCGCCACAACGGCCTCATGTTGGCCCGGCTCTGCCCTGATCACGAGGCCGGTGATGGTGCCCGGGGGAAAGCCCAGCCTCGCCCCGAAGCGCCGGCGCATCGAATCGGCGCTCATGTACAGGCCTGCCCCAAGCGGCTGGCTGATCACGCGGCTGATTCTTACCGGCTGTTCTACTCTGACTTCGCGCGAGTTGTATGCGTACTCCACCCGCGTAAGTGACCCGCGCTCCACGGCCATTTCGTCTGAGATCGCTGCGTCGAGAAACAGACCGTCGCCTGTCACGTCAACCGGATTCCCGTCGGCGTCGCGGAATACCTGCAGGCGACTTCCGTGAGGTATCCCGGTAATCGCGTAATCGTGCGATCTACCCTCATAGTGAATGGTCGCCGGAAGGCCGACATTGCCCTCCGCCCATTCGACGCCCGGCCACTCCCGCACCTGCTCAACTACGCCTTCACCCACCGGCTGAACGAACGCCACGTCCACGTCGTAGTTGCGCACCTCGGAGAAGTAGTAATCCCCCGAGTATTCCACCGCATCCATCATCGCCATCGTCGTGATCATCAGAATCATGCCCGCCGTGACGCCGAAAACCGTGTACGCGGTCCGATAGGCCTGCCTGAACAGGTTATTTATCGCGATCCGCGTGGTGAATGTCGCACCACGCAAAGACCTCGCAAGCCACCTGGGCGGCTTGAAACGCGCAGAATCTGCCGACTCAGGACGCATCGCGTCGGCAGGCTCCAGCCGCGCGGCAGTCAACGCGGGACGCCAGCCGGCCAGCAGGCTCGTGGTGACGGCAATCACTATCGCTGACAGTGCGACCAGCAGTCCGGAGGCCATCCGGAAGAATGGAATGCCGAGAATCGCGAGGTAGACCTGTACGATCCCGATCGCGAACCACTGGCCCAGCAGGACGCCTGGTATCACTCCCGCAAGCCCGAGAAGGCCTCCGAAGGCCACATACTGCAGCCCTATTCGCCAGGCGGGGAGGCCCGAAGCGCGCAGGAAGCCGATCTGACGCCGCTCGCGGTCAACTGTGCGCAGAAGTATGCTGAAGACCGTCAGCGCCGCCGCGCCGATGAACAGGGCCGGGAAGATGATCGCGAACTGTCCCAGTATTTCAAGGTCGAGGTCGAGTAGCTTGCGACTGGGTTGCTCTTCAGCGGGCATGGGATCCGTCGCTCCAAAGCGGCGCAGGTCCGCATGCATCGCCGCCATCACGCGATCCCGCTCACCAGTCTCCGTAAGGCACACTATCTCGTTGATCAGCCCGTGCATGGCGAAGAGCCGCTCGGCCTGCTGCCGTCGCATCCACATGACGCCGAAGCTGTCGGGCGTTGGGAAAAGCTCCTCCCTCGATCGCACCGCGTAAAGGTACTCAGGTGAAGAGACGATGCCCGCCACGCGAAATGCATTGCGGATCTCGTCAACTACCGGGTAGATCATATCCCCGGGGGCGTAGCCATGGACCTCGGCAAACTCTCGCTCGAGCAGCACTTCGCGCCGATCCGGTGGGCCGAGGTAACTGCCCTCAAGCACCACCACCTGGTTGATCTCCGGACGACCCTCATCAGGGACCGAGAGAACCCGCCCTGTCACCACCTGCCGCCTTCCCGGCTCCTGCTCGACGCGAATGTCGCGGTTGATGCGACCCGCGACTCTGAAGACGCCGGGGATCGCGGCGAGGCGCCTGACCGCCTGTTGCGGCGCCCGGTCGAGTTCGATGGTTAAATCGGCGAAGCCAAGCTCCTCATAGCCCCACTCGTACGATGCACCCAGCGAGCGGTACGATAGATAGAAGCCGTGGTACATGGATATGCCAAGCGTCGTGACCACTGCGATGCCAATGGCCTGAACACGGTAGGCTGCGAGGTCGCGAAAGAGTTTCAACCACAGCTTCGACATCTTTGCTATAGGGCGCCTCCATATCTGAACACTTCACGGGAAAGGCGGTCACATGTTGTGTGAAGGACTGAGCCCGGATGCAGCCGTTCCCCCTGCATTAACGCATTATGCAGGTGCCCTCTCCGCGGGGGCAGATCAGGGAGCTGCGGGACCCCGCGCGCGTGCCATTGAAGACTGCGATCAACTCCGATGCCTCATGCACCAGCACGGTCACGCCAACCGATATCAGCCCAAGCACCGCCGACGGGATCAGCACTGCCAGCACCGCGAGTGCGAATACGATGTTCTGTGTGCCGATCGCCACAGCCTTCCTGCCCAGCCGGATCGCAAACGGCACAAGCGCGAGGTTGTCGCCTATGAGTGCAGTGTCTGCGGCCTCGATCGCCGCATCGGTACCGCCGGTCCCCATCGCGATGCCCACCGTCGCCTGAGCCAGCGCCGGCGCATCGTTGATCCCGTCGCCCACCACAGCAACTCCGTGGTGCGCTTCCTCGAGTTCGATTACGGCCCTAGTCTTGCCATCCGGGGTCAACTGCGGCCGCACGTCATCGATCCCGGCCCTCTCCGCAATCGCATGCGCGGTATCCTCATTATCCCCGGTGAGCATCGCCACCCGGATTCCCATCGCATGCAGGTCATCGATCGCGTGCCTGGCCTCCGGCCGCAGGCTGTCGCTCAATGCGATTAGCCCAAGCGGCTTCTCCTCGGTGCTCACGCACACGACGGTCTCCCCTCGCGCCTGAAGTCGCCTGGTGTCATCGGATATGATCTCAGCGACACCGAGTTGCTCACAGAGCCGGGGACTTCCCACATATGCGTTCATCCCATTGACGCGCCCCATTACGCCGGTGCCAGGGATCGAGCGGAAGCCGGTGACCTCGGGGATATCTACCTCCCTTTCTCGCGCATGGCTCACGATGGCTTCTCCCAGTGGATGCTCAGATAGACTCTCTATCGCCGCTGCGACTGCGAGCAGGTCCTCCTCGGTGCCGTTAAGGGAGATCACGTCGGTCACCACAGGTTCTCCGGCAGTGAGTGTCCCCGTCTTATCGAAGGCCACCAGCCGGATACGTCCGAGGTCCTCGAGGTGAACTCCGCCCTTCACCAGCACGCCCGCCTTACCGGCGCGACCGATTGCCGCTGCGATCCCCACCGGCGTTGACATGACCAGCGCACATGGCGCCGCCGCCACCAGCAGCACCACCGCGCGGGTCCCCCATTCTGCCACTTCAAGCCCCATTGCCGCAGGGCCAACGACCAGCAGAATCGCCGCCAGCAGCACCAGTGGAGTGTACACCTGCCCGAAGCGCTCGATGAACTGCTGCCGCTGGCCCTTACGCTCATGAGCCTCCTCGACGAGGTGGATGATGCGTGAGAGCGTGTTGTGAGCGAAATCGGTGGTAGCCCGGACGGTCAGCGCGCCGTCGCGATTGATCGTACCGGCGAACACCTCGTCACCGGGCCCCTTACTGACTGGAATGCTCTCACCGGTGACCGGAGCTTCGTTGACCGAAGAGTTTCCGCTCTGAATCTCACCATCGGTGGGAATCGTCTCACCGGGCCGCACCAGGAAACGATCTCCCTCGTCAAGCTCTGAGGCGGCGATCTCACTACGTTGATCGCCCTCGAGCAATGTGGCGACGGGAGGCACGAGGTCGAGTAGATTGCGGATCGATCGCCGGGTACGCGCATAGGTGTAATGCTCGATCCCCTCCGCGGCACCGTAAAGGAACACCAGCGTTGCCGCCTCATCCCACATCTCCAGCACGATGGCTCCGGCCGTGGCGGCGAGCATCAGAATCTCGATGCTCACCTCGCGCTCATGAATGAGCCGCTCGATTCCTTCATGAACCCAGTGGTAACCGCCGATCACAATGGCAGATGAGTACAGCATGATCTCCGGCAGGCGCTCGATGATTCCGACGCGCGCAAGACCCCACGAGATTCCGGTTATCAGACCCGCGATCAGCGCGTTACGTAGTGGGCCGAAGGCATACCAGCGGCCCTGGAATATCGCCCGTTCATCCGCTGCCCTGACTGTACAGTCCGCACATCCCATCTGACTCTCTCCACCTCATACTGCCTCCGCATGACCCTCCGGGGGAGGCCTTTCCTGCCGCCTCGGGCCCCTCCGTGACAGGCACTACTGCTGGCTGAGTACTTCGCCGTTGCCGTACTCATGCCTGTCTCGGACTTCGATCGGCTCAACTTCTGACCCAGTCGCGCCAAATGCGCATGTCGTAGTCGCCGCCGTGGAGGCGGTAGGGGCCCCAGTCGCAGGCCTCAGGCTCACCCTCGCAGTCGATGGCAATGATGGTGATAGATGGATCGGGCGGAAGCTCCGGTAATCCACGCAGGTAGATGTGATCGCCGTCGCGCTCCACTGTGACCTCAATATCGTCCCTGCCGAGCACCCTCGCTCCCTTTATCTCGTTCTTCAGCCCCGCGAAGTGAAGCTCCTCACCCTGCCAGTATTTCACCCACAGGTAGAGCGTGTTATCGCGCTGCGTCATGTCACCGAAGACCAGATACTCAAAGAGTTGGTTCGCGCCCCTGCAGTCGTAGATGGCCTCGGCGTTCCGCTCGGTGAAGTGCCCCAGGCCCTCAAGCTGCTCACGGGCACGCTGCGGAAATGCCCCGCAGCCCATCGGGCCGAAGTTCAGCAGCAGGTTCGCGCCCGCGCCGAGACTCTCGGCCAGCAGATAGACAAGCTCGGTCGCCGTCTTGTAATGATGATCGTGCTTGACGTAGCCCCACCAGCGGTGTTGGTTCACCTCACAGACCTCCCACGGAACCGCGACCTCGGAGGCGACGATCTTCCGTTCGGAGGACGCGATGTACCCCGGCCGGTCGTTTCTCGCGAACGGGCTGTCCGGGAATCGGGAGGGCGGTCCGTGCAGGCGATCGCCCGTGATCAACGCCTCAGGCTGCAGCTCGCGAATGATGTCATCTATCTCCACCGGGCGCCAGGTGTCGTGGATCGGCCAGCGCCCGTCGAACCACATGAGATCGATCTTCCCGTAGTTCGAGCAGAGGGCGCGCACATCGTCATGTATCTTCTGCACGAGACGCTCAAGCTCTCCCTGATCGGCGTCCTCCCCGTCGAACATCACCGGGAAGTGCCAATCCTGCAGAGAGTAGTATATGCCTACGCGCAGGTCTGCTTCCCGGCATGCATCGACGTATTCAGCGACGAGATCACGACGCGGCGCGGTATTCGGTGCGTCGAACTCCCATCCGGGTGAATCGAAGAGGCAATACCCATCGTGGTGCTTGCTGGTGAGTACCATGTAGCGCATCCCGGCGTCCCGTGCCATTCTCGCCCACTGGTGGGCGTCATAGTTCGGCGCGGCGAAATCGTCGGCGAGCCTGCGATACTCACTCGGCTTGAGGTGCCCGCGGAACATTACCTGCTCTCCGAGGCCAAGCAGTGAGTACAGGCCCCAGTGCACGAACATCCCGAACTTGGCGTCGTTGAACCACGCATACGGATCGTTGCTATCTTGAGCCATTGTGTCCTCTCCCTGATGGGTCATCATCTTCTGGTACATATTCCGGCCATACTATCGATTGAGCGAGGCAAGCAACTCTCGCGCCCCTTCGAGGATGATCTGCTCGGAATCGGGAGCCAACCCGAGTCCACCGTAGTATCCCCACGATGAGTCGACCTCGTAGCCACCCTTCGGGAATGCATCCGCGGTTGGGACATAGCCGACCATCCCGTTGGTGTACGCGGGGACGATCGTGGGGCTGAATGGCGACAGTTCGGCGATATTGAGTGCGTAATGCACGAACATCTCGCCGGGCAGGCCGAGGATCGCTGCAGGGCCGATGCGAAACGCGGTGATGTCGAAGCGCTTCGGAGTGAGGCTCCGCGCGTCCTCAAGCAGCCTCTCCGTGGCCCGAACACGTCCCTCGAGGGAAGGAAGGTCCTCTTCCTCGGCTGCCTCCAGTTCCTCACGCAGGCTGTCAAGCTCGCCCTCGATCTCTTCGATCGGCGGTGGCTCTCGCAGGGGCAGTTCGAGCCGGCTCTTTGCGGCCGAGAGTACCGTTGGTGGCACCTGCCGGGCGTCCTCAAGCGCGATCAGCACCCCGCCCGAGAGCTTCAGTCCACAGCTTCGCACATGGTCGAAACTGCCGGGGTGCCGATCCGCGTTGATGTCACCGCAGCAACCCTGCGCGAACAGCGCGGTCGCTCCCGGATGTACCGCCTCCACAGCTCGCTGCGCCTCGCCGGGGTAGTCGGCGGAGATGAGATAGTTGTCTCCGCCGAGCACAACCGCATGAGCGGCGTGGCAGAACCACGCGGCGAGAAGGTCATTCTCTTCGGTGCGCAGTGCCATCACATCGACAAAGGGCGCGAGGGGACCACCCGGGTTGTGCCCGATGGTGACGCCAGTGCGAGTCTCCTCGCGACGGTTATGACCGACCCTTACGTTCGCCGTGCCCAGGCTGAGACTCACCGGGCACATCCCCTCGAGCGCCATCTCGGCAACCGAGTGCAGTTTTCCCGCCAGCGTAGCCATGTACTCCTCGTCTGCTCGTGCGCCGCGGGTGCTCGGACCTGAGTGAGTATGCGAGTTGCTCACCATGATATGATCGGCGGGCACACCGCTACGCGCTTCAATCTTTTTGAGCAGAGGATCGACGAACTCATACACGAAGCTGAGCGTGTCACAGGTAATCAGCAGCAGGGTTTCGCGGCCATCCGACAGCGCCAGCGCCTTCGCCATGAGAGGATCGTGAATGCCCTCAGCACCATGATCGCGTGAACCATACCCGCCCATCCACGTACCCGGCGGTGGCGTGATGTCGATCGCGGCTGTCCCGGCTTGTAGGTTCGACATGCTGTCTCCTCCGTTCACTCTGCCTCAGCGGCGATGATCCCCAGCGTCGCCGTCAGCCAGCGCGCGCTCTCGGCCATGCGCTCGGCATCCAGCCACTCGTCCACGGTGTGTACCTCGGCCGGGCCCGTTGCGAGGATGACGCTCGGGATGCCGTGCTCGTTGAACACGTTCGCGTCGCTGCCTCCGCCGCCACGCTCGATCTTCGGATCGAAGCCGAGCTTCTCGCAGGCGCGCCATGCGTAATCGAGGACCGGCTCATCGCGGTCGATCTCGAAGCTGCGGTAGTTGAGGCGGACATCCGCCTCGACCTCGCCGCCATGGCGTCGGGCCGCCTCCTCAAACGCGTTGACCATGGTATCCTTCTGCTTTTCAAGCTTCTCAGCATCATGGCTGCGGGTCTCACCACGCACGTATGCCAGCGGCGGGACGACGTTGGCGGCCTTGCCCGCCTCAACGATGCCGATGTTTGCGGTGGTAATCTCGTCGAGCCTGCCCAGCGGCATCTCGGCGATGGCCTCCGCTGCGATTCTGATCGCACTGATACCGTTCTCAGGGCAGACACCCGCGTGCGCAGCACGCCCGTGGATATTCCAGCTCATCCGATACGCCGACGGGGCGGAGTTGGTGATTGTGCCCATCGTTCGCCCTCCGTCGAGTACGTAGCCCATCTCCGAGTCAAGCCTATCGTGATCGAGCGCGTACGCCCCGCACAGGCCGATCTCCTCCGCAACCGTGAAGACTATCTCCAGCGGCGGATGGGCAATATCCTCATCCAGCAGATGACGCAGCAGAGCGAGGATGATCGTGCATCCGGCCTTATCGTCACCTCCGAGCACGGTGGTTCCGTCGGTGCGGATACACGTCCCATCGACCTGGGGTGAGATGCCGCAGCCGGGCTGTACCGTGTCGACATGCGCGTTCACAAGCACCGTTGGCGCCCCTTCGACGCCGGGGACGTGTGCGATCAGATTCCCCGCCTCGCCGCCGAGTTGCGCGCCCGCGTCGTCGATCTGCGACCCTATGCCCATCTCCGTGAGCTTGGCCCGAAGCAGTCGGATTATCTCGGCCTCCTGTAAAGAAGGGCTGTCAACGCGCACCAGTTCGCAGAACTCTTCGCACATTGCCTGGGTGTCAATCATTGTCATATTCCTTCCGCGGATGCTGTGAGAAGACGGCTCGCCCTTCGCCTCGCAGTCTCGAGAGTCCTGCCGCAGGCACGTGTAATCTGCTCCAGTTCGCCTGACCGGGCGCCTCGCCCCGGTTAACGCAGTACGACCCCGAGCGGGGGACCCGGGGTCGCGTCTGCCTTACCTCGCGGCGGGAAAGCGAGAGATCGCCGGTTACTGAGCGTCGGCTGGCTCTGCCCGGGGACGCAGCATCTCCTGATACTGCTTGAAGAGCTCACCGTGCGTGAGGTAGCCGTCACCGTTCTCGTCGGCCAGCTCGAAGAACGCTGCCCACTCTTCGCTGGAGATGCGCCCATCGCCGCTGGTGTCCATCAGCCGGATCAGCATCTGTGCGGGGTCGACTCGCTGCGGTCTGCGTTCAGCCTCCAGCGCGAGCGGTCGCACTACCTCATCCTCGGTAAGGAATCCGTCGTTGTTCGCGTCAAGCCGCTCGAAGACTTCGTCGCGTCCCTGCCACTCCTCGCGAGATATTCGCCCGTCACCATCCGCGTCGAATCTCTGCAGCATCTGCCTCCAGCGCGTGGCGCGGTCCGCCGGTACCTCCCGGCGAGCTTCACGAGCCGGGGCCCGCGCCGCCCTCAGTTCATCGAGCGTAATAAAGCCGTCACCATCCATGTCGATACGTGCGAAGGCCGCGTCGGTTCCGGGAAACTCCTCGCGAGAGAGTCGCCCGTCGTGATTCGCGTCATGCCGCTCGAAGAACGTCCGCACTCTATCCTCAGCTTCGTCCGCATCTTGCCCCGGTTGAGCGTGAACGACAAAGAAACCCGTCACGAGAATCGCCACCACAGTCGCCGTAACAGACAGTCCGTGCCCTTTCAACTGAGACACCTCCCGGATGAGTGTATTCTCCGCCTCTGACGCCGCTTGCGGCAAAGTGTTCAGCCGATGGAGGTATTCCTCCAGGCGCGGGCGAATCGGTGCTCACCGGGGTCGTATATTCCATCGCGGGGAGTCGGGAGTTAACGCAATGAGTCAGATGATGTCCCCGGCCGATCTTTCGGATGTTCGGGAGCGCGAGTTGCCCGAGAGTCTGCGCGGCATTACCCTTCGCGCCGTGGTGATCGCCGGCTTGCTTACGGTTGCAACTTGGCTTGGGATCACCCGAATTGGTTATATCAGCCTCAACTGGGTGCCCTACGTGGTACCTCCGGTCCCTGCAATCCTCTTTCTGCTTGTACTGGTCGGAGTCAACGCAGGACTCTGGACCGCCTGGCGACGCAGCAATGGAGCCTCCATCGTCGCGCCACTCTCGCGCGGCGAGCTTCTGCTGATCTACGCCTCTATCGCGGCTGCGCTGCCGATGGAGCGCGCGGGCTATGTGTTTCATTATCTGCTCTTCCCGAAGTACTACGGAAGCGACGTCGATGGATATGTGGAGCTTTTCGAGCACTACCCGGCACACTGGGTGCCGCATGAGGCATGGGTGGTCAGAGGTTTCTTCGAGGGAACCGCCGCGGCGCAGATTCCCTGGGATCAGTGGATCGTGCCGCTGGCCTGGTGGGGTACATTCTCACTGGTGCTGGTCTTCAGCGTGCTGTGCCTAAGCGCCCTCTTCCGCAGGCAGTGGAGTGAGAACGAGCGGCTGACCTATCCAATGAACTTCCTGCCCCTTGAGATCACGGGAGGATTCAGCGGTTCGTCGAGTGAGAGGAGCTTTTTCCGCAATCCGATTATGTGGATCGGCTTCGCGGCCGCCACCCTTTTCAACGGCATCAACATCATGAACGCCTTCTTTCCGGGGTTCCCGTCGATCGACCGGAATATCTCGGTCACCGCCGGGATCACCGATCCACCGTGGCGCTGGCTGCATCCCCTGAATTTCAGCTTCTCGCTCGAAGTATGGGGCCTCTCCTACCTGATGTCCGGGGAAGTGCTCGGCACTGCCCTTGCAACTTACCTGCTTATGAAGATGGTGAAGATGGGCGGCCTCTCGGCGGGCTACCGCGCGGGGGGGTTCCCCTTCTACCAGGAGGTGTCCGCCGGAGCCTGCATCGCGTTCACCTTTTTCATGCTCTGGGTGGCTCGCCCGCATCTGCGCAGGATCGCCCGGAGTGTCTTCACAGGTCCGACCGACTACGATCACGGTGAAGCGATGTCCTACCGCGCGCAGACCATCGGCCTTCTGCTCGGAACCGTGACACTGATTGTGATGCTTCAGCATGCTGGTATGCGCTGGTGGCTCGCTCTGGCATTCTTCGCCTCGCTGTATCTGTTCACACTCGTTGCGGCGCGCATACGGGCGGAAGCCGGTCCTCCAGTTCTGTGGACACACCCGTACGGCTTCGACACGATCATGCCGATCCATCTGCTCGGCACTCGCGCCATCCGCGGCCTCGGAACCCCACAGTCGATGGTGCTCTTCTACTCACTGTTCTGGATCGGGCGCACGGTCTTCGCTCACTCCACCGCACAGGCGTTCACCGATGGCCTGAAGCTGCCGGAGTACGTACGTGCCCACAAGTCGAGCTTCGCATGGCTGATGCTTGGGATGTGCGCGCTGGGGCTGATGCTCACCTATTGGTACCACCTCGATGTGGGCTATACCTACGGTCAGGGCCTCATCGGCGCGCGCACCGGTCGCGCAGGTCAGTCATGGGCGCTGAACTGGTCACGGGGAAACTACCGGTTGCTTGATCAGGCGATGGGCGCTCCCGAGGGCCCGGACTGGACGAGAATAGGTTTCTATGCCGGAGGCGCCGCACTGACCGCTGCCGTAACGTGGATGCGTACGATAGTGTCCAGCTTCCCGTTTCATCCGCTTGGGATCATCCTCGGTACACTCTACGGTGACGGCTCACCGTACTGGGCGCCGTTCCTCGTCGCCTGGGTCGCCCAGCGCATCACGCTGCGCTACGGCTCGCTTCCCGCCTACCGCAAGGTGGTGCCCGCCTTCCTCGGCCTGTTCTTCGGCCACGTGCTGGTCGGCGGGATACTGTGGCGCATCGTGATCAACTTCTTCATCGACCCCCTGATCGCCGTGCGCTACTACCTGAATCTCGGCGGGTAGCTGAGGGGCCTCATGAAGTCACCGCTTCTTGCCATCGGGACTTCGTCGCGGTATGATGACCTCTGTCATGGAGGACAAAGTACCGATCGAACCTGAAGACCCCACGCAGTCAGGTGGCGCAACGTCATGGATGGCCAACGCGGCCATCCTGATGATCTTTGCCACCCTGGCCAGCGCCGTCACCGGCATGTTCCGCGATATCGCGATCGGCCACGTGTACGGTCGCACGGTTGTCGCGGATGCATTCTACAACGCCGCGACGGTGCCAGACTTCCTGTACTTCCTGGTTGCGGGTGGGGCGCTGAGGACGGGCTTCGTCCCCGTGTTCACCGAACTCATGGCGAAAGGCGAGGAGATGCGCGCGTGGCGGCTCTTCAGCGCGATCTTCTGGCTGCTCTCGATGGTCGCAGCCTTCGCCGCCGGGGCGGGGGTCATGCTGGCCGAGCCGCTGGCCCATCTCGTGAATCCTTCGTGGGCCGCGGATACGATGCACGAGGGAATGCGCAATTTCCTCGAAGCGATGGGACTGATGCAGACGGGCCTTGAGGGAAATCCGGAGGCCCTCGAGATGTGTGCATTGATCATGAGGCTGATGTTCCCGGCCCAGGTGTTCTTCCTCCTCGGCGGGCTGCTGATGGGCACACTCAACGCGCGCCGTCACTTCTTCTGGCCGGCGATGGGCCCGATCATATATAATTGCTCTATCATCACCGCCGCATTGCTCGCACCCGTGCTCTTCGGGCCGACAACCCTCGGGTTAGGGGTGCTGATCGGCGCCGGGATAGGCAACTTCGGAGTCCAGATGGTCGCCCTGCGCAACCGGGGCGGAAAGCTCTTCCCCTTCGCGCGGCCGACGCCGGCCGTCAGGCGCGTGGTGCTGC
>PXBW01000355.1 GCA_003566775.1 candidate division WS1 bacterium
ATCTGGTTTCAATCCGCGCCCCCGTGAGGGGGCGACATCCGCACCGCGTCCACATCAACGGGCGCGATCAGGTTTCAATCCGCGCCCCCGTGAGGGGGCGACATCGTGCCAGCGTTCTGCAACAGCGACACAATCGTTTCAATCCGCGCCCCCGTGAGGGGGCGACAAGGCGTGTTGGGGAATGGCGGTCAACATCAACAGTTTCAATCCGCGCCCCCGTGAGGGGGCGACCTGGAGGTGCGCTGCGTGGTCGGAGTGGGCTTGTGTTTCAATCCGCGCCCCCGTGAGGGGGCGACATTGAGCGCGGTCAGATCAAGTGAGCTGCCGACAGTTTCAATCCGCGCCCCCGTGAGGGGGCGACTGTGGTGTCAGGGCCAGTCAATGTCCAGACCAGAGTTTCAATCCGCGCCCCCGTGAGGGGGCGACCGCCTACCTGTAACCTGTTGGCGGGCAATGTGAAAGATACCGGGTTACGCGAACCGGAGCTGCCGATGCTTCGCGGCGAGCTTGCCGTCGGAGCGTGGCTAGAAAAGTTCAATGATGTCAGAGAGCTTGGCGCGCTGCGAACCTTGCCGGGGTTGCGTGGCCGCTTGGGGTTCGCGCGGCCCGTGTGCTGCGGCTCAGATGATGAGCGGGCCGTCGAAATCGGTGGCCGGTTTCGCTCCATGATGCTCGATGCGCCGTTTCCAGTTCGCTCCAAGCATGTAGAAGCGCAGGCTGTCTTCGCCTTCCTCGAACTCCGACAAGAGCCGCGCGCGGAGCTTCGTCCACTGTGCTGGATCGATGTCGCACTCGAACACCGAGAACTGCACCCGCTGCCCGTAGTTCAGGCAGGCCTTGGCGATACGCCGCAATCGCCGCCGGCCGGCCAGCGTTTGCGTATTCACATCGTAGGTTATGAGCACCAGCACGTCTACCTCCATACATACGCGGGATAGCCGTCGAGATCTCCGCGCAGGTGGCGGGCGAGAAGTTGCGCCTGCACATGCGGCACGATACCGAGCGGCATCTTCTCGGACAGGAAAGGGTGGGTGACGGTCGTGCGCTTGCGCTCCTGCCAGGCGGTGAGGACGGCCTTGCGGGCCTCCTCGCGCAGGAAGACGGCGCCGGTTTCCTCGTGCCGGAAATCGGACGCACCAAGCTGCCGGCGATTGAGCAGCGTCAGGCAGGCCCGGTCGGCGATCGGCGCACGGAATTCCTCGGCCAGATCAAGGGCGAGGCTGGCGCGTCCGGGCCGGTCGCGGTGCAGGAACCCCATCTGCGGGTCGAGGCCGGCAGCCTCGGCGGCGGCGCGGCAATCGGCGATCAGCAGGACATAGAGAAACGACAACAGCGCGTTCACCGGGTCGCGTGGGGGCCGGCGCGTGCGGGTGACGAAGGACAGATGCTCGACGCGGAGCAGGGTTCCGAATATGGAGAAATAGGCGTTGGCGGCCTCCCCTTCGATGCCGCGCAGGGTGTCGATATCGCTTCCGGCCAGTGACGAACTCGCCGCAGCGCTCAGGCGCCGTTCGGCAAGGTCGAGCGTGCCATCCGCATCCCCATGGTCGCGTATCGCGCGCCGGATGACGCCACGCTGATTGGCGATCTTCGCGGCGACGATGGCGCGAGCGACGGGCACCGGGTCGTTTCGGGTGCGGTCATGCTGGGCGCGACGCAGCAGGACATTGCCGCTTTGCGGGCCTTCGACCCGGGCGAGAAAGCGCCCCGACCAGCCCAGCCAGGTGATCGCGATTCCCGCCTCGGCGGCGGCATGCATGAGTTGCGGGGAAAGACCCACCTGACCGAAACAGACGATCGCGCCCAGCAGGTGCAGCGGCGCGCGGCCGCGTTCGGCGCCCTCGACCTCGACCACCACGTTGGCACCGTCCTTGCAGACCCACGCGCCTTCGGAGGTGACGTAAAGCGTGTTCAGGAGCTTTTTCATTCCGGCGCCCCCTCCGCTGCGATGGTCCGGTCAAGCCATGCGGCAACGCCGCTGCGACGCCTGCCCAGCCGGGGGCGACAGGCATCGTGTAGCGAACACCGGTCGCAGCGGGCCGGGTCGTAGACCGGTTGGGGTAGCTCGCCTGAGGCACGGCAGGCGCGCACCGCCCGCGCGGTGTCCAGCGTCAGGGCGCGCAACTCGGAGTCCATCTGCACGGTCTCACGCCGGCGTCGCTTGCTATAGAACAGCGCGCCTTCGGGGATGTCGCAGGCGAACATTTCTTCCAGGCACAGCGCCTGCGCGCAAAGCTGCACCTCATCGGCGCGGTGGCTCTTGGGTTGGCCGCGCTTGTATTCCACCGGAAAAGGGTGACCGCCGCGGAGTTCGACCACATCGGCGATGCCGGAAAGCCCGTGCCGCTCGGAGCCGATCTTGACCCCGCGCAGGGTGCGGATGCCGGGGCGGGTTTCGGGTCGGCCGGAGTCCGCGCGTTCATGCAGCACCCGCCCATCGGCGGTAAAGCGGTTCTCGGCCCAGAGCCGCTCGACATGGATCAACGCGTATTGGCGCGGACAGAACAACCAGTGTTGCAGGGCCGAGAGGGGGATATCGTCAGAAGGGTTCAAAGATCTCGATGCCCTGTGGCAGGTTATCGCGTTCGAGAGTGATCTCGTAGTCGTCGAAGGCCCGCGCGGGTGGCAGGTTGTGGGTGCGCGGGTCGCCCACGGGGATCGTGTCGTCGCCCGCGCGGCGATTCACCCTGACCCGCTCGAACAGCTTGTGCGCCTGCGCGTTGCCGAGCGCGCTGTCATGGCGGAAGGCGATCAGCCGGCGGGCAGACATCTCGCCGCGCGCGGCGGAGCGGTCGAGATCGAGCATATCGCGTAGTGCGGTCCAGAGCGTTTGCAGGTCCGCCTCGGAAAAGCCGGTCTTTTCGGCGAGCTTGGCGTTGATGAAGCCATGCGCGCGGTAAAGGCCATAGGGCACGATGTGCTTGCGGCCCATGGTACGTTCCTTGTCACGGTCCCGCTCGTTGGTGACCGAGGACCGGGTGATGGAGATTTCCAGCGGCAGCACCGGCTCCTCGGACCGGGCGAAGGTGATCTGCACCGGACCGCGCACCTGGCCGCAGTTGACACCCGTCGTCATGACTGCGCCAAAGCTTCGGATGTCGAAGAAGTTGGCGCACATCCAGTCAGTCAGCTTGCGCGCCTCGGCCTCGTCCCGCGGCAAGTGGGAATAGTCGTTCTTCTTGGCAGGCTCAACGCCGGTCTGTTGCCAGGCCTCCAGATGGCGTTCGTTGAGGATCGCGCGTTCGCTCATGTAGATGCGGTGTCCAGCATTGCCGTCTTGCGCGGCCTCGACATAGTTGCGGATCTTGCGCTTGAGCGCCACGTCGGAGACCAGCCCCTGGTTGGTTTCCGGGTCGAGCCTTGGCAGGTTGCCGGCATCGGGGTCGCCGTTGGGGTTGCCGTTGGTCACGTCGAAGAAGAGAACGAAATCGAAGCGGTTCTGCAGGGCGGTCATTGGTTTGTCTCCTCGGTGTCAACGGTGTCAAGGGTGTCTTCGACGACCTTGTTCTTGTCGGCCTTGGTCCAGCGCTGGTGGTAGTAGCCGGCGATGAAGCGGCCCTGATCCTCGAGCGGCAGCGAGCGCGGCATGTCCGCTTCCAGCCCGAGCCAGATCGTGCCCAGCTCTTTTTCCAGCCAGTGCCCGAGGCCGCCATTCTCGCCCTTTTTCAACAGCGCGAGGTGGTGCGTGGCGTTCTTGACCAGTAGCGGGAAGACCCGCGCCGGCGTGGCCGAGGCTGCGGCGAAATAGCGGTCCTTGATGGTGGCATTGAGGCCAGGGAGGGCGGCGCTTTGCGCCCGCTCCAGCACGGCGAAAAGCCGCCCCAGCCTGTAGGCCGGATTGGTGTTGTCGGGGTCGAGGCTCACGGGGATCTCCTCCTTTGTGGTGGGGCGGCGGGTTGCCGCTGGGTCATGGGCAGGGCGCAGGTGGCTGTTGATCACCGCCTTGCAGATGGCGGCGCGGCGGCCGCCGATATCGCCGTCGGCCCGGATGCGCGCGATGACGGCGGACAACAGCGTGCGTGGCAGCGGTTGTCCGGTCAGCACCGCACGCATGAGTTGCCCGCCCAGAAGCGGCGGGATGGTGTCGGCCTTGGGCTTGCCGCCCACCCGGATCGCGGTTTCATAGAGCAGCGACCAGGCGGCGGGGGGGCCTTTCCACGGCGCGGGTTCGATCTGCAGATCCTCCCAGAACCGGGCGACGTGGCGGG
>PXBW01000186.1 GCA_003566775.1 candidate division WS1 bacterium
CACCGCACTCGGCGCGGGCTTCTCGCTCAACGGGGATTCCGACGAGGATGACGATGGCGAGCACGAGAACGGTGAGGCCTCCAGCCGATTCGACCTCAGCAAGCTTCGGTACAGCAAGATCATCATCCTCGCGGATGCCGATGTTGACGGCTCACATATCCGCACGCTCATTCTGACCTTCTTCTACCGTTACATGCAGCCGCTGATTCGCGAGGGGCACCTCTACATAGCTCAGCCGCCGCTCTATCGCGTCAAGGTGGGTTCGGACACCCACTACGCGCTCAACGATGACGAACTCGAGAAGCTGCAGGAGCGGCTGGGCAATCGACGGATGACGGTCAACTACTTCAAGGGCCTCTCAGAGATGGACCCGAACGATCTGGCGGACACCACGATGGACCCCGAGCAGCGGGTGCTCCGCCTCGTGACGATGGATGATGCAGCAGAGGCGGATCGCATCATCAGCACGCTGATGGGCAAGAAGGTCGCGCCACGTCGCGACTTCATCCGTGAACACGCCCGCGACAAGCGCAGCCTCGACCTGTGGGCGTAAGACCCCGCCCCATCCGGCCGGGACGTTCGTGTCAGGCCACAGGTAACGACACAATACCGGGAGCACTATATGACTGACGACGGCATTCAGGATATCCCCGAAGGCGTAGATACCATCAGTCTCCATCAGGAGATGGAAGACTCGTTCATGCAGTTTGCGCTCAGCGTCATCGTGGCGCGGGCGCTGCCGGACGCGCGCGACGGCCTCAAGCCCTCGCAGCGGCGTATCCTGCTGGCGATGAACGACGACAACGTTTACGCCGACCGCGCGCATGTGAAGTGTGCCTCGATCGTCGGCGAGACGATGAAGACCTACCATCCGCACGGCGACCAGGCGCTCTACGACACTCTGGTGCGCATGGCCCAGGACTTCTCGATGCGCTACCCACAGGTGGATCCTCAGGGCAACTTCGGTTCCATCGACGGCGATCCCGCGGGCGCCTCACGCTACACCGAGGCGCGGCTGTCTCCTATCGCTATGGCGATGCTCGAGGACCTCGACAAGGAGACCGTTGACTGGCAGCCCAATTACGATGAGCGTTCGCAGGAACCTGAGGTGCTGCCGGCGGCCTTCCCCAACCTGCTGTGCAACGGGACGGCGGGCATCGCGGTCGGGTACGCAACCAACCTTCCTCCGCATAACCTCAAGGAGGTCGTCGATGGCGCGATCGCGCTGCTCGAGGAGCCGGATCTCGAGCCCGTGGCGCTGATGAAATACGTGAAAGGGCCGGACTTCCCTACCGGCGCAATGATCCTCGGGACGAAGGGCATCAAGGATTACTTCGCCACCGGGAAGGGCTCCGTGACCATGCAGGCGCGCGCCGTGCCGGAGCCGCTGCCGCGTAACCGCGAGGCGATCATCGTCACCGAACTGCCCTACCAGGTGTCCAAGGCCGGTCTCATGGAGCAGATCGCCGACCTGGTCAATGAAGACAAGCTCGATGGCATCTCGGACCTGCGCGATGAGTCCGATCGCAACGGGATGCGCGTGGTGATCGAACTCAAGCGCGATGCGAATGCCGACGTGGTGCTCAACAACCTGTACAAACACACGCAGATGCGCACCAACTTCAACGCGAACATGCTGGCGCTCTTGAAGATCGGTGGGGCGCTGGTTCCGAGACAGTGCACGGTCAAGGACCTTCTTCAGGCATTCCTGGACCACCGCCTCGAGGTCATCACCCGGCGCACCCAGTACCTGTTGCGCCAGGCCGAAGCGCGACTGCACATCGTCGATGGCCTGCTGCGCGCGCTCAACGTCATCGACGAGATCATCGCCCTGATACGCGGCAGCGACAACCGCGGCGCGGCGCGCGAGGGTCTGATGAACGAGTTCGAGTTCAGTCAGAAGCAGGCCGACGCGATCCTTGATATGCGGCTGAGCCAGCTTACGCGGCTCTCCTATGACGATCTCGCCACCGAGAAAGAGGGGCTTGAGGCGGATATCGCCCGGTACAACACCATCCTCTCATCCGATGAGGAGAAGAAGAGAGTCATCAAGCGCGAACTGCGCAAGATCGCTCGCGACCATGGCGACGATCGCCGCACCAGGATCCATCACTCCGAGGCGGAGGACATCGATACAGAGGACCTCATCGCCCAGGAGGACATGGCGATCACCATCACCCGCGACGGCTACATCAAGCGCATGCCGGTTGACACCTATCGGGTGCAGCGGCGCGGAGGGCGCGGGATCGTCGCACTCACCAAGAAGGAGGAGGATACCGTCGCCGACATCTTCGTGGCGACCACGCATCATCTGATCCTCTTCTTCACCAATCGGGGGAACGTCTACCGCGCGAAAGCTTACCAGGCGCCGCTGGCCAGTCGGCAGGCCCGCGGCACTCCGATCCGCAACATCGTGCCCCTCGAGGACGGCGAGAATATCACCGCGTGGATACCGCTGCGGGACTACGATCAGGGCGGTCACCTCCTGATGGTGACCGGCAGGGGTTACGTCAAGAAGACGGACCTGAAGGAGTACGACACGCCGCTGCGCAGCAAGGGTCTAATTGGCATCTCGCTTGAGGATGATGACGAACTCCACTGGGTCCTGTGGACTGATGGCAGCAAGGATATCCTGCTGACCACGCGCCAGGGCATGGCGATCCGCTTCGACGAGGAGCAGGTGCGGCCAATGGGCCGCAACACCCGCGGTGTGCAGGGTATCAACCTGCGTGATGACGACGAACTGATCTCCGCGGTGTGTGTGGAGACTGACGATGACCGCGATCTTCTGGTCGTGAGCGAGAAGGGCCTCGGGAAACGCACCTCGCTACAGGAGTACCGCAGTCAGAATCGTAACGGCGTCGGACTGATCACGCTGCGGATCACCGACCGAAACGGGCCGGTCGTGGGCACGGAGGTCGTTGACGACGACGACGAGATCATGTGCATCACCTCGGCTGGTGTGCTCATCCGCATGCCGGTGGAGAATATACGCCGCTGTGGGCGCAATACCCAGGGTGTGAAGGTGGTCTCCCCGGATGAGGGCGCTCACGTCTGTGCCGTCGCGAAGGTCGTCCGTGAAGCCTCGATCACCGAAGCACAGGACGAGGACTGAGCTTCGGCAGAATGTTGACGGCGGTTCCGGCAGTGATAAGCACCCCGGGCTTCTCAGGTCCGGGGTGCGTCCGTCACAGATGGCCTCGGCAGGGCGACAGGCGACTCTCCCGGAGAGAGCAATCGCGGGAGGAATGCGGGGCGCGGACGGCTAACAGTCATTGCGGCGTGGCCCGCACGACACAATCCAGCCCCATCCAGGCCGATAGTAGAAGTCAGGATTTGTAGAACATTGACCGGGTAAAGCTGCACAAAGCTATAGTCCGCAAAATCTTCCGAACGCAATAGATCACGGAGGCTCCAATGACATCCACCTCCATCGAGACAGATTTGCCTCTGTCTGATAACGCGCTTACTGTCCTCGGTCGCCGCTACCTGAAGAGGGACCTCGACGGCAACGTCATAGAGCGTCCCGAGGAGATGTTCCGCCGGGTGGCTGAGAACATCGCCTCGGCCGATGCGATGTACGGTGCCTCGGACACGGATGTGAACAGGGTGGCCGAGGAGTTCTACGGGATGATGACCCGGCAGGAGTTCATGCCCAACTCCCCGACTCTGATGAATGCCGGGCGCGAGTTCCAGCAGCTCTCCGCCTGCTTCGTGCTGCCGGTGGAGGACTCGATGGAGAGCATCTTCCAGGCGGTCAAAGACACCGCTATGATCCACAAGTCCGGTGGCGGTACCGGCTTTTCATTTTCACGCCTGCGCCCGGCGGATGACATCGTCAGTTCCACTCGCGGCGTGTCCTCGGGACCGGTGTCGTTCATCAAGGTATTCGACTCAGCTACCGAAGCGATCAAGCAGGGAGGCGTGCGCCGCGGCGCAAACATGGCTGTGCTGCGCATCGATCATCCCGACATAATGAGCTTCATCGAGGCAAAGAGCGATCATACGCAGTTGACCAACTTCAACCTCTCAGTGGGCGCAACGGAAGGGTTCATGGACGCGGTCAAGAAGGACAGGGAGTTCAGGCTTCTGAACCCGCGGACGGGAGAGGTCACCGGCTCACTCGACGCCCGTGAGGTCTTCCACCGCATGGCGGAACTCGCCTGGGAGGGCGGTGACCCCGGCATCATATTCCTCG
>PXBW01000244.1 GCA_003566775.1 candidate division WS1 bacterium
CGCTTGCGCGGGCTTTCCTGCAAGATGGCGTGGACACGGTCCCACGTCTCGCGGTCGATGATGGCGTCGTGCTCGCCGGGATAGCTGTCGCCCTTGTGGACCGCCTCGCCGATGTAGGCGCGGTTGTTCAGCAGCCGGTAGAGATACTTCTTGTCGATCCGGTTGCCGCGCGGCGTCCGGAGGCCGCGTGCGCCGACCTCCCGCGCCAGTTCGGTCGCCGATCCGATCTCGAGGAAGCGGGCGAAGATCCAGCGCACCTGCGCGGCGTTTTCATCATCCACCAGCAGCTTCCGGTTCTCGACGCGGTAGCCGAAGGGCGGCACCCCGCCCATCCACATGCCTTTGCGCCGCGAGGCCGCGACCTTGTCGCGGATGCGCTCGGCCGTCACCTCGCGCTCGAACTGGGCGAAGCTGAGCAGGATGTTCAGCGTCAGCCGCCCCATGGAGGTCGTGGTGTTGAACGACTGCGTGACCGAGACGAACGTCACCCCGTTCCGGTCGAAAACCTCGACCAGCTTGGCGAAATCCGCCAACGAGCGGCTGAGACGGTCGATCTTGTAGACCACGACCACGTCGACCAGCCCGTCCTCGATATCCTCCAGCAGCCGCTTCAGGCCGGGCCGTTCCAGCGTGCCGCCCGAGATGCCGCCGTCATCATACTGGTCGCGGACCAGAACCCAGCCTTCGGAGCGCTGACTGGCGATATAGGCCTCGCAGGCTTCGCGCTGGGCGTGCAAGCTGTTGAACTCCTGCTCGAGCCCTTCCTCGCTGGATTTTCGTGTGTAGACGGCACACCGCAGCTTGCGGGCGAGTTTCGATTTTTCCGGCTGCTTCGTCATGTCCGACCCCGGTGATTTTTCAAGCCAAAGAAGACCCACCCATTCCAGCGCGTCCCGGTGATGGCCCGCGCGATGGCGGACAGCGACTTGTAGGGTCGGCCCTGCCATTCGAATCCGTCTGCGGTAACGGTGACCACATGCTCGACACCCTGCCATTCGCGCAGCAACCGGGTGCCGGTGATGGGACGATCAAGATTGGCGCGGATGCCGCGCTTCTTTTTGTCGCCGCCGTCCAGTTCCTCGCCCAGCCGTTCAAGCCGCCGGACTGTCTCGGGCTTCAGCCCGCCATAGGCCAGTTCCTGGATGCGATAGGCCAGGCGCGACTCGAGGTAGCGGCGGTTGAACGGCGGCGGCTCACTGTCGAACAACTCGCGCCATTGCTGTTTCAGCGCCGGTGTCGGGGTGGTCTTGAGCGCGGCCAGGCGTGCGGGAATGGGATCGGGCTTGTTCATGCATTTCTCCGTTGAGTTGGAGTTGTATGAAGGCATTGGCCTGCCGAAGAGTGTAGGCAGATTTCTCCATTAATGTCAGAAGGTTCGCCTCGTTGGTGAAGTCGGAGGCGGACGAGCCCGAGCGCGAGCAGGGAGCACAGTTCGGCGCGGCGCTCAGCGGGCGTCATGTGGTCGGGGCGCAGGGGGTTGGGGCGCTTCATGTCCGGCAGCCTTGTTCGGTGGTGGTTACCGATCAAAAGCCACTCGGCCACCAATGATGGGACATCCACATCGCGCTCTCGAACATAATGGGAACAAAATGGTTGCACGCGATAGTCGCTTCCGCGATTATCAAAGGTTGAATCCCCGTCGAGCAGCTTTTGATTGAGGTGTGTTCATGCCGCGCAGATCACTTCCGTTGGGCCCCGAGACCCTTGGTCTGATCGAAGATGCGCGGATTGATTTTCTTTGCGCGGCGCTTGTTGTTCGGGATGGCGACAATGAACCCGAATTCGAACTGCCGGAGCTCATACCGAACCTCGACGACGATGACGCCGTCTATGCCTTTCGAGAACAACTCATCGATGTGTTGGCCGAATTCGACCCGGACGAGCTTCGCCCAGCCGAAACCCGCTCGCGTCGCATCCGCGCTCTCGCAACTGGAAAAGGCGTCACCTCGCTCAAAACCATCGTGGCCCAGAAGCTCGATCATGAAAGCGCGGAGGAATTCGACGAACAGCCCGACCCGCTCTGCAGGAGCATCTGGGCGTTGCTGAATGCGCGCGCGATTTTCGAGGACGCGGAGAGCTTCCATTTTGCCAGGCAATTCCGTGATCACCGCAAACTCTATGACGCCTTCGAAGTCGATCTCGAGAACGCGGTGCCCATCGACGCCGCGGCCATCGACGATCTGGCGCTGGCGATGAGGATCAAGAAAGTTCTCGAGTTGAAGCCGGCGATTTCCTGCACGGTGAAAGCGATTGATCTGCCGGGGACGGACGCCCATCCCGCCTCAATCATGCTGATCGTGCGGCATGGCGGGCCACTATCCAGCGTATACAACCATCGCGACGACGGTCGGCGCGCGGCGATCTATTATCGGCCGCCGAACGAAGCGACCCTGATCTACACGCCGTCGCTGCGGCAGATCGAGGTCTGCGCGGACAGCCCAGTGGTGCGCCAACAGGTCAGCGACACCTTCGCCGAGGTCGCGCTCAATCACGACATCTCCCAGAAGCCGCTCACCTGGAAGCGCTACAACCTCACCCGTTTCCGGTCCTCGCTGGCGCTCGAACGGCCCGCCATCGAGGGGTACGATATCATCCGAGCCTGCGTTCTCGAGGCGGAAGTGCGTCTTGGCCAGTGGCGTCGCAAGCTGCTGCTGAAGGTCACCCTCGACGACGACATCGAGGCGGTCGCCGATCAGTATCTCGGTGCGCGTAACGTGTTCCGGCGCGCGGAGCGCTTCAGCCGAATCGGCATCGCGGTGGTCTACAGCCGCGCCGGCGATGCGACCGAGCGAACCCTCAACATGACGATATCCGGCACGAAAAGCTGCAATCTGCAGAGCCACAAGGATCCCGAGGAGCGTAGCCTCGGGTTCGCCCTGCTCCAGGAGTGGGGCGTCCTCAGCGCCTTCCGGCAGATCGACCCATCAGACCTGCGCGCGATGTTCGCGGAGTTGGTGAAGTTGCACGACCGCGTCGAGGACGAGGTCACGGGCAAGTACCTGCGTGAGCTTGGTCTCGATGCCCAACAACTAATCGAAGGTGGCCTGCTTGAGCGTCGCGACCGCCAGGACGTTGTATTGATCGAAGATGGCGATATTGATGGCGAGGGCGACATCAAGCCGTCTGAAAGCAAAGGGATGGTTCGCGCGGTAGGGCCTTTCGGCGAGGATGGCGGTGACGTGCCGGCGTCTGATCTCGACAAGTACGCGCTCAATGCAGACTGGCTGCATGAGACCATCATGAAGCTGCTGAAACCGCTGCTGACGCGCCGCGGGTCCCAACAGGTCCTCGATCAGGACCTGACCCTGCTCGGCGCGATGGAGATCGGCGATGCCGAGATTCCGCTCTACTTTGCACGGCGGCTGAACGATCTGAAGACCGTCGAGCGGCTGGATCTGGCGCTCCGCGCACGCAATCAGGCGGGCGTCGGGATCGTGCTGGCGGCCAGCGAGCAAATGCCGTCCCATCTTGGGCCGAATGTCGTTGTTCCGTTATTGTCGAACCTCGCCCCAGCGGACGAGGAGTTTGTCATCTCGCGAGATGGTCTGGAAATGGCGTTCCGCAGCAATTCTGCGCTCGCGCGTGGGGGCGCGACCCCGCAGGTGCTGCGCTCGGGCAAGCAGTCGGCGGTGCTGCATGTGCCTGGTAAGGATCCGCTGAACCTTACAGGCGCAGAGCAGATCAAAATCTTCGAGCGTCTCGTGGCAGCCTGCAAGGCGGGCAGCCCGGACGTACAAGTGAAGCAGCTGATGGACGGGTTCGGCGCGCGCAACCCCCAACAGGCTTTCCGGCCGAAGACCTGGGAGAGCATCCTGAACGTCTACATCGCCAAGGGCGAGAAGCGCGGCTACTGGCGGCTGGTAACTGACAAGACATGGCCCCAGGCAGCCGTCTAACAACGGTCTAACATGGCGTGCGGGACGGTCTGACAAACGGCTGATTACTGAAAGGGCTCCATCAATCAGAGGAGCACTTCCATGCCGACTCCCTTCCCATCGCGCCAGGCAGCCCCGACGAGCTGGTCCGGTGCCGCGAAGACAAAGCCCACCACCTCCAATTCAGATTGGCGCTGCACGCGCTGTGACAAGCTGCTCGGCGTCTGCCGGGACGGCCGCATGCACCTGCGCTTCGCGCGGGGGCACGAGTATCTCGTGGGCTTCCCGGTTCAGGCCACCTGCCGGGGCTGCGGCAC
>PXBW01000086.1 GCA_003566775.1 candidate division WS1 bacterium
GAACCCTGCGGTGCCTGCGGTCGATGTTTCATCTGCTATCACCTCAACCACAGCTTACACAGACCATCACCCAATACCTCTTAATCTCACCGACCTTTCCCACTTTTTTCAGCAGTCAGATGATCGCGATCACCACCAACAGTTCGATCAGTGTGAAACCCTGGTGCCTCATGACGATCTCCTTTCGTGGTTGGAACCCGGCAAGTCTTAAGGCGTGGTTATATATTCTTCATTACGACACTGATGACCTGCAAGTCCTCTGCGCCTTGCGCGTGAATCGCAATTGAAATCGTGGAAAGCCCGGTCACCATGGAGAAAACCATGGAGAGTGAGGCCTGCCGCTCGCCCCGACGACCGCTGCCGACGCCTCCCAATGCAGACGTTAACATGAAGCGCGATCGGCCGTATGCAATGGCCGATCGCGCATGGATGCTCCGTCACACGCGGCTATGTTCACATGCCGGCGGCTTACGGATTGAGTTTGTCAAAGCCCGCGCTGTAAGTCGCCATGCTGGAAGTCCACTTGGCATGACCGTCGGCATAACCGTGGTTCTCCCCGCCATTGTGGCGCGAGTACATGTCCTGCATGTACTCCCGATCACCATCCGGCCACGGGCCACCGTCCCCGTGACGTACCCGGTCCCCACTGTTGGCCCATGCTATGCGCCCGGGAATGTCGGCAAATACCTGGTGCGAGGTCTCTCCGATGGAGACGACCTCTGCGGGCCGCTCAACCTCCGCGAGCGACATGCCCGCCAGGCGTGTGTTCCAACCATATCCGGGGTTCACCGGGAAGCTCCAGTTGTTGTAGGTGAAGGCTCCCGGGCCACTCCGTCCACCTCCGGTGATGCAGAGATACACCTGCTCGTTCATCACGTAGGGGTAGAGGGCTGAGGCCCAGAACGGGCCGGGGGGGTCAGCGCTGCTGTCCGACCACGTGGAGGTGAAGAACCTCTCATCATAATCCTGCACATACATCATCAACGCCGTGCCAAGCTGCCTGACGTTGCTCAGACAGCTTGTCTGTCGCGCCTGTTCGCGCGCCCTTGCGAATACCGGGAACAGGATCGCCGCCAGGATCGCGATGATCGCGATCACTACCAGCAACTCTATCAGAGTGAAACCATGTCGCATCACGCATACCTCCACGAGCGGAATCAAACCTGCATAATTGAAAATTCGCTATCGTGCAGAAGATGACCTTCAAGAAATCCTAAACATTTGCCGGGCAACTTCTCGATATCTCGCGAGCTTCAGGATGACTTGCGAGTATCAATCCAGCGATACCGGGCGAACAGACTCACTCTCACACCCGACCAACAGCCGTGAGGTAGGTGATGACCTCGGTCTGTCCGTCGAGGCCAATGAGGTCCGCGACCTCGTCATCGAAGAATGCACCGATGTTGCATGAGCCAAGAGCGAGTGCGGCGGCGGCAAGTTGAAGCTGTGCGCCGAGGTGCCCGGCATCAAGGTACAGGTAGCGATATGCGCGGTTCTGATACTTCCAGGCGCAACGCGCAACGACGGCCCCCCAGACGAAGACGGCGCTCGCCGCCTCCATCCATGTCTGCCCGAGGCAGGCCTGCGCAAGCGGCTCGGAGTAGTCACCGTCCGCGAGCATGCCCAGCGCGTGCTCGCGGACATCGTAGTGATAGACGCCCCGTGAGATGCCATCGACTGCCTGAACGATCGTATAGGTCTCGTTGGGGTAGAGCGCCCCTGCGGAGCCTACCGCGCGAAGCTCGGTCTTCTCCAGTTCGCCGGTCAGCCCGGCACTCGCCCAGAGAAGTTGCGACAGTTCCTCGACCGAGAGCGCCTCGCCGGTGTAATCACGCTCGGAGCGGCGCTCATTGATGAGTTCCCAGATCGATCGCCCGCCATCACGGACGGGCTCGGGAAGCTCAACGTACTCGAGGTAATCCTCGTAGCTCTTATACGGCGGTGGAGCGGCTGCCCAGCCGGGAGCCTGCGGCACCGGACGCCCCCGCACGTATTTCGTGGCCTCCTGGTACTGAGGGCCGACACTGCTTGACATATCCATCCGCTTCTCAGTCCTTTCGCGGCATCCGTTGGCACAGCCTGCCAGTGTTCGGGTCAGAGTTTGGTGGTCGGTCGACTTGACCGACGCACAGCGCCATTCGGTTCCTGTGAGGAGTGAGCACTCCCAACCTCCGCCAATAACGAGATGGCCTCGAGAGCGGGTGGTTCCGGGGAAGACCATGTCCAGCGACGGCGAACAGCACTCAAACCCGCCCCTCCCGACCGACGAGCAACCCCGATAAACCGACGCGAATCGCTGCTCGCCCGATCCTCTCGTCCGGAACGGCATCAGACACCGAGATACGAGCAAAAGGTGGCGATAGAGGCCAAATGCTTACGTTCACCTCATGATACTCGTAACACCACCAGATCACCGCAAAAGATTCCCGCTCCGGATGCATTAACTATGGAAGGCAACATTTCCGATGCCTCTCCACGAGTCGACTCACCGTTCATTGTGCTCCCTGACAACTGCATATTCCGTTCTCATCGCGGCCCCGCGAGTCTATGAGACTGCCTCTGGCTCGAAGGAGGTACCGGCAGCCGTGCCCACTGGTCGCGCCGGATGCGTCGGTTCCTCCTGCCATCTCTGACCGTTGAGACGCGGCCACTATTCGCACTGAGAGTATCCACAGTCGCGGCAGACGTTGCAGCCGCCCTCATGCACAAGTGTGCCGCCGCACTCGGGGCAGGCGCCGAGGTGACCGAAGGTGGAGCCGTTGAAGTCCATCGAAAGCTGTTCTCCCTCGGGCATGACGCAGTTCTCGATGGCCTTCGCCACCGCGTCTGCGCAGGAGAGGATGCGCTCTCCACCCGGTTCCCACGAGGGCATGTGACAGGAGATGCCCTTGAGCTGTCTGATCACCTGCTCGGCGGGGATCCCACAGCGGAAAGCGAGAGAGACGAGACGCGCGAGCGCCTCCGACTGTGAAGCCGCGCAACCGCCCGCCTTGCCCATCTGCGCGAAAAGTTCGAACGGCCCCTCTTCGTCCCGATTTATCGTCACGTATAGCTTCCCGCAACCGGTACGCATCGCGCGTGTGAGCCCGGTTACCACCGGTGGGCGCGGACGGGGTTCCACCTTCACGGGCGCCTCGCCGTTCTTCGCCCTCTCTGTCTTCCCGGTGGTAAGCACCTGTTCCTCGCGCGAGCCGTCGCGGTAGATCGTCACGCCCTTGCAGCCCAGTTCGTAGGCGAGGCGGTACACGTGCTCGACATCATCGACGGTTGCCTCGTTCGGGAAGTTAACGGTCTTTGAGACGGCGTTATCGGTATTCTCCTGGAAAGCCGCCTGCAGCCGAATGTGCCACTCGGGAGTTATGTCGTGCGCGGTGACGAATACCGCGCGCACGTCGTCGGGTATGCCGTCAACATCATGCAGCGAGCCCTTCGCGGCGATCTCCTTCATCAGTTCCGGGCTGTAGAATCCGCGTTCCCGGGCTACCTCCTCGAAGATCGGGTGCACCTCCAGCAACTCGTCCCGATCGAGCACGTGGCGCGTGTAGACTACTGCGAAGAGCGGCTCAACGCTGGATGAACATCCCGCAATGATGCTGATGGTCCCCGTCGGTGCGATTGTCGTGATCGTGGCGTTCCGCAGCGGCTCATGTCCCGCCTCTTCCCACCTGGAGCCCTTCCAGTTGGGAAACGCGCCCCTCTGCCGCGCCAGTTCCTGCGATCGCTTCCGACCCTCTTCGGAGATGAACTGCATTATCCTCTCGGCAAGATGAACGGCCTGCTTGCTGTTGTAGGGGATCCCCAGCAGGATCAGCAGGTCCGCAAAGCCCATGACCCCGAGGCCGATCTTGCGGTTGGCCCGCGTCTCCTCCGCGATCTGCTCGAGCGGAAGTTCGTTCATGTCGATGACGTTGTCGAGGAAGTGCACCGCGCGGTGAACGCACTCGCGCAGTCTCTCCCAGTCAACCTGCGCCGCCTCGCCGGTGCCCTTCACGAACTTCGCGAGGTTGATCGAGCCGAGGTTGCACGATTCATGCGGCAGCAGTGGCTGCTCCCCACAGGGGTTGGTCGCCTCAATCTCCCCCACGTGAGGCGTCGGATTATCCGCATTGATACGATCGAGGAATATGATGCCGGGGTCACCGCCCTCCCA
>PXBW01000143.1 GCA_003566775.1 candidate division WS1 bacterium
GGCCGCGATTACCTCGTCGGGCCGCTCCGTGTGCTGTACCAGTGTCACCTGCGGTTCAACTGTGGGCATACGCTCATCCGTTCTCAAGTCTATCGGGACAGCACCTCGCGGGAGAGAGTGAGTTCGACGGGAGCCGCCGGAGTCCTCCCCGTCGCTTCACGGATACGCCGAATCGCTCTTTGTGGCGGGCGCGCGGTCCGGATGGAAAGAAGTCGCGCACCGCAACACGAGAAGCCCGTTGGCAGGCCCGCTTGACAGGTAAGCGCATACGGGTGATACGAGATTCGACCGCCGAGTTGCTCGCAATAGCACACTCGATCCGAAAAGCGACCGAGATCTATTCCCGGCAGCGCTCAAGCAGTTGCACCGGGATCATATTCCCGAGATTGAGGATCGCGTTGGGGTCCAGTGCGAGCTTGGCGCGGGCTATCTCCTCGAGTCCCTCCGGACCGTACATGAGTTCGAGGTAGGGAACCTCTCTGCCGTCGATGGGCAGCGTCTTCTTACCGACGCCGTGCTCCGCGGTGATGGTGCCGCCCAGTTCGATCGCGCTGCGCGCGAGGAAGATGTACTGCTCCATCGAGGCGTCCTCCTCGACCTCGTTCGCGGGGAGGAAGTCGGCGTGCAGGTGATAGTCGCCGATGTGCCCGAACAGTACCACGGATCTCTCCGGCCGGCCCGTCACCTCGATGAAGGCTTCGGCCGCCCGGTGATGCGCCTCCATCATCTCATCAAGTTTCTCAGGTGGGACCGCGTAATCGGTGCATCGCTTGTCGGTACCGTGTTCGCGCAGAAAGACGTTGACCTTCTCGGGCAGGATGTGCCGAAAATCGCGCTGTTCCTCCCGCTCGCGGTCGGTATCTGCGAACCAGTCATCGATCGGGCAGCTCTCCTCGATAATCTCGGCGAGTGCCATCACGCAGTCTTCGTCATCTCCATCAAGCTCGGTGAAGATCGCGGCTTTGTGGTCAGGCCGCACCTGTGGATGTTCGTCGATGAAGCGCAGGGAACGCTCGTCGTAGAACTCGATGGATAGGATCGGCAGGCCGTCATCGAAGGCTTTCCGCAGTCGTTCGGCGTGCGCGAGGGCCGCCTCCTCTGAATCGAAGAAAGCGGTGTCGGAGAACAGCATGGGGCGCGACGTCAGCCTCACCAGCACGCCAGTAACGACGCCGATAATGCCCTCACAGCCGATGAAGAGGTCGATCAGGTCCATTCCGTCGCCGGCGTACAACCCGGCAGCATTCTTTGTGTCAGGCATCTCGTATGAGGGAAGTTCTACCCTGTGCTCAACACCATCGTCAGATGTGAAGCTCAGCACGCGTCCATCCGCCCTGACCTCGCCGCGCTCCACCGTGAGCGTCTCGCCGGTGGGTAGCACGACCTCCAGCCCCTCCACCCATGCGCGGGTGGCACCGTGCATGAAGCTGCGCGCGCCGGAGGCGTTCGCGGCTACGGCGCCGCTCAGCATTGCTGAGCGCTCGGTGGGCGCGGGGGGAAAGAGCAGGTCGGGAGCCAGTAACGCCTCCATCGCATCAAGCGTGACCGCCGGTGGGCACCACGCGCGCTCGCCGGGGCGATCGACCATGAGGGTGTACTCGATGCCCTGATGCGAGGCTGAGAGCGGCTCGAAGCCCTCGCGTGAGGGGGCGTCGCGCATCAGTTCGACGGTCATGATCAGGCCGCCGCAGGATGCGACACGCGCGCCGGTCAGTCCGGTCCCACCAGCGGAGATGGTGACCGGGGTACCGGTCGCGTTGGCCTCGCACAGAACCTGCACGACATCCTCGGTATTCTCTGGGAAGACGACCGCCTCGATGTCTCTGGCGAAGAACGTGTTGCTCTCGTCCGTTTGGTAGTTCTGGACAATCTCGGGTTCGCTGCTGCGACGCATCATCTGCCTCCCTCTTGCATTTGTCTGCAGACAGTTTCGCCATCGGCAGTGAACTATCCTCCGGAGGAGTTCGGGGTGGCGGTGGCGAAGGTGGGACTGGGCCGGTGTGAGGCCTTCCGGGAGCGGCACGACTGACGCCAACTGATAGATCATGCGGGTGAGATATGACCGAGGAGCAAATGGCGATGGAGTACGTTCTGACAGATTTCTCCGAGGTTCCCGACCTCCCGGCACAGGTGCTGCGCCTGCAGAATCTCGCATTCGCAGATTACGAGGGTGCAATGGAGGTCGAGCAGCCATGGGTGGAGTGGTACCTCAATCGGCCCGGCATCGCCCCTGAGCACTGTCAGGCGGTGCTCGCGGAGGATGCGCTCGTCTCTCAGGTTATTTGCTGCATACAGCCGGTGCGCCTCGGAACCGAGCTTTTTCGGTGTGCCATCATTGACAGCGTCGCCACCGACCCGAACCACAGGCGACAGGGTCTCGCGCGTACGCTGATGCAGAGGGCGCACGATTCCCTGCGCCCCGAGTCCATCGATGCCGTGCTCCTTTACACGAATCCCGAGGGTCATCCCTACAGTTTCTATCGGCGTCTCGGCTACCGCGAGCGGGGCCGGGCCTCGATGCTCATAGGTCCAAGACCCGGCAGGAGCGGTCACGGTCCGGGGCCGGTTGATGCCGTGCAACATGGGGTGGCGCTCTCGAATCTGATCAACCGCTACCATGCCCATCACGAGGGGTTCAGTCCGTTGAGCGACGAGCTCTGGCGCTGGCATAAAGTCGATCCGCCGTCACGCCCCACTGTTATCGCGGAGCTTGCGGGTTCCAGAGTCGCCGCTACGGCGAGTTTCGCTCCCGCCACTCTGCGAGTCGGAGGCGAGGAGCGTGACGTCTCCGTCGCATCGGATATCGCCGCCACCGAGATGACCCCGGAGTGCATGAAGTCGCTGTTATCGTCGGCGCCCACCGAGTTGGTAGCCCTGTTGGTTGATGACAGAGCGCCTGAGCGAGCCGTGCTGGCGGAACTTGGCCTCCGTTCCGAACTGGCTGAGGTCTCCATGGTGCTACCCTTCAGTGAAGCCGCCGAGCAGGCGCTGGAGGAGCACGTCGCGCCATGGTACGTGATGGTTGAGTCGGTAGTTGGCGTCTAAGATAGGGAGGTGCGGGAGATGGACTACAGGCTGACGGATCTGACGCAGGTTAATGACGTTGAGGCGCAGGTGTTACGTCTGCAGAATGTCGCATTTGCCGACTACGAGGGCGCGGCGGAGATCGACGAGCGGTTAGTCGAGTGGTACAGCGCGCGGCCGGGGTTCGACCCTTCGATGTGCCAGGCCGCCCTGGATGGAGAGAGACTGGTCTCCAACGTCCTGGTTTACGTGCAGCCACTGCAGTTCGGGCGGGACCTGCTGCGTTGCGGAATGGTTGCCGCCGTGGCGACCGACCCGGAATACCAGAAGCAGGGGCTGGCCCGGAAGCTCATGGATCGGGCTCATGAGGCGATGATCTCGCGCGGCTGCGATGCGAGTGTGCTGTTTACGAACCCCGACGGTCATCCCTATCGCTTCTACGAGGAGTTGGGATACGAGGAGCGGGCGCGGCTCTCACTTGTGCTCGGTGAATGCCCCGAGGGTAGTGGTTGCGCCGCACTGCCGATCGATCCTGCCGAAGAGGCGTCCACACTCATATCGTTGATCAACGATTACTTCACGGGCCACGAGGGATTCAGTCCCCTGAATGGCGAACTGTGGCGGTGGCATCGCCTCGAAGCCCCGGTCGCTCCCACGGTCGTAGCCGAGATTGCCGATAGCGGTCCCATCTCGACAGCGACCTTCAGCCGGTCGATCGTTCAGATCGCCGGAGAAGAGCAGGCCATCGCGATAGCATTTGATGTTGCGGCGAAGGTGATGAATGCGGACCAGCTTGAGAGTCTGCTGTCAACCGCTCCGCTTGAGAGGATCGCGCTGGCCGTCGATGACAACGCCCCGGAGCGTGGTTGGCTGGGCGCGCTCGGCTTTGAACCAGAGCTAACACAGGTAGCGATGATACTTCCGTTGAACGACGCCTCGCGTCGCACGCTTGCGCGGCGTCACGGACCGTGGTATGTCGCGGTGGAGGCGGCAGTCGGAGTCTGAGTTGGAGGTAGAGAGATGCGGCGAGATATCAGGCCCAGGATCGATTCCGGACTATGCACGCGTTGCGGCGCCTGCGTCGAGATCTGTGCGTCAGAGTTGCTGGTGATGGGGGAGGACGGTCCGGAAGCCACCGGCCGGGGCCCCTGCTTCTTCTGCGGTCACTGTGTCGCTGTATGCCCCGAGAACGCCGTTCAGTTGCCGGACACCACTCCGTCACAGTTCAAGGATCTGCTGCATCCCGAACAGGCCGCTGGAGTTGATTCCGTCTGGGATCTGCTGAGGCGGCGTAGAAGCGTGCGCAGGTATAGGGATGAAGCTTTGCCCGAAGACATTATTCGGCGGATTATAACCGCCGGAACACTAGCTCCAAGTGCCCTCAACGAACAGGCCTGGCATTTCACCGTGCTGAGTGATCCTGAGCGCCTGCTGCGCATTCGCCGGCGGATAGTGGCCATCTTCCGCAGTCTGTTGAAGATGCTCGAGGGGCGGGTCAACCGCATGATGCTCAGAGTGATGCTGGGTAGCGAGACGGCAGATATGCTCATGGAGATGCAGCCGATGGTTGAGCGTCTGGTCGAGGCATACGATGAGCAACAAGATTGCATACTGTGGGATGCGCCGACACTTATCGTCGTGCACTCGGCCGGAGATGATACGGCGGTCATCGAGAGTTCCCACTACGCGGTCGGAAACATGATGATGATGGCTACCGCGATGGGTCTGGGAACCTGCCTGGTCGGCTTCGTAACCGAGGCCGCCGAGCGGGACAGTCGCCTGAAGGAATACCTGAAGGTCCCCCCCGATCACAGCGTTGACGCCTCCCTGGTCATTGGCTATCCAGCGGTTGAATTCCTTCGCTCAACACATCGGATGGATCCTCCGGTGGAATTCGATTGAGGAGTAGCCGAATGGATTACGTGCCGACCACCATGTCCGAAAAGGCGCGGTCCGTGGTACCTCATGGCTGAGCCGCAGATGGGCGCGGATCTTTAGGGGCGACCGTTTGTGGTCGCCGGGAGGACTGAGATGGCCCCGGAATTGTCGGAGAAGTCTGTGAAGACGCGAATTGCGGATGGGAGCGAAATCGTAACCCCCTGGTGGGAGATCGACGCGGGCGGTGAGGGGCCGACCCTGCTGATCGTCGCCGCTCAGCACGGAAATGAGGTGCAGGGCACCGAGACGATCCGGCGCTTCGCCCCGGTCTGCACCGAGCAACTGCGCGCAGGCACAGTGATGTTGGTGCCGATGGCGAATCTACTGGCCATCCGGCATCGGCGCAACAGCGTGAAGATCGGCCCTGAGGAGAAGCAGACTGAGCTTCACAGGGCCAACAATATGAACCGGCTCTGGCCGGGCGACCTGGAGGGCAATGACGTTGCCCGTGTCGCTCACTCCCTGCACGAGCAGATCGTTACGCGCGCCACCCACATGGTCGATCTGCACTGCTGGTGCAGACTGTGGGCGGCTGCCGTGCTCGCCTGTGACGTGGGAGAGAGTAGCCGTATGGCGGAGATCGCAGGCCTGCGCTTCATCAACTGGAGCGAAGCTCCCGACGACCTCGATCTGCCCACTCAGTTGCGCAAGCTTACCGTGTCCCGGGGGCTTGCGGCGATAACCATCGAGTTCTCCGGACAGTTCTGCGTTGAGGAACACCAGGTGCTTGGGGGGGTGCGCGCGCTCGTGAACTTGGCCCGGATGCTGGGGATGATGGAGGGCGAGCCGGAGATTCCCTCAGAGAGCGGAATCAAGGTCACCGATGAGCGCAAGATGATGGTCGAGGCGCCCTGCGCCGGGCTCTTCGTGCAGGCTCCCGATCTGAAACTGGAAGACCGGGTTGAGGCGGGGCAGAGCCTCGGACATATCCTGCTTGACGACGATCTGTCAACCGTTGAGATCACCGCACCCGAAGGCGGCTGGCTCTGGCGCTACGGCAGCCAGCGCGAGGCTCCCGACGTGAGTCTTCCTGACCAGCACCCCTACTGTGACGCAGGCGACACACTCGCGGGCATCATCACCGCATAGGAGGACGCTATCATGGCGCAGACGCGACTCGATCACGCAGTGGCACGACTCAATGATGGCGAGGAGGTGCGCGTTCCCTTCTGGCGGATCGATTCGGGGGCGGAAGGTGAGTCACTGCTTGTGATCGCCGCACAGCACGGTAACGAGGTGCAGGGATCAGAGGTGATCCGGCGCTTCCAACAGGTTTGTGAGGAGAATCTGGTTGCCGGTGATGTATGGCTGGTGCCCTTCGCGAACCTGCCGGCGCTGCGTCACCGCCGCTCACACATCAACCTTGGCCCCGAACAGCCCTACGGTGATGATGAAGGGCACAACATGAACCGTACGTGGCCCGGGAAGGCCGACGGCAATGACACCGAGCGGGTTGCTTTCGCATTGCACGAGGCGGTAGTGAAGCATTGCTCGCGCTGTCTCGACCTGCATTCATGGTCACGCTTCACCGCCAGCGCGACGCTCGCACGCGACGAGGGCCTCTCGGCGGAGATGGCGCGAGTCGCGGGCATCCGCTTCATCCAGTGGCGAGATGCCCCGCGGGGGAACACCGAGGGCGTTACCATAGGCGCTCTTTTCAACGACAGCGAGCGCGGCTCGATCACTATCGAGCTTGCTCCCCAGTGGGTCATAAGCGAGAATGAGGTTGCGCTGGGGCTGCGTGCCGCCACGAACCTCGCCAGATCCTTTGGGATGATGGAGGGCGAGATCGAACAGATCGACGGATCGTACGTCGAGTTTCGCCGCGGGAGTGCGGATGACGACACGCGCAGACACGAGATCGAGGCGCCTTGCTCGGGGCTGTTCGTAGAAGCGGGGCTGGCTACCTCTGATCATGTGGCCGCCGGGCAGTTTCTGGGTCATATCATTCGCGACGACAACCTCAGAACCGTGCAGATAACGTCCCCTGTTGACGGCTGGCTCTGGGAGTACGGCTGCCATCGGCCGGACTGTGACGTGGCCCTGCCCGCTCAGCATCCATACGCCGACAGCGGTGACGCGCTCGCCGCAGTGATCGAAGGATCGCCAGCCACCCGGGAGAACGCAGATTGATGCCTGAGCCGTTCGTCGTGAACCTGCTCGACCTGCAGCCGAGTCAACTCTGGATCAACCAAGCGAAACTCGCTGCCGTGGAGCGACGTGTGGAACGCTCAGGTCGTGAACCGTACGATGCCCTCCCCATTACGCGCCTGGCGGGCAGCTTCGTTCTGACCGACGGTCACACCCGAGCCTTTGCTGCGTTCAGAGCCGGTTTGCGACAGATCAGCGTGATCCGGGACCGCGATGAACTCGACTGGAAAGCCTATCGCATCTGCGTCGAGTGGTGCATCGAGGAGGGGGTTTACTCTGTCGCCGATCTAACCTCGCGCGTCATCGACTCTGCGGACTATGAGGAACGCTGGCTGAAGCGGTGCCGCATGATGCAGGAACGCCTCGCTCTTGAGCGTCAGATGCACGATGGGGTGCGGAGGTAGTCGCCCGGCGGACAGGGGGATGCGCTTCCACGCGGAGTCGGCTCAGTCGCTTACCACGAGGTCCCGCACCCGGGCGAGCGTCGCCTCGTCCACCTCGGCCCTGACCACAACGTGCTCAGCCTCGTACTTCGACTCCGAGACGTGTCCGCGCTCGTTCAGCAGCTCCATCAGCGACATGCGATCGTAAGGTACGTGTAGCGTGACGTCGATCAGATGCGCGAAAAGCAAATCGGACATGCGGCGGCGCAGTTCGTCCAGGCCGTCGCCTTCGAGCGCCGAGATGCGAATCGTGTTCGAGATGCGACTCTCGATGATCTCCACCTTGCGTTCGGAGGCGACGGCATCCATCTTGTTTAGCACGACGATGGTGGGGATTTCGGCAGCCCCAAGCTCTGCTATGACCGATGAGGCGGCCTCGTACTGCTCGTAGGCGGCGGGCCAGGCGGCATCGACTAAGTGCAGCAGCAGATCGGCCTCCGTGACCTCCTCGAGCGTGGCACGGAACGCGGCAACCAACTGGGTGGGAAGATCCTGGATGAACCCGACCGTGTCGGCAACAAGCGCCTCGCGTCCCTCATCCAGTGAGATGCGACGGATCGTCGGATCGAGTGTCTCGAAGAGCCGATCCCTGACGGCAACCTCTTCCGACCCCGCGAGTGCATTGAGCAGGGTTGACTTGCCGGAGTTGGTGTAACCGACGAGGGCAGCGGTGGGCAGGCCCGACTGATTGCGCGACCTGCGCTCGACCTCGCGTCTCGTGCGCACCTGCTCGATCTCGTCCTCGAGGCGCTGAATCTTGCGCCGTAGTACCCGGCGCTCCACGTCGATCTTCGTCTCACCGGGGCCGCGCACTCCGATCCCCGCGCCCGCGGCGCCGCCGCCGATACGGTCCATCATCACCCCGCGTCCGGCCAGGCGGGGGAGAGTGTAGCGCGCCTGGGCCAGTTCTACCTGCAGCTTCCCCTCGCGAGTCCGCGCATGCTGAGCGAAGATGTCGAGGATAAGCTCGGTGCGGTCGAGAACCTTGCACTCCAGAGCATCGACGAGGTTGCGATTCTGCACCGGTGTAAGCTCGCCGTTGAATACCACCAGGTCCGCGTCCGTGGCGGTCACCTGCCCGGCAAGCTCGTCTACCTTGCCGCGTCCGATGTAAGTCCGCACGTCGGGAGAATCGCGCGACTGCGTGATGAGATCGATCACCTGCGCGCCGGCGGTCTTTGTCAGGTCGATCAGCTCCCGCATCGATCGCCGACTGCGACCGTGAAGGTCCTCTATCCCGACGAGGATCGCCTGCTCAACCTCTGATTGTTCCTGCCCATCTTCCGGATGCTCGTCGCGGTTCAAGGACAACTCACCTCGTGATCATTGCGGCGATCCTACCAGGCAACGCCGCCCTCTCTCATGTTGTCTATCGCCTGCTCGATCAGCCCGAGCTTATCGTCACCCTTGATAGTCAGCGACATACGCACGAAGCCCTCGCCAACCGCGCCGTAAACCGCGCCCGGGATCGCCAGCACCTGACAGTCGGTCAGCAGCTTCCGGGCGAAGCTCTCGCTGCTGTAGCCCTCAGGCACAGGGAGCCAGACGTAGAACGTGGCGCGTGGCTTCTCGATGGGGCAGCCGAGGCTCTGCAGGCCCTCCACCAGCGCGTCGCGGCGGCGCCGGTAGTCGTCCTGCATTTGTGGTGCGAATTCATCGTAGTTCGCGAGACCCGCCGCCGCCGCCCGCTGCACGGCCATGAAAGTGCCCGAGTCCACATTACTCTTAGCTCGTGAGAGCGCCTCCACATGCGCGGCGCCGCCCATCGCCCAGCCAACCCGCCATCCCGTCATATTGAAGGTCTTCGACAGCGAGTGCATCTCGATTGCGACGTCCCTGGCGCCATCTATCTCGAGGATGCTGTGCGGGCGGTCCTCGGCGTCGTAGTACACCTCGGCGTAAGCGGCGTCCTGCACGATCAGCATCTCGTACTCGCGCGCGAACGAAACCACGCGCTCAAGATACTCAAGCGAGGCCACCGCCCCGGTCGGGTTGTTCGGATAGTTGATGAACAGCAGCTTCGCCTGCTGCCTGACCGCCTCGGGGATGGCCTCAAGATCGGGAAGGAAATCATTCTCCGCCTCAAGCGCCATCGGGAAGGCCGCCCCCCCGCACCACGAGGTCTGCACCCTGTACACCGAGTACGCCGGATCGGGCACCAGCACGACGTCGGAGGGGTCGATGTAGGCCCAGATTATGTGCGCGAGAGCTTCCTTCGCTCCGATGCAACTCTGTATCTCGCCATCAGTTGCGACTTCGATCCCGTAGCGCTTCTTCGCGAACTCGGCGACCGCGCCTTTGAACTCCTCAATGCCGAAGCCGGATTCATCGTAGGGGTGTGTCTCCGGATCGTTGGCCGCCTCGCAGAGTGCGTCGATGACGAACTGCGGGGTCGGCATGTCCGGGTCGCCGATGCCGAAATCGATTGGCTCGTTACCTTCCTCGATCATCTTCGCCTTCAGCATGGCGATCTCGCGGAAGGGATAGGGTGGAATGCGCTGAAGTCGCTGTGCCTGCTCCATCGTCGGTCTCCCTCGTCCGGCGTGTTAGATGTGGCGTTCGGCAGATAAGGCCTGTCGGCCTCCTGTCGGTACAGCGGCTCTCAATCCATCAAAGTGCGGCTCCGGAGATCAGGGCGTCGCTAAGGACACCCTCGTACACCTCGACCGCCGGGCCGGTCATGAACACGTGATTGTCATCGCGCCACTCAATCTGAAGTGTCCCACCGAGCAGTTCCACCTCAATCGATCGCTCGGTCCTGTCTGTGAGCGCGCAGGCGACGCAGGTTGCCGAGGCTCCCGTGCCACAGGCGAGTGTGATTCCCGCTCCCCGCTCCCAGACCCGCATCCTGACATGCGTACGATCGACAATCTCCACGAACTCAACGTTGGTGCGGTTGGGAAATATCGGATGGCACTCAATCTCAGGCCCCAGTTCGGCTACGGGAGCCTCCTCGACCTCATCCACGAAAATGATGCAGTGAGGATTGCCCATCGAGACCGCAGTGATCTGGAGAGTCTCATCATCGAGATCGAGAGGTTCCTCGATCGCGGGCTCATCCTGTGGCTCGCCCTCCATTGGGATCTCGCTCCGCGCGAGTCGAGGCTCACCCATATCCACGGTAATGCTCGTGACGCTTCCATTCTCGACCTTCAGTGATGGTCGGATTATGCCCGCCAGCGTCTCTACTTCGAACTCGGTCTTCCGGGTCAGACCGTGCTCGTACACGTATTTCGCAACACAGCGCATGCCGTTTCCGCACATGTTCGACTCGGATTCATCGGGGTTGAAGATTCTCATGCGGAAGTCGGCGGTGTCCGACGGCAGGATGAGTATCAGGCCGTCGCTGCCCACGCCAAAGTTGCGGTCGGATACGATCGCCGCAAGTCGGCCGAGGTCGAAGCGGGCGAGGTCCTGATCGTGTCCGTCGATGTAGACGTAGTCGTTGCCGAGCCCCTGCATCTTCACAAAGCGTAATGGCATCTGTACATCGTCTCCGTAGGTTCAGCTTCGCGGAGCCTTGCGCACCGGTCCGATCACCGCGATGGCACTCTTGAACACGAGTATCTCATCTCGCTTGCAGCGCAGCTTGATTGTGAATGTATCGAAGGCGACAACGTTTCCCCGCAGCGTACGTCCACCTAACAGGACTATTTCGACGGGGCGTTTCTTGGTGCGCACATCGTTCAGATATTCGTCCTGTACCTGTGGCTTGGGACTCATCGTATCTCACCCTGAAGTCGGCGCGCTGCTGTTACGATGGTGGCCGTACATGCACGACGCTGCAGATCACTTCCGGCCGCCAGCCATCTGTAACCCTCGCCGCTTCTCAGCCAGGTCATCTGACGCTTGGCGTAGCGCCGAGTGTCGCGCTTAATCAGCCGGACTGTCTCGTCAATATCGCACTCGTCACTCAGGTATTCGAGCAGGTGGCGGTATCCTATCGCGTGCATGGACTGTGCATCAGATGGTACTCCGGAGGCGACGAGGTCGCGCACCTCCTCCAGCCATCCCGCCTGCATCATGAGATCAACGCGACGCTCGATCCGTTCGAAGAGCTTCTCCCTGGGGGCCGTAAGCACGAATTTCGCCCAATTATAGACAATGCCCTCATCAGCGTCAACGTTCTGCTGTGAGGAGATGGGTCTGCCGGTAAGCTCATGTACTTCGAGTGCCCTCACGATGCGCCTGGCGTCCGCCGAAGCGATGCGCTCCGCCGCCTCCGGATCGACACGCGCGAGCCTTTCGTGCATCGCTTCAGAGCCGACCTTCTCCATCTCCTGCCAGAGGTTCTCACGCAAGGCATCATCGCTCGGCGGCGGGGGGAAGTCGAAGCCCTCGGTGACCGCGCGAAGGTAGAGGCCGGTTCCACCGGAGAGTATCGGTAGCATCCCTCTCTGATGAACCTCACGGATCGCCCGCTCGGCGTCCCGCTTGAACCGGGCGACTGTGTACTCGCTCTCGGGAGGCACGAAGTCGATCAGGTGAATCGGTGCCCGCGCTCTTTCGTCCGGCGTCGGCTTGGCCGTCCCAATATTCATGCGCCGATATATCTGCATGGAGTCGGCGGAGACTATCTCCCCGCCGACCTGCTCGGCTACACGCAGCGACAGATCCGTCTTGCCGGCCGCCGTCGGCCCCCCCAGCACCAGCAGCGGAATCTCGCCGCTCCCGGAGTCACCGCATGGGGTCATGGCCTGAGAATCACCTTGATCGTGGTATCCGGCTCTTTCAGCATCAGCTTGAACGCCTCCTCGACCTCATCGAGGCTCATGTGATGGGTCACGAGGCGCTCCGGGTGGGCCTCTCCGCTCTCGACCAACTCGATAGCCTGCGGCACCGTGCCTCCGTGCAGACGCGAGCCGAGGAAATCCAGCTCCTTCTTCACCATCAGGGAGCCTTCAAAACAGATCTCGTCTGAGCACAGGCCGAGCATCACGACGCGCCCGCTGGCCGCGACGACATCAAGCGCCTGTTTGACCGTTACCGGCCTGCCAACGGCCTCGATGACGACTGAGGGGCCGCTGGGCGCGAAGCCATCCGTCAGCGCCGCGCGGAGTTCGACCTCTGAGGGATCGAGGGCGAGATCGGCGCCGAGTTCGCGCGCAAGCGCCAGTCGTCCGGGAACGAGATCGGTTATGGCGCACCTAGCGCCCCGCGATTTCGCAACCTGCAGCACCGACAGGCCGATGGTGCCCGCGCCGACAATCAGCACCGTATCATCTATCGTAATCCGCGCTCGGCTGGCGGCCTGGACCCCGATGGAGAGAGGCTCAACCATCACGGCCGCGTCGTCCGACACCTCATCTGAGATGACATGCAGACAGCCGAGCGGGGCGGCAATGTACTCGGCAAAAGCCCCTGGAGCGTGGACGCCCATGACACGCATGTTCTCACAGCAGTTGTAACGTCCGCTGCGGCAGGGATAGCAGTCTGCGCAGGGCATCGAAGGATCAACAACCACGCGCGAGCCTTCGACGGGAGTGCGGGGTTGGGGGCGGCCGATCAGTTCAGGCGCCTTCCCGTCAACCACCTCAACGACGGTTCCGACGAACTCATGTCCGCCCATCTCAGGGTATTCGAAGAAGGGCTGGCTTCCTTCGTAGGCGTGCAGGTCGCTTCCACAGACGCCGACTGCCTCTATCTTCACGAGCGCTTCGCCCGACTCCGGGACTGGGCGTTCGATCTGTCTCAACTCCACCTGGTGCGGTCCGGTTATGACGGCGGCCTTCATCTGACTCAAGAGTTTTCGCTCCATTCTGATCGCAGAATCATCCGCGGGCTACGTCTCGCCCGGCGGTGCGACAGTGCATACGTTCGCTCTCAGTGCGAAGAATCCTGCCTCGAGACAGACGGAATCTCTTGATAGTGCTCGGTGCTTCCTCCCCCAGTGTGCGCCGAATGCAGGAGAGAGGGGCGGTGATAGCGAATCGACGCCTATGATCTGCTCCGTATCAGCGAATCTGATGCCCCGCGGCCGCTTCGGACGGGTGGAGCCTGTCCTGCTCCTTCTCGCGGTCCTGATAGTGGCCGTCGGTGCTCTGACGATGAGGCTCGGCCCCCGCTGGCCCCGCAGACTCTTCTTCCGTGGGCCGGACGGGATCGTGCTTCATCATACGGCCACCGGTGCCACCGTCGGAGGCCGTGAGGTGAACGCTGAGACCGTAGCACAGTGGCATGCGGATCGTGGCTTCGCCTGCGAATACCGGGGAGAGATCTATCATATCGGTTACCATTACGTTATACTCCCCGACGGCACCGTCGAGCACGGACGGCCGGAGTGGATGCCCGGCGCCCATACCCAGGAGCATAACGACCATCTCGGGATCAGCCTGGTGGGGAACTTCGACTCGCAGTCGAATCCCGCCGGGGCCGAGCAGCCGGCTCGACCGACCGATGCTCAGATGGAGGCGGTCAGAGCGCTGCTGGAGGATCTGACCAGGAAGTACGGCCTCAGCGCAGATGACATATTTGCGCACTACGAACTGTGGGAAACCGCCTGCCCGGGCGATCGCTTCCCCGTCGAGGAGCTTCGGGAGGAGATTAGAGTCGCTCAAAGCAATTATCCGGGGTGGGGAGGTGGGGCAGAGCAGGTCGGAGAATAGACCTGCTGGTCCGCAATGCATTGATGCATTCATCACAGCCGTTGTCCCAGGAAGCATGACCGCGATATGCTGGATGCAGGAGGAAGATGAATGGACCAACAGGTAAGCCCCGCCGTGGTCATAATCGTGCTGATCCTGATCGTGGCGATCCTCGTGGGCCTCTATTTTCTGGTTGTCGAGCGCAGGCCGGCACCGGACGAGGAGGCCGTGGACGGCGTCCTTTTTGACGATGTGCCACCCGAGGACATGATTGAGCCAGACCACGATGAGATGGACGACGATGACCCGGACGTTGAGAACGGTGCAGAAGCGGACCAGGAGACAATGGACGCCGAGATGCCGGACGACTCCGAGGATGCTGCAATTGAGGAGATACCTGGAGCCCTGGAGCCCTGACACGTCCCCTCGGTGTGTGAGCCTATGAATGAGAAGGATCGGCGCGGGCGCGCGAAGATGGAAGCCGCCCGCGTCGGGTGATTCGTGTCGGACATCTATGCTCTGCAGGGATTCAGCGGAACGCGCGAGTGACAGAGGGCGTTGGAGCGGGTGAGACAGCGAGAGGGCGCGTACCCGAAGAAGCATCGCCCGCCTCTCTCAGGCATGGACAGGCGCGGGTGGCGGTATAAGGCAGGTAAACCTGCGCCTCACGTCGAAACTATTTTGGGCGCGGCCTCGTGCCGTGCCTGTCAACGTGTGCTTGCTCTCGCAACCCGGCGTTGCCACCTAATGGAGGTCAGAAATGAGTCAGACAAAGATCGTAGTGACAGATTACATCGAAGACGACCTCGACTGGGAAGTCGAGGAGATGGCGAAGCGTGAGATCGACTTCGAGTACCACCAGCTCAAGCTCGCCCCCGAGGAGGAGCTTGTCGAGGTCATACGCGACTGTGACGTGGTCATAGTGAACATGGCCCCGATGCCCGAATCGGTGATCTCGCAACTCGAGAAGTGCAAGCTGATCATCCGCCACGGCATCGGCTATGACAACGTGGATACTGAGGCGTGCACGAAGCACAACATCCGTCTCTCGAATGTCCCCGATTACTGTGCGCAGGAGGTCGCGGAGCAGGCAGTGGCGCTGATCTTCGCCTGCACCCGCCGCCTCTTCGAGAGTCGTCGCATCCTTGAGGAGTCCTCGGCCAGCGGAATATGGGACTTCTCGACACTCGGTGACATCCACCGCATGAGTGATCAGACTCTCGGCATCATCGGCGCCGGCCGGATCGGCTCGCGCGTCTTCCGTATGACCGAGAATATCTTCGGGCGCCGGATGATCTGTGACCCATACATGGATGACCGCAGGATAGCGGCCCTGGGTGTTCACGAGCGCCATTCGCTGGAGGACGTGTTGGGCGAGGCTGACGTCGTGACCATCCATACCCCGCTCAACGATGAGACCCGCTACATGATCGATGAGCCGCAGTTGAAGATGATGAAGGACAGCGCGTTTCTCGTTAACTCGGCCCGCGGCGCCATCGTCAACACCGAGGCGCTGACCAAGGCCGTAAGAGAGGGCTGGATCGCGGGAGCGGGCATCGACGTCTACGAGACCGAGCCGCCGCCCGCCGACATGGAGCTTTTCGACCTGCCTACCGCGACGCTCTCTTCGCACCTTGGCTGGTGCTCGGTTGAGGCGGGATGGGACATCCGCGAGAAGATCATGCAGGACGTGGACCTCTTCCTCGCCGGTGAGCCGCCGCGCTTCACCGTTAACGAGGAAGTCGAGGAGAAGCTGGGCGGAGCGGCCTACCGCGAGGTGTAAGAGGCGGCCGTCGGCTCTAAGGTATGCGGCAGACTCGGGGCTGCGATGGCGGTCAGACATCGCTTCTCACACAGACTCGAGGACGCACCGCACGGTGTGAGAGGCGGGGCATCGAGCCTCGTTGCCGCCTGAGATACCATCCGCCTTTAGTTCGTAATACGACGTATCGGGAGCGCATAGACAATGCCCAAGTACAACCTTCCCGGCCCCAGGTCGGCCGAGTACATGGAGATATCGGACCAATATGAGGGCGGCGCAACTAGCCGCCAGCAGCCGTTCGTGATCGATCACGGCAAGGGCGCGCGCCTCTGGGATGTCGATGGTAACGAGTACATCGACTGGACCTCCGGAGTGCTGGTGACCAACGTCGGTCACTGCCATCCGCACCACGTCGAGGCGATTCAGAAGCAGGTCGCGCGCCTGATGAATCCCTACGACTTCCCGACCCCCGAACGCGTCACCTACGCGAAGCGCCTGGTGGAGATCGCGCCGCCGAATCTCGACGCCTGCTTCATGATCACCACCGGCTCGGAGGCGACCGAGGCCGCGATGCGCATGGCGAAGCGCTTCACGGACAGGCACGAGATCATCTCTTTCTACGGCGGCTTCCACGGTCGCACCGGCATGGCGATGTCAGCGGCAGGTAAGCAGGGAACCAAGAAGCGCTACGGTCCCACGCTGTCCGGGCACGTCCAGGCGCCCTACCCCTACTGCTATCGCTGTCCGTTCGACCTCGAGCGTGACACCTGCGACTTCAAGTGCCTCGCATTTCTCGACCTCGTGGTCGAGACACAGACGACGGGCAGCCTTGCGGCGGTCATCACCGAGCCCTACCAGGGCGGAGCGGGCTTCATCTTCCCGCCCGAGGGATGGCTGACTGAACTTCAGGCGTGGTGCGAGGAGAACGATGCTCTGTTCATCCTCGACGAGGTACAGTCCAGCTTCGGCCGCACAGGCAGGATGTTCGCTCTCGAGCACGAGGACCTGCGCCCGAACTTCCTCACCCTCGGCAAGGGCATCGGATCGGGTATCCCGACCTCCGCCTTGATGACCGAGCAGCGGATCATGGAGATCTTTGATCCCGGTGAGGCATCATCGACCACCGGCGGCAACCCGGTTTCGTGCGCCGCGGCACATGCGGTGCTGGACATTTTCGAAGAGGAGAACCTCGTCGAGAACTCGGCGAAGATGGGCGAGTACATGAAGGGCCGCCTGCTGGAGATGCAGGAGAAGTCGCGCTACGTGGGCGATGTGCGCGGTATGGGCCTCGTCATGGGCATCGAGTTCGTGCAGGACAAGGACACGAAGGAGCCCGCCCC
>PXBW01000004.1 GCA_003566775.1 candidate division WS1 bacterium
AGCATTGTCAAGAAAACGACGGAACTTTTCGTACATCAGTCTGTGTTCAATGGTGGTAACTCTCACCTTGCGATTTGTCTCAGGACTAGAGTGCCTGACTTGTCGCGCATCTATCTGTATGGGTAGAGGTAGCCACTGATGGTTTGACTTCCTTCATGAAGACCCCAAGACCACTAAGCCGAATGATGGGCTTTCCCCACTATCCGCCCTCAATGCCCAGAAGAATATTCGCTCGTTAGGTTCTGCAGGCCTAATGCTAATCTCCACCATTCCCCAAGTGCGCCTTCAACAGAGCCTTGAACACCTTCCCATGGTTAGGGTGCTTGAGATGAAGCAGATCATGGATGATGACTTCTCTGGGACAGAGACGTCACCCCACCATCTACTCTTCTACTGTGTCATCCAAGCCCAAGTCACGGAGCTTGCTTCGCATCTCATCAACTTGCCGCTGAGTAACTCCGTTAGACGGCTCAATATGAGCAGTCACTCTGAGCGAGAGTCCGCCTTGCGTGACAAACGGTGTCAGGACCTGGGTGTAGAAAGTCATCCACTTCTGAGAGGGCACTTCTCCTGTCCATTTGATGGCTTGGATGGCCGGCCTCTCAGTCCCGGTGGGTGTTGATGACTCCTCTTCCGCTTCATCGATGGTTGGGGCGATGTCTGCCTCATGTCCTTCCTCAACCTCTTCCCCTGTGTCGGTCCCCATAATCTCCAAGGCCCGATCCTTCCGCATGATGAACATGTCCTCATCGAAGGCGACGTCAACCGCAGACAGGTCTTCCGCGAAATACACCGGATCGAAGTCACCATCTGCCGTCCTACTTGCATATGCGACCCGACCATCTCTGACACCACGAGCGATTGTTTCCTTCAGCGTATCCGGATCGAGCAGCCTCGGGAACTTCGGAGACTTGTAGACTGCGTCCCGGACCTCCTTTGTGCTCCATTCCTCCAATGCAGGTGGCCACGACCGCAGAAGATAGTCGATGCTGAGGCTATGCACCACCGTGTCATCCTGCTCCAAACGCCTGGATATGAGTTCTGTGAGATTGGATGCGGCACTGGAATTGACCATGCCTAAGTTCACTTCGGCAATACCCTCATCATTGTCCAAGAGCATCACGTGGCAGTAGGCACCCCACACGGCCTCCTTCAATGCACTCGCCGCTCTACTAACCTGTTGCCGCACGTATGATTGCTGATTCTGGTCCAGACCTAACTGGTGTGCCTCATCAGCTATGTCCTCCCATGCCAGCAGATTGCGGGCTGCTTCACGTGCTGCTGCATCATCACTCATGACCGCACAGATGACACCGTTCTTGAATGCCCTGCGACCTTGTCCATACTGCAGCACCAAGCTCTTGATGAACTCCCTGGTGGACTCACTATCCCTCAGTGTGTGATCTGGCCCAACCACAGCAAGATGAAGCCCCGGACGGTTGCTGACCCCCATGCTGTCTGATGGGAACATGCTGAGAGAGAAACTGGTCCTCGAAGAGAATGCTGTGCTGATTTCTCTCTTGACCTTCTCATCAATCCTCTCCTCGCTGACGGTCCGGTCGGCAAAGAGCTTATTGAGGTTAGGCTTGGTGTCGAAGTAGTAGCGCTTGCCCTCCACTGTGAGGAAATAGCATTCATTGGTGAGCGTGTCGAGAACAGTGTCCACATGACCTATGTCGAGGTCAATCTCTGACACCGCGAGATGAATCTCTGCCTCCGAAGCCACAGCCTTATCCTTAGTCTGTCCTCCGTTAGACTCAAAGAACACCGCCGTGGCGACCTTTTGGTGCAGCCTGGCTTCTCGCACAGTATCCACGGCCTCTTCATCGAGACGTACTGCATGAGAGTCACTTCGTCCCACAATATCAGCAGTAACGGGCCCTTCCATCTCCTGGTTGTCGAGTTGTTCAAGCACGTCGGTGCGGAATGTGGTATCACCAAGTGGCGCAGTCCCCAAGCCTATCAGTAGATCCTTGTGATCACCCTGAAGCCCGTCCTGATAGGCTTGGGACACCCACAGCGCAAGCAGCCTCAACGCGCCGCGCGTCAGCTGAAAGGTAGGAAGTGCCCGCCACTTTCGCTCAAACACTGACACTGCCATCGGATGAAACGGGTAGTAGCTCTCGAAGTGCTCCTGAGCCCGGTCAATCGGAAACCACTGGGGTATCTGTTGGCGATACTTGCGCACCCAATGTGCATACTCGCCTGCCGTCTCGCGGCCCTCAGCAGGAAGACCGTCCCACTCAAAGAGCCTTCGCTTGATGATCTCAACCATCTCGTGTTCTGCAGAAAGCAGAACTGACTTCCCCAGTCGCTCCAGCAGCTTGTTCAGACGGCTCCAATCTGCCCTGTCCTCGGGCATCATCTCCCCCTCTGAGATCGGGATGGCAGTCATCAGCACGACCCCTGTCTCTCCGCGAGCGACCTCACTCAGATTATGGACGAACTCATACATCTGATTGCCCCAACCACGCTCGCGATAGCGACTGATCCATCCCAACACCTCATCCATCAGAATGAGGCAGGGAGCGTCGGGCAGCATCCTCCGGATGACATCACCACCTGGTGCGATCATCTCTTCGTCATGTTCCTGTAGCAGTTCAAAACACTCGGCTCCACCCAACTGATAGGCGATCTCACCCCATGGTGATCGTCTCTTCGGTTCTCCGTCCTCACCACGGTGGGAAACCGAATCAAATTCATGGCCCACAAACACTGCCGTCTGTGCTTTGGGCACCTCCCTCAATCCAGCATGCCTCAGGAGAGGGCTGACGCCAGACCATCTATTCGCAGAGAGTCCCTCATTAGCTAGGTGATACAGCAGTGCAAGGGTGTGAGTCTTGCCTCCACCGAACTGCGTGTTCAGGTCATAGACCGCATTCACTCCCACCCTCTCTCCACTGAGTCTCTGCAGCACCTGTCCTGCGGTTTCCATCATGCTCTCGGTCATGTAGTTGCGCTGGAAGAAGAGATCAGGATTCTGATACTCCTGTTCCGCTCTCCCAACGCGAATATCTTCAAGGTTGACCGCAAACTCAGCTGCATCAAGGGGTCGGCCATCCCGAAGATCGGCTCGCGGCTTCACTGCATCAAACCATGGCTTGAGACTCATGTCACGATCCCCTACCTGATCAACTCTATACGCCCGGTGTTTGCATCCAGACGCCACCACTTCAGGAAATCGTAGGGGAAATGTGCCCCAAGACTCCTGCTACCCACTGCGACCATCGTCTCCCCTGTCAGAGCAATCCGATCCTGAACTTCCATTGACTCGATCACTTCACTCTGCAGCCCCGCAACCAGCGGGGACACCATCCCTGGATCATCCCGATAGCAGAACACGATCCTGAGCTTCGTCCGACAGCAAAGCACCTTCCACAGTGAATAGGCGATTCTGTCATCATCCTGCTGATTCTCCAATTCCATGGCTGCCACAGGGAAGGGCCAGCGGACATTGGTCTCTTCGAATGCCACCACATCAAGGGTCAGGTATTCGCTTCGGCACTCCGGTAGACGGTCAGATCGATGGCCCTTGGCACAGGCTGCCCATCCCACCGACTTGCATGTCTCGACAGAGAGCTTCGTCAACTCTCGTGTCCAATCACCTAGTTCCCCTGCTTCGGTGGCCGCCTTCAACGGCGTGGAATGCTCAGGTAGCTGTACAAGCTCCCAGAAAGCTGCTCGCCATTGCTCACCAAACTCTGGAGGCACTAGAGGCCCAATCCCTTCTTCTGTGACAAGACTCCATCGACCCAACGCTTCTCATCCGTGTTACGCGGATAAAGAGCAGACAGTGCCTGGGCCAAACGCCAGAATCGGTCCGACTTCCCATGACCGTCTTCTTTAAGAAAACGCTTGAGTGCTGCCTGGCGTCCTGAGGTGAAGAGGAGCATGGCCTGATGCACCCGATCGAGTGTGGTCTCTCCGCCCAAGGCTGTGAAGGACCTCTCCCAGCTTTCTTCCTGCTGATCGACCTCGTCCAATATGTCAAATAACGCCCGTTGGTCAGGCTTTCGCTCATTTGAGATGGGTTCGTCGGCATCCACATCTTGGAAGAGATACTGCGCGCGTTCACGTACGGGTAGGAGCCTTCCTGTTTCTCCTTTGACCTCTACAACTGACGGCAGTTCCTCCAGATGTGCCCC
>PXBW01000247.1 GCA_003566775.1 candidate division WS1 bacterium
ACTCTACCTGCGACACAAGCCACAACGTGAGTAGTTACCTTCTTCGAAAGCACGCATTTGGCACACTTCGAGAGCTGTGGGAGGAGTGGAGTGAGATGAGGACAGTGAACATGGTAGTGCTGATTCTGGTTGTCATCGGTGGGCTCAACTGGGGGCTTGTTGGCCTCTTTGACTTCAACGTTGTTGACGCCGTCTTTGGCGACACTGCCGCGCGGATAATCTACGTGATCGTAGGCCTCGCCGCAATCTGGTCCCTGACCTTCTTCAGGTTGATCAGCCTGGGAGCGGATTCCGGACACGGCCGGATACCAGCGGAGGAGTAGGCTTTTCGACTGCGGATGTGAGAGCGCCGTGAGGGCCTTGCAGGGGTGCATTCCTGCGCTGTACAGGGCGAGCAGTTCACCTAGGTGTGCGGAATCAGTCGCTTGATCCCGCGCCCCTCCACTCATTCTTGACGTGCCCGGCGGTTTTCTTCCACGCGTCGAAAAGACCCCGCACAGGAGGGATCATCATGGAATATCGCACACTTGGAAGCTGCGGCGTGAAAGTCTCCGAGATATGTCTCGGTACGATGATGTTCGGCAATGAGACCGATGAGCGCACCTCGCTGGATATGATCGAGCGCTCCATCGACGCGGGAATCAACTTCCTCGACACCGCGGACATATACAATCTGGGCGAGTCAGAGCGCGTGGTCGGCAAGGCGCTCAGAGGCAGGCGAGAGGAGATCGTGCTGGCCACGAAGGTGACCATTGCGATGGGTGATGGGCCGAACATGGCCGGATCATCGCGCAAGCACATCATAGAGGGCTGTGAGGCGAGCCTGCGCAGGCTCGACACCGATTACATCGACCTCTACTATCTGCACAAGCCCGATCCTGATACGCCGATCGAGGAGTCGCTGGCGGCGATGGATCACCTTGTGCGCCAGGGCAAGGTGCTCTACGTCGGTGTAAGCAACTATCCGGCATGGCGGGTCGCCGACGCGCTGGGAGTGCAGGCGATGCGCGCCTTCGAACCGCTCGCGGCGGTGCAACCGCTGTACAACATCGCGAATCGCGACATCGAGATAGAGCTTCTGCCCGCCTGCGAGGAGCTTGGCCTCGGCGTGGTGGGTTACTCGCCGATCGCGCGCGGCGTGCTCACAGGCAAGTACGCGGCGGGCGAGGAGCCGCCGGAGGACTCGCGCGCGGGCCGCGGCAATGAGCGTATTATGCAGACCGAGTTCCGCCCCAGTAACTTCGAACTGGCACAGGAACTGGTGAAGCTCGCGGACGAGGTCGGCTGCACCGCCGCGCAGCTTGCGGTCGCGTGGGTGATGGCGAACGAGCTTGTGACCTGCCCGATCATCGGCCCGCGCACCCCCGAGCAGCTTGAGGACAATCTCGGGGCGCTGGACGTGGAGATCACGCCGGAGATCGAGGCGCACATCGATGACCTTGTGCCACCCGGCGAGCACTCCGGTTTCGGCTTCCAGGATCCGGTCTTCCCTGTCACCGGGCGCCCATTGCGATAGCGCTACCATCGCCCCTGCAGATGCCCGATCCGTTGCGAAGTCGTTCTCTGGCTTCGCCTCAGGCAGGTACGCGTCCGGAGAGTCCCCGTCTTTCGTGGAATTATCGACATTGTTGTTTACGTGCATGCGAAGTTGGGTATATTAATATTTGAGTGATATATCCAATATTCTCAACCTGTGTGAATCAGTGGGTTTGTGACCGCCATGACTGAGGCGACGCTCGTAATCATTGATGATGACCCCCAGATTACCGCAGTGTTGAAGGCTGCACTTTCTCACCAGGGATACTCGGCTCACACCTCGCACAGTGGGGAGGAGGCACTGGGAGTACTCCGGCACCATCGACCGGATGCCGTGTTGCTGGATCTTAACATGCCGGGAATGTGCGGCGCTGATGTCCTCGAGCAGATGCAGGCCGACCGAGAGCTGTCGCAGGTGCCGGTGATTCTCACAACCGGCGAGAAGGACGGTCCGGAGTTGGCAGGCGTGTTTGCGACCGTGTCCAAGCCGTTTCCCCTCGATCTGCTTTATTCCACTGTCCGACGGGCCCTCGACTGCGGCGACTGAGATTGACGCGCTGCGATGTGCTGGTATAATGATGGCGGATGGCAGGCCATCCCACTCCTTATGCTGCACATTCGTGGTGAGAGATGACCCCGCGCGAGAGAATCATGGCGGCAGTCGAACACCGGGAAACCGACTATGTGCCGTACGTGATTCCCATCGATCCGGAGGTCGTCGAGCGGTTGAATCGGCACTATGGCTCTGAAGACTGGCGTGCTCGCATCTGTAGTTTCGTGCATAGCGTCGGCGTTAGATGGAGGGACGACCCACCGCCGGTCGGTCGCTGGGAGGATCTCTTCGGAGTATTGTGGGAGAGTGCTCCCGGGCCAGGAGCCTGGCACAGCGTAGATGTACCGCTGAAGCAGCCGACGCTGGAGGGGTACGAGTTTCCCGAGTTACTGCCCGATGACGAGTTTGTCGCCATGCAGGAGGCCTTCTCAGGACCTCGCGATCGCTACCGTATGGTGAGTCTTGGCATGCTTTTCTTCGAGCGCGCGTGGGCGCTGCGTGGGATGGAGAGCATCCTGATGGACTTCCACCTGCATTCCGAGTTTGCGCACGATCTCTTCGACCACCTTGCGCAGATGCACCTGGACCTGATCGACAGGCTCGCCTCCCTGCCCATCGACGCAATCCGTTTCGGTGACGACTTCGGCGGTCAGCGCGGCCTTATCATGGGCACACCGGCATGGCGCGAGTTCCTCAAACCCCGTCTTGCCACGATGTACGGGCGGGCGCGGGAGCATGGTCTTCACGTCTGGATACACTCCTGCGGCGACAACTCTCCGATCATGGAGGATCTCATCGAGATCGGTGTTGACGTGTTCAACCCCTTTCAGCCGGAGGCGCAGGACCCCTACGAAGCGAAGAGTCAATGGGGCGACCGTATTGCCTTTGAGGGCGGCATAGGCACGCAGGAGCTGTTGCCTCGCGCTACGCCGGACGAGATTCGCAATGAGATTCGGCGGCTCTGCGCCGCGGTTGGTCGCGGAGGCGGTTTCATCATCTCGCCGACGAAACCCATCATGCCGGATGTCCCGGTCGACAACGCGGTTGCCTGCGTGGAGGAGATCCTGGCACAGGCTGGGCATTGAAGAATCAGTTCGCGAGAGGTCATCGCGGCAGTCGTGGAGAATGAACAGATACACAGGATACTGACGGAGGTCTTCTGATGACCGACGATAACCGACCCCGGGTGGCCCTTGTGCAGTTCCCGGGTTCCAATTGTGAATGGGAGACGAAGCGCGCCGCCGAGGCAGCGGGGATTGAGTGCAGCGTCTTCCGCTGGAACATCGATCCGAAGCAGCTTGCAGGCTACGACGGATATATAGTGGGAGGAGGCTTCTCCTATCAGGATCGCATCAGGTCGGGCGTTATCGCCACGAAAGAGCCGATCGTAGGCCGGATGATGGAGCAGATAGCAGAATCAGGCAAACCCGCGCTGGGGATATGTAACGGCGCCCAGGTTCTGGTGGAGGCGGGCCTTGTTCCGGGACTGCACTTCGGTGAGGTAGAGATGGCGCTCGCGCCGAATCGCCCGGACAGCTCTCATCGGATTACGGGCTTCTGCTGCCGCTGGGTTCATGTCAAGCTGGCCTGCCCGCCCGATCGCTGCCTGATGACTGCGCGGATGGAGCCGGGGCAGGTAATACCGATTCCGATCGCCCACGGTGAGGGGCGCTTCACCACACGTGACGAGGCGGTCGTGGACGCCCTGTATGAGAATGACCAGATTGTCTTTCAGTACTGCGACGCCGACGGAAATGTTGAAGACCGCCCGGAGATCAACCCCAACGGCGCGATCGCCAACATTGCCGGACTATGCAACAGAGCGGGCAATGTAATGGCGCTGATGCCGCATCCCGAGCGGGCGAGCTTTCTGCGCCAGGTCCCGACCGATTTGGGCGATGAGTGGTCGCTGAGGCGACGGAAGGCGTACGGGGATACCCGTGCTCTTGAAGGCCCCGGACCCGGTCGGGCGGTCTTCGATGCGATGAGAGAATCGCTGGTGGCGATGCAACCGGCTTAGCGATCTGGATGCAAGAACCCG
>PXBW01000286.1 GCA_003566775.1 candidate division WS1 bacterium
GACGAACGCCGCCGCCCCGGCCTCGCGCATCTGCTCCGACAGGTCGCCTTCTTCGTGAACACTCAGGCCAATGATCCGAATCTCAGGATGCTGCTCTGCGATGATCCGCGTGGCCTCGATCCCGTTCATCGGCTCCATGCCGATATCCATGAGGATCACGTCCGGCTCCAGCCCGGAGGCCATCTCCACGGCCTCGCGACCATCGGCCGCCTTGCCGACGATCTCCAGACCCTCGCTCATGCCCAGCATGTCCGCCAGTCCATTGCGCATGATCTCGTGATCGTCCACGACCAGCACCCGCATCGGCCCATCCTCACCACGGTCGTCGCGGGCCTTTCTGTCGTATGAGCGCAGTCTCGAAAGCCCGGGAGTTGCCCTGTCGAAGACCTCCGCTGGAATTTTGAGCGTGGCGCGACAGCCGTCCCCCGGTATGCTCACGACATCGAGCGCGCCGCCGAGCAGTTCGATTCGTCGCATGATGCCAATCAGCCCGAAGCCAAGCTCGTCGGGCTCGTCCTGCAACTCGCATGTGTCGAAGCCCTTGCCGTCATCGCGCACTTCGATGCGGACGTCGCCCCCCTCCCGGCTCAGTCTCAGAGTGGCCGTGTCGACTTCGGCGTGCTTGGCGACGTTGAACAGCAGTTCGCGCGCCGCGTCGATGAGAAACAGGGCGAGGCTGTCCGAGCCCGGCTCGGTGCGGTTCTCGATGGTGACCTCAACCGACAGATCGTGCAGTCTCTCGCACTCCGCCGCCAGCCAGTTCAGCGCCGCAATGAAGCCGGCGTCCTGCAGCACGGGCGGACTCAGATGGCTGGTGAGCGTGCGCGAGACGCCTATCGCGTCATCGATGAGGCCGATCGCCTGCCTGGCGGCTCGCTCGCCCGATCCCGATCGGCGAGCGATTCGACGGTCTTCACCTGCATCTTCGCCCCGGCCAGCATCTGCTGAAGCTCATCGTGAATCAGCCCGGCGACACGGTGCCTCTCCGCCTGCTCCGCCTCAGTGATCTGCCGGGCGAGATCGCGCAGTGTCTCGGAGCGGCGTTCTGCGAGTTGCTCGGTCTCTTTCACCCGAGTGATATTGACGAACGCGATCACAACGCCGTCCACCTGGTGTTCGGCCGAGTAGGGGTGGACGCGCATGATGTACCAGTTGCCCTCTCCGTCTCGGACCTCCTCTTCGATCCGCTCCTCGGTGTCTACCACACGCCGAACCGCGGCCGCCAACTCGACATCCCTGAGGTTATGCGAGATGTCCGACAGCGGCCTGCCGATGTCGGTCGTGATCAGATTCAGCAGCCGCGTGGCCGCGGGGGAGAAGCGCCGGATCTCCAACTCGTTCGAGACGAAGATCGCCATGATGTCGGCGGCCTTCAGCAGATTCTCGAGGTCCGCGTTCGTCCGGCGAAGCTGATCGAGCTTCTCGTTCAGCTCCTGGTTGACCGTGGTCAGCTCCTCGTTGACCGACTGCAACTCCTCCCTGGACGTCTCCAGTTCCTCGTTGGCCGACTGGAGTTCCTCATTCATCGACATGATCTCTTCGTTGGCGGTCACGAGGTCCTCGTTGGCTCGTTCAAGTTCCCTGATGGTCGCCTCAAGATCCTGCCGGGTAGCCTGCAGGTCCGTCTCAAGTTGAGCGACCCGCCGCTCATCGTCAACCTCGACTGTCTCCTCAGCGGTGTCCGGGCCGGGCCGTTTCCACGGCGTCTCGAAGATGAACGCAATCACCGTGTCCTCGCGGACCGGCCGGTTAATCGGCACGACCGTCACGTCGGCCTCAAGCTCCTGCGGGCCGTCGCCGAGAGACATGCGATTGAGACGAACCCGCTCATTGCTCTCCAGCGCGCGGCGCTGAGCGGAGCGCAATCGCGTCCCCAGCGGATCGGGGGCCATGTCGAATATGTTCAGGGTCGCGGTGCCCGTGGGATGTTCAAGATACCTGGAGGTCGGGCCGAAGAAATGGAGGACCTCGCCATTCTCATCCGCCAGAGCCACCGCCGCCGCAAAGTGCGCCAGCAGCACGTCCCGGTTGATCCGGGCCAGATCGTCCTCCGGTCTCGCTCGGGCGTGCGCTCTTGTCACCTCGAAGGTGTTGCTCGGTCCCCCGGCACCGAGGTCGGGAGTCGCCTGCGACGCATCGGTTCGGCGCACGATCCGCGCCTCTCCATCAAGGCGGGTGAAGGCCTCCTCCGCCCCGCTGGCGGCGTCTGAGCGCCCAAGGAAGAGATAGCCGCCCTCTCTCAGCGCGAATGCAAAGATGCCGTAGATCCTCTTCTGTGCCTCCGGTTCAAGGTAGATAAGCACGTTACGGCAACTTATCAGGTCGAGTTCGGAGAACGGTGGATCGCTGAGGATGTCATGGGTGGCGAAGATAACCGACTTGCGCACCTCTTCGGCAACCCGGTACGCCTCATCGGGCCGCCGGAAGTAGCTGTCGAGATACCGCTCGGGCACATCGGCGCGGATGCTTTCGGGGTAGATTGCTTCCCGCGCGCGTTCGATGGCCTCGGGGTTGAGGTCAGAGGCGAAGACCTTCACCGGAAGACTCCTGCCCATCTCGTTCATCACGTCGTGGACGAGTATGGCGATCGAGTATGCCTCCTCCCCGGTCGCCGCGCCTGGGACCCAGATGCGGACAGCTTCATCCGGCTCCTTGCTCTCCACGATGGGCGCGATCACAGTCTCGCGCAGGTCCTCGAAGGCCTCCCGATCGCGGAAGAAGCTCGTGACCCCCACGAGCATATCCTGCGCGAGCTGCCGGGCTTCCTCCGGATTCTCCTGCAGGTGGCGATGGTACTCGCGCAGGCCTTCAACCTGGCGCAGTCCCATTCGCCGCTGGATGCGCCGGGTGATTGTGCTTCGCTTGTAGGACCTGAAGTCCGCCTGGTGTTCCCGGTGGAGGAGGTTGATGATCGATTCAATGGTGGCTTCACCGTCCTGCGCCCCGTCCCTCCGCTCGATGTGCTGGATGGCGGCGGACGAGTGCTCGATGAAGCCGAGGATGGCGTCAGGCATCTCAGAGACGCTCAGGACGACGTCAACGAAGCCCGTGCGGATGGCCGCCGCCGGCATGCTCTCGTACTCCGCCTCATCCGGGTCCTGGGCGATACTCAGGCCGCCCGCCCCGCGGATCTCCCGCAATCCCTGGGCGCCGTCCGAGCCGGTTCCGGACAGGATCACCCCGACGGCGCGTTCGTGGCGCGATTCGGCGAGTGATCGGAAGAAGAAGTCGATCACATCGAAGGCGCCGTCACGGTCGACCGGGGCGGCGCTGATCGCGTCGTCCTCGACCGACACATGCATGTGGCCGCGTACGACGTAGACGTTCCCACCCTCAAGCGTCACCTCGTCCTCGGCCATCTGGACGGGCATGGTGGTGTGGCGCGAGATAATATCGGGAAGCTGGCTTCGCGAGCCGGCATCGACGTGCTGGACAATGACGAAGGCGATGTCCGTTGTATCGGGCATCGCCTCGAAGAAGTCGATCATCGGCTGAAGGCCGCCCGCGGACGCTCCCAACCCCACGATCGACACAGTGTCCCTGTCTGCCACCACCTAGAATCACTCCCCGAGTACGAACCTGACCGATCATGAATACGTTCGCCACCGCGCAACGCGTGACCTGCATGGCGCTTCAATCCACCGCCTGCTACTCCGGGAAGCCCTCGTTGCGCAGCCGCTCGCCGACGCGCTTCAGCACGGGGACGTCCTCGGGGTCGAGCGAGCCGTCCTCCAGCGGGCCGGTGTTGAGCAGCAGGTTGTGATCGCGCGAGTTGGCCGCCCGCAGCTTCTCCAATACCTGCTCCTCGCCGAGGTGCTGACCGGCCTTCTCGCGCATGTATCCCCATGAACCGGGTGTCATGGTGGTGCAGATCTCGCCCGGGCGTCCCTCGGTATCCACCGCATCGTGTTCAGGTGCGCAGAAATCCTCGGTTCCGAGCAGCCCCTGCTTGTAACTGACCAGCACCTGCGGCTGCTTCGCATGGATGAAGTCGTAGAGTTCCTGGCAGTTGAACTCCTCGTGCGGGCCGTTGAGCGGCACTCCGATTCCATCCAGCCAGATGGCCGCGATCGGACCGTAGTTACTGAGCAGTTCGTCGATCTGCTCACGCATGAACCCAACGTAGATC
>PXBW01000205.1 GCA_003566775.1 candidate division WS1 bacterium
CGTTGCCGCTTCAGGCTGTTCTCCGTCCTCGCATTATGTAAGACGCAGTGACACTCGCAAAGGTTCAGAGTATTTGCGCCATTCTTCGTTTTTTCTTCTTGACTGCAGGCAAACTGCACGATACAGCAAGTTGAGCCTGTTGCTTGCTCCGTGCATCTCAATCGTGCGACTTCGCAGGGAGCTATCCAGCAGAGTCGTTCGGTCTGGTTGAATCCGCACTCAGCTCATCTGCTATCTGACTGGAGGAGTTCGCGGATTGACCGGCCGCTGCGCCGGTTGTCGATGAGTATCTCGGTGATCCATACTGCGATCGTCGGGCACTCGCCGATCCGTACCCGGACGCGTAGGCTGGTGACCTATTCCGCGCTGATCGACACCGCGCGATTGCATACCCCGGCGGCCTGTCTGGGGTTGCCTGGTATCCTGTCGTCCGTATCCTGTAGCCCCCCGGCTCATACCCGTCATGCCCGGACCGTGCATCTGAGTCTCGGGAGCCATGATCTGGCCTCCGAACATCTGTGCCGCAACTCCGGCGCTCATCGACTCAAGCGGTAAAAGGATCACCGTCTCCTCGCGCTCCTCTTCTTCTTCGTATCGCTCGCGTGTCTGGTATTCATCCGGCAGAATGCGGTCCTGGGCGAACGTATCACCGCTCGCGAGAAGAACACCGAGACACCCGACAACCAGCGCTGCCATAATAGTGCGCTTCAATCTTAGCACCACCTGAATGGCTTCCTCTTACGGATATCTGACTTGCGGGGGCGAAGATGGCCTTTCACGTGAAGGAGGGAGGGAGAAACCTTCGCGTGGATTACACAGCCGTCGTTGCCGCTTCAGGCCGTTTTTCGCCCCCGCACTTAAATCGACGTGCCGCTCACTGCGGGGGTTCAATCCAATCGTAATTAAATTGCTATCATTGTACAGGCCAGTGCGCGATGAAGAATTATGTTGCGACTCCGCGCACTCACGCCCTGTCCGGTGGCCACATCACATAATTGTTCTCGCGCATGAACTGCAGAAGCAGAACCGTATCACTCGGCAGGTTCGTGGGAGGATCGGGCGCATGATGACGCCACAAACCTCGATAGCTTTCCTGCAACCGCACTCCACCCGGCTCCTCATAGCATTCGCTCTGTGTGGGGATGGCTGAGACATCTCTGAGCGCCGCGGTCAACTCCGGCAGCGAAAAGCCGAACTGTGCCGGTTCCGATCCCGCGCGTTCCAGCACTGTTGCTATAAGTGGCCTCGGATCGTCAACCCACGCGATCTCTCGTACCTGAGCCCCTTCCATGCACAGATAGCCAATCGGCCTGTCGTCGAGCACCGCGATCTCATAGACCGGAGCGGGTGCCCACGGCTTCGGGGAGAGCACGCGTCTGCGCCAGTACTCCTCGGTGCGCACCGTGGGTCCGGTGAGACGCCTGTTGAAGGCGGTGTGCATCTCCGCCAGCAGCGGCGCATCCTCCACCGGTTCGGCCCGGCGCATGGTCACTCCGCAGCCGCAGCCATCGCGTAGTCTGAGATCGGCGATGGTATTCCAGGAGGACAGATTCTCCCACCCGCTGCCACCGTAAACCTCGTACTTGCCGTAAAGGAAGGACCACTGATAGTCCTCCTCGATCATCCAGTCAACGGCCTCCTGCAGCACCTCTCGAGCAAGCCCGCGCCTGCGATAGTCGGGATGAGTACAGACGCTGCCGATGCATGCGGCTTTGACCTCGTGACCGCTCACGTGTGTCGGACGGTGGAAGCACGTTACGCTTGACACCAGACGCCCGTCCATCTCCATCACGCGGGTCTGCTCCGGCTCATAGTAAGGGTTACTGCCTATCGACTGCAGCCACCAGTCGCGGTGCGTCAGCATCGATCCTGGCTCGAGATCGCGCTCATGGCTGTACGACACATAGATCAGTTCAGCATGCTCGTTGAGTTCATCCTCGCGTAACGCGCGTATCTGCATATTGCTCTCTCCCCTGCATTTCGCCATAATAGAAGCCATCGAAGTCGGATGATCCGCGGTATTTCGCCTCCGGTAGGTTTCGTTGTGGCGGGCCGGTATCCTTCTGCAAAGAGCGCAGGTGCGGGTCCGACTTCCGCGCCTTGCAACCTGGGCTCGAGGTCAGAGCCGATCTGCGAGTCGTCCGTGAGTGCCCGGCTGGGAAGGTGGCGGTATGGGGACCAAAGCGGAGATGGGCGGGGATTAGTCACTCGGATGATCCCAAGCCCCATGACCCCTGCCATTATCCGGCGCTCCTATCTTGACAGTACCGGGGTGGCCTGCTATATTGAAAATCCCTCAGGAGGAGACTGATAAATGCTTAAGGTTGAATACGAGAAACTCAGGCAGTTGGACACAGAGCCGTTGCTCGAGTTCGAGCAGCAGATAATCGATAAGATGCGCCGCGAACTTGAGGCGAAGAAGCGCGGGGATGATGGCAAGAAGAAGCGCGGTCGGCGCTGAGGCCGTGGAGTCAGCAGAGAACAGTTATTGAGGTGGCGGGGTAGCTCAGAGGTCAGAGCGCGCGGTTCATACCCGCGTCGTCGGGGGTTCAAATCCCTCCCCCGCTACCAGACCTGCTTTTGTCTGCGTCGAGATAGGCGTCCGGTTCGCACAAATGCCGGGCGCTCAGTATTGACAGGCGACGGGCGCTGCCCGTCGCCGTTGCGTATCTGCGGGCGGCATCACTGTCCGGCAGGATTCTTCCCGCTCAGCGGAAAATACCCCGTGGAGAGGCTGACCGAAGCTCGCGGTTGCGCAGGTTGCCGGGGCCACGATGCACCGGACCTCGCGTGACACTCGCGAACGGAGTGATAAGGGAATGCCTTACGAAGACGACGATGTGCGCTGGCTGCTCGAAGCACTGGAGCAGCAGGGTCTTGAGGAGATCGAGGTCGACACCGGTGATCTGCGCATTCGAGTGCGAGCGCCCGGGGCAACCGCCGGTGGGCAGGTAGCGGCTCCTCAACCCGTCCCCCAGCAACCGGCGGCGCAACCCAAGCAGCCCGCCGCCCCATCGGGTGTACCGGTGGTCGCGCCGATGGCTGGCATCTTCTATCAGCAGCCTTCACCAGAAGACGATCCCTTCGTAGAGGAGGGAGATCACGTCGAGGCTGGCGATGTCGTTGGACTGATCGAAGTGATGAAGCTGTTCAACGAGATTACGGCCCCGGTAAGCGGTGTCGTCTCCCGCATGGTCGTGGAGAGCGAAGAACGGGTCGAGGCGGATGAGCCGTTGATGTACATCCAGCCCGCCTCAAGAGAGGAGTAGCTGACAAATGCCCTCTGATGAAGTGCGTGTCGGGATCCTCGGTTTCGGAGTGGTTGGCGGGGGTACCTTTGATGTGCTTACTCGGAACCGTGAGGCGATCGCCCGACGTCTGGGAGCGCCTCTGCGCGTCGCGCGGATCGCGGACATTGACTGGGAGCGTGAGCGCGACCTCGATGTGCCGGAGGAGATACGCACTACCGACGCTGCGGACGTTTACGCGGGCGATGACATCGATATCGTGGTCGAGACCATCGGTGGTATCGAGCCGGCCGCGGACTTCGTGCTCCACGCCATCGCCAACGGCAAAAGTGTCGTCACCTCAAACAAGGAGATGATGGCGCGACGCGGCGCAGAGATACTCGACGCCGCGGCTGAGCACGATGTTGACGTGGCCTTCGAGGGAGCGGTGGGCGGCACAATCCCGATTATTCGCGCGCTCAAAGAGAGCCTTGAGGCCAATCGCATTGAAGAGGTAACGGGTATCCTCAACGGCACAACGAACTATATACTCACGCGCATGACCGACGAGGGTTCGGCATATGATGACATGCTCGCTGAGGCCCAACGCCTCGGTTATGCCGAACAGGATCCGACCAACGACGTCGAAGGCATTGATGCGAAGTACAAGATCGCAATACTCTCGGCGATTGCCTTTGGGCACCGGATCAATTACGACGTGATCCACTGTGAGGGTATCTCGCAGATAGCAACCGAAGACATCGACTACGCGACCGAGATGGGCTATGTTATCAAGCTGCTCGCCACTGCAAGGCGTGCCGGGGAGCAGATCGATGTGCGGGTTCATCCCGCGCTCGTGGCCCTCGCGCATCCGCTGGCGCAGGTGAATGGCGTCTTCAACGCCGTCTGGGTGGTCGGCGATGCCTGCGATGAGGTCATGCTCTACGGGCGGGGGGCGGGCGCGCTGCCTACCGGCAGCGCCGTAGCGGGAGATGTGCTCGATTGCGCACGCAACATAATCTCGGGATCTCGTAATCGCGTTCCCTGCACCTGCGCGGGTGAAGCGACCATCAAGCCTGTCGATGAAGTGGAGACGCGCAATTACGTGCGCATGCGTGTGAAGGACCGTCCCGGTGTGCTCGGAACCATCGCGACCGTCTTCGGACAGGAGGGCGTGTCCATCGAGTCGATGGTGCAGCACGGTGGTGCGGTGAACGGAACTGCGGAGATCGTCTGGATCATGCACGAGGGCCCCGAGCGCAATCTGAGATCCGCACTGGGAGCTATCGGACAACTCGGCATCGTCGATGAGATCTGCAGTGTCATTCGGGTGGTGGGATGATGGCGAGGGCATGGCCCGGTGTAGTCGAGCATTACGCCGAGTGGCTGCCGGTAACCGGGGTGACGCCGCGTATCACACTGCTTGAGGGTAATACCCCGCTGATCCGCTCGGAGCACCTCGCGCAGCGGCTGGGAGACGGTGTCGCGCTATACTTCAAGTACGAAGGCGTCAACCCGACCTGCTCTTTCAAGGACCGCGGTATGACGATGGCCCTTTCGAAGGCGGTGGAGGAGGGCGCGAAAGTCACGATCTGCGCCTCCACCGGCAACACTTCGGCGGCTGCTGCCGCGTACTCGACCCGTGCGGGGATCGAATCCGTGGTGCTGCTTCCCGATGGTTACGTTGCGCTCGGGAAGCTCGCCCAGGCGCTCGCGTACGGCGCGCGCACACTCGCGATCGATGGCGACTTCGATGACTGCCTCGCGCTGGTGAAGGCCATCGCAGAGAGCTATCCGGTCGCGCTGGTGAACTCACTCAACCCTTACCGCCTGCAGGGGCAGAAGACCGCTGCCTTCGAGATTTGCGATCGGCTGGAGCGAGCGCCCGACTTCCACGCGCTTCCGGTGGGAAATGCGGGCAACATCACCTCATACTGGATGGGATACACCGAATATCACGAGGCGGGCGTGGTCGATGCGCGTCCCGCGATGCTGGGCTTTCAGGCGGAGGGCGCCTGTCCGATCGTGGCAGGAGAGGTGTGTGAGAGACCCGAGACGGTCGCGACCGCGATTCGCATCGGCAACCCTGCCCGCTGGCAGGAGGCGGCGACGGCGCTCGATGAGAGCGGCGGGCGAATCGAAGCGGTAACAGATGAGGAGATACTCGAGGCGTACCGGGAGCTTTCCGGCGAGGAGGGTATCTTCTGTGAGCCTGCCTCGGCAGCCTCATGGGCAGGTCTGAAGAAACTGGCGGCGGAAGGCTTTTTTGAAGGAGAAGAGTGCACGATTGCCGCGACGCTGACCGGGCATGGATTGAAGGATCCGGACCGGGCCGTGGAGATGGCCGAGGAGCCGGAGAAGGCCCCCAACGATCTCGAGACAGTCGCAAAGATGCTGGGACTCGCATAGCGCGGCATGAGCGGGAGCATCCGTGCCGGAGCAATGCTGACAATCACAGGGCAGGCGTCCTGCCTGCAGCATAAGGGAGGCGTGGACAGATGAGCGATGCACCGACAAAGGTGGTAATGAGCACCGATCTGCCGGGTGCGATCAATCGCAGACAGGGCAAGGTACGCGATATCTACGAGTACGAGGAGGGCCTTCTGCTGGTCGCCACCGATCGCATCTCCGCGTTCGACGTGGTGATGCCGACCGGGATACCGGATAAGGGTAAGGTTCTGACACAGGTCTCCAAGTTCTGGTTTGAGAAGACGGAGAGCATAGTGCCGAACCACCTGATCAGCACGGATGTCGCGGACTTCCCCGAGGCCGTTCAGCCCTACGCGGAGATGCTCGAAGGACGCGCAATGTGGTGTCGTCGGGCCGAGGTGGTCCCGGTTGAGTGCGTGGTGCGTGGTTACCTGGCGGGGAGCGCCTGGCGCGCATATCAGCGTGGTGAGGTATACTGCGGGTACACCTTCCCGGAGGGCCTGAGCGAGGCCGACAAACTGGATCAGCCGCTCTTCACGCCGACCACGAAGGCGGATGAGGGCCATGACATGCCAATCACACGCGCCCAGTGCGTGGAGTTGTGCTGCGATCGCCATGCGATGGCAATGGAGTCGCTCTCGATCGAGCTTTATGAGTACGCCTGGGAACATGCGCGTGCCAGCGGCCTGCTGCTTGCAGACACCAAGTTTGAGTTCGGGCTGGTAGATGATGAACTCGTTGTGATCGACGAGATGCTGACCCCGGACTCATCCCGCTACTGGGACGCAGATCAGTGGCGCCCCGGCCATCAGCCGGAAGGCTTTGACAAGCAGTATCTCCGCGACTGGCTTGACGGCCTCGATGACTGGGATAAGACACCACCGGGACCGGAGCTTCCCGGCCACGTGGTGAGCAGGACACGCGAACTCTACCTTGAGCTGATGGAGCGTCTTACCGGCTCCACGCCGTGAGACGCCGGAGAGTCACATTACGGCATCTGCGCGTAGCGCCTGGCGCAGATGCCGTACTACAGATCAGCAGGCGTCACGCCTGTCTGATGATGCGAGCGGATAACGGCGCCCTGAGGTGCCCCGCGTGAAACGCGACCCATTGCATGAGAGTATCCTCAACGCCATCGAGCGTTACCGACTCCTCGATGACGCCGAAAGTGTACTGGTCGGCCTCTCAGGCGGCCAGGATTCTGTCGCCCTGCTGCACAGCCTCGTTACGATCCAGGGGGTCAATCTTCGTATTGGAGCGCTGCACGTGCATCACGGCATGCGCGGGGCCGAGGCCGATCAGGACGCCGCAGTCGTGGCGGATCTTTGCGAGCGCCTCGCACTGCCCTGCACCACCGTGCACAGAGATGTGCCGGCCGAAGTTGAGAAGGGGGGCCTGAATCCTGAACAAGCGGGGCGTGCGGCGCGTTATCAGGAATACGAGAGGATAGCGAGCGCGCAGCGGTTCGACCGAATCGCCACGGGTCATACCGGGACCGACCGGGCTGAAACGCTGCTGCTCAATCTCTTTCGCGGCGCGGGCCTCGATGGTCTCGCTTCGATACCTCCGCGAAGAGACAATATCATCCGCCCGCTGATCCTCGCAGAGCGGGCTGAGACCGCAGCTTACTGCAGCAGACACGGTCTGCCGATCAGGACCGACCGGAGCAATCTCGATCCCTGCTATGCGCGCCGCAACTTCATCCGGCTGCAACTCATGCCGATGATCGAGGAGAGGATGCCGGGCGCTGAGCAAGCCCTTATGAGGGCCTGCCAGGCGATCGAAGAGGAGCTTGGGTGGACGGAGCCACTGCTGCGGGACCGTCTGTGCGATGTCACCATCGAGGCAGGTGACAACCATGCAGCGCTCGACGCAACGGCGCTTGCAGGTGAGGCTGGTGGAGCGCTGAACCGGTTGCTGCGGATCGCGCTGGAGGAAACGCGTGGCGACCTCGAGGGCGTGGCGCGAGAGCACATCGAGCTTATTGCCGAACTGGTCCGACAGAGGCGCTCGGGGGGCGTAGTGGAGCTTCCCGGGACCTTGCGCGCCCGCAGAGAGTACGATAGGCTCATAATCGAGCCGGATGAATCGCGAGAGCCGCTGCCTGACGAATCGGCGCGGTTGAGTGTCCCGGGGGAAGCACATCTGCCCCGCCGGGCTGTCTCTGTGCGTGCCGATTATGCCGAGGCGCCGCGGAGCTTCGCGGCAAGAGACCCACTGACGGAGTACGTGAACGCGGACGCAGGCGAGGTTGAACTTGTATTGCGCAGTCCGCGCCCGGGCGAGCGCTTCGTGCCGCTTGGGATGACGGGAAGCAAGAAGCTTCAGGATTATCTTGTTGACAATAAAGTTCCGCGCCGGAAGCGCAGGCGGGTGGCAGTGGTGGCCAATCCGGACGATCAGATCCTCTGGGTAGTCGGCCACCGGCTTGCGGAGGCGGCTCGTGCTCAGGCTGGATGCAATGCGGTTCGCCTCAGGGCACAGTTCGACGTCGACGGGCGGAACGAGGAGGACGCTGGATGCGACGCAATACTATCGTGACAATCCTGGTCATACTGGCGGTGGGATACGTGTTCTATATGATCCCGCGGCTTGCCATGGAACAGGACCGGGTGCTGGAATACGAGCATTATACGGATTTCTGGGAGGACTTCACCGAGGATAAGTTAGCCACGGTAACGGTTGTCCACGGGCGCGAGGCGAAGGGACAGTTCGCCGACGACGCCGGAGTAGAGTACGACAGCTTCACGGTCCGAGTCCCTGCCGACCCTGAACTGGTGACCAAGCTGCAGCATACGAGGGACGAACGTGAACTTGCGGTGCGAATTGCCGTGGACGATCCCGGGCTGGCGGAGCGGATACTCGCCGGGGCGGGGATGTACATACTGCCGCTGCTACTGCTGGTGGTGTTCTGGATTTTCATCGTACGGCAGATGAACACCTCTCGCGGCCAGGCCATGAACTTCGGGCGCAGCCAGGCAAAGATGATCGGCGATCACTGGGAGCGCGTTACCTTTGATGACGTCGCCGGCATGCACGAGGTGAAGGAGGAGCTTGAGGAGGTCGTAGCGTTCCTCAAGCAGCCGGAGCGCTTCCGGAGGCTGGGCGCGAAGATCCCGCGCGGCGTGCTGCTGGTGGGGCCGCCTGGTTGTGGGAAGACGCTGCTGGCGCGGGCGGTCGCAGGTGAGGCCGGCGTCTCCTTCTTCTACATGTCAGGATCCGATTTCGTGGAGATGTTCGTCGGCGTGGGCGCCTCGCGCGTGCGCGATCTGTTCGAGCAGGCGAAGGCGCATCTGCCCGCGATCATCTTCATCGATGAGCTCGACGCAGTCGGACGTCTGCGTGGTGCGGGTCTCGGCGGAGGCCATGACGAGCGCGAGCAGACCCTGAACGCTCTGCTGGTCGAGATGGACGGCTTCGATCCCAACGATGACGTGATCCTGCTCGCGGCCACGAACCGTCCGGATATTCTCGACCCCGCGCTGCTCCGACCGGGCCGCTTCGACCGCCAGATCGTGGTTCCGACGCCGGATGTCAAGGAACGCGCCGAGATTCTGAGCATTTACGTAAGGGACAAGGAGATCGACGATGACGTGGAACTCGACATACTCGCACGCAGATCGGTTGGTTTCTCAGGCGCTGACCTCGAGAACATGGTGAACGAGGCCGCGCTGCTCGCCGGACGAAAGAACAAGGACATCATCAGCCGTGAGGAATTCGATGAGGCGATGGAACGGATCATCGCCGGCCCTGAGCGCAAGAGCCGGGTGATAAACGACGAGGAGCGCAAGATACTCGCCTATCATGAGGCGGGACACGCGCTGGTAGGCACACAACTGCCGGGCTTCGACCAGGTATACAAGGTCACCATTCTTCCCCGCGGAATGTCGCTGGGCTACACGATCAACCTGCCCGAGGACGACCGGTACATGACCAGCAAGCAGGAAATGCTCAACCGCATGATCCAGGCGCTGGGCGGCCGGGCTGCCGAGGAACTGGTGATGGGTGAGATTCACACCGGAGCGCGCCAGGATCTCGAGGTTGTCTCCAAGACCGCCCGCGCGATGGTGACCGAGTACGGGATGAGCACCGACCTTGGACCGATCACCTACGGGAAGAAGTCCGAGCAGGTCTTCCTCGGCAAAGACATCGCCGAGGAGCGGAATTACTCTGAGGCAATCGCGCAGAGAATCGACGAGGCGGTGCGCGAGATCGTGGATGGATGCTACGAGCGAGCCAGGCAGATACTGCGAGACAACCGGGAGGCGCTCGACCTGCTGGTTGACATGCTGCTCGAACATGAGACTCTTGAACGCGAAGACGTCGAGGCGCTCATCGAACACGGTATGATGGCCTCAGAACTCGAGGAACAGCAGGACCAGGAGGTCTCTGAGGAAACGCCTCAGACCGGGGACTCAGCAGGGGAGACCGGCAAAGCCGCAGGGGGCGGCCGGGGCACGATACCACGAGGGCTGCCCGAACCCGAGACTCCGTAGCCGCATCCGGTGATAACATGCGGGGAACCTACTGCGAGGCCGAGGAAGCAATAGGCGCGACAGCGCGCGGAGCTTTCCTCGGCCTCGGCTCGAATCAGGGAGACCGGGCCGAGAATCTGTCCGCCGCGCTGCGGATGATCGATGCCATCGAGGGCGTGAGCGTGGCCAGAATCTCGTCGGTCTATGAGACGGAACCGGTCGGCTACGCGGATCAACCCGCCTTCCTGAACATGGTCGTGAGAGTGCGCGCAGGTCTGTCACCAGAGAAACTGCTGGACGCCCTGAAGAAGATCGAGCGCGATCTCGGAAGGACGCACGGTGTGCGCTGGGGACCACGGCCGATCGATCTCGACATCCTGCTGATCGAAGGCGTGCGACGGGACACATCGCGCCTGACTATCCCACATCCACGACTGACGCGGAGACAGTTCGTGCTGGTACCGCTGGCGGAGATTGAACCGGAGGTTGAACTGCCCGGTGGAGTGAGCGCGGGCGGACTATCTGCAGGCGTTTCCGAGGACGTGCGACTGGTTGGGTCGCTCGATGAGTTGCTCGCCGGGGCGAACGAAGATACGAGGATCGACCCGGAGGCCAACTGAGCGTGTTCGGAGCGACGAAGGCGCGGACGCAGGCGGAGTTCTTCGCAGAGATGTCCGCGATGGTGAATGCCGGCATGAGCCTGGGCGAGGCCCTCACAGTGGCCGGAAGAGGCCGTAGTTCATCGTCCCTGGGGGAGGCCTCGTCCGAGATGGGAGATCAGGTCTCAGGCGGCCAACCACTTTCGGAGGTCATGGAGGGGCACCCGCAGCTGTTCTCTCCGCTCGATATCGCTGCGGTGGCGGTCGGAGAGAGCACCGGGCGGATGGAGAGGGCGCTGCGCAACCTCGCCGACTTCTATGAGCGAGACTTCGAACTGCGCCATCTGCTCGCCCGCGAGTTGGCCTACCCGATCGTGCTCTTCGGGGCGATTCTGTTTATTCCCATAGTGGCCAACTTCATCAGAATCTGGATCACCGGGAGCCTCATCGCCGCCCTCGGAGCGACGGTCGCGACGCTCTTCGTGTACCTCCTTACGCTCGGTGTTCCGATCGCTCTCGTGATCCTCGTTGTCAAAGGGATGACGGGATCTGAGTCGGGTCGAATGCGACTCGATCGCTTCAAGATCAACATTCCGCTGATCGGCCCGGTGGTGTCACGGATAGCGCTTGCGCGGTACTGCCGCGCTCTCGCATCGCTCTACTCCTCCGGCGTACTGATGGGCACCGCGATGCGACTCGCCGGAGAGGCCGCCGGGAACGAAGTGGTCAGACATGATCTGACCGCCGGGGTTTCCGAGGTCGAGCGTGGCGGAACGCTCTCAGGCGCCTTCGAAGGCAGTTCGCTGATGCCGGAATCAGTGCTGGCGATGGTCAGAACCGGAGAGCGCACCGGTGAGGTAGATGCGATGGCCGATAATGTCGCCGATCACCTCGAGCAGGAGGCTCGGACCTCGATCAAGCGGCTCACTGTGTCGATCACACCCATCGCGGTGTTGATCGCCGGGGTCATCGTCGCGGTGATGGCGATGAGTTTCTACCTAGGACTCTACACCTTCTGAACCGCGCGCGAGCGTGAGATGGTATGCCTGAAGACGACTTCGATCCGTGGAGAACGCTCGGTGTGCCCGTGGGCGCGGAGCCACCGGAGATCCGGCGCGCCTTCCGCAGGCTCGCGCGCCGAATGCACCCTGATGTCAGCCGGGACCCGAAGCGGGCACACGAGCAGTTCATCCGATTGCGCCAGGCGTATGAGACGTTGATGGATGACGAGATGCGCTCCGCTCTCGAGGCGCATCTGCTGCAGGATGACGCGGAGACCCTGATCATCATCGACGACCTCGACGTGACCCTCGATGACGCGTACGAATTGCTGTCGCGTGGCTATGTCGAGGAGGCGCGGCAGATGTATATCGAACTGGCGCGTCAGCATCCCGGGGATCCCCGGCTGCTGGAACTGTTGGAGACGATTCAAAGGGTCGAGGCGAGTGCCGACGTTCGCACCGGAACCCATCAGGCCCCGTCGTATGCACGTCACCGGGAGACTTACCGCGATCTGTGGGTCCCCGAGCCGATCGCGATCCGCTGGTGGATGGTGTCGCTGGCGGCAATGGTAATCGCAGGATGCGCATGGGCGGTGCGGGCTCTGGATGCGCCCCCCCTGATTGGGCCTTATGCACTCGCTGAGATCGGCCTCTCCGCCGCGGCCGGTCTGGTCGGCGCCATGCTCGTGGCGGGAAGTGGACTGCTCGGCTCCTTCGACCTCGAACTCGGAGGCTTCGTCGGTGACACGCGGTACAACGTCCCTCTCTGGCTCTACCTCGCGGTCGCCGGCATCGTCTCCCCCATCCTGGCCCTGATCTTCTACCTCGTCTGTGCAGCCCTTCAGGAGGAGTGGTCGTGGAGCGTGGCCGGCTTCTTCGCAGCCAGCTTCGCGCTCACGGCGGTGCTCGGTCGGGCGCATGGTGGCGACCTGGGCATGACGATGCTGGTAGGCTCGAACGCAGTGTTCGTCCCGGGCCTGGTAGGATGGGCGCTGGGCTCGATCTTCAGGCCCGGCTACTGGTGGGAGTGAGTTGGGAGAAGCGCCCCATGCCCTCCCCGCCGTTACAGTGGCGAAGCATTCGGTGACTGGCCAGAATTGAGATACGCACCTCGCTCGAACGCAGATACGGAAACGCAATCCAGATCGGCGTAATGCTTGACCGCACAGTCCGTGGGAAGATATACTTTATTCGGGAGCAAGGGGAAACCTTACCTCTCGCAAGATGTCCAACCACCTGACACGCGGCGCACTTCGCCGCAAATCCCGCCTCGAGAGCGACACCCGGGAGATAACACAGATGACTAACAGGACGCTCACGTATTCCTTACTCGCCGCAGTGCTACTATCCGCACTGATATTCGTCGGTTGCGGAGGCACAGGCGATCCGGTGATATACCAGAACGTGGCAGAACAGCCATCATGGAGTGACGACGGTCGCATAGCCTTCGCCTCCTACGGCGGCGACGGGCTGCTTTACATCTACCGAATCGATGACGATGGCAGCAACCAGCACCTGCTCACACCGACCACCGGCGAGGGTGGGCGACACCCCTCCTTCAGTCCCGATGGACAGCAGATCGCAATCTCGTCGCGACGTGGCGACGCGACCCCTCTGATCTACCTCATCGACGCTGAAGAGGGCGATCGTGAGACGCTGAGGGCAGTTACCGCCGATACGGGCCAGGGCGCCGACTTCGCGCCGAGCTTCCACCCCGATGGCGAGCGCATCGTTTACACCAGCACCCGCGAAAACGCGGCAGGTGACATCCGCATCATTAACACCGACGGCACCGGTGACACCGCGCTCCTGGCCACCGCAGCCGCTGAGCGCTGGGGTACCGTCTCGCCTGACGGCAACTGGCTCGCCTATCAGTCCGACGAGGGTGGCGCCACCAACATCTGGCGCCTCGATCTGACCGATCCCGGCGCCACTCCCGTGCAACTCACCGACACTCCCTATCGCGATGAGGCCCCCTCGTGGTCTCCTGATGGCTCGCAGATCGCCTTTCACTCGGACCGCCAGGGCATCTTCGACATCTTCATCATGGACGCCGATGGCGGGAATCAGGTCGCCGTAACGGGCAACGAACACTCGGACGGCTTCCCGGTCTTCGATCCCGGCAACGGAAGGCTTGCAATCGTGCGCGAGCGCGTTCTGTGGACAATCCCCGCTCTCCCGTGGGGTGAGTGGACCTTCGATAACGACGGGGAGCGTCTGACCCGCCGCCGCTGAGGCCCTCCCGATGGACCGCAAGAACTGTGGGTCCGGCCGATCCGGTCGGACCCACTTTCATGTACGTGCGGGGCCTCTCGCGGGAGGTGAATGCGCCGCCGCAGCGAAGCAACACGCGTCACTGGATACTCAACTCTCGGAGATGGTTTACATGCAGTACGTTCATTCCGATGCCCCGGACGAAGATGAGGTGCGCATCACTTCTTTCTGGGACGGCGATGTGCTCAACCGCCACGACGGTGAGGAGACCGAGGAGGGGCTGACGATCACTATCGAGGGCATCGCCCCCGCGCGCGACCACGTCCTCGTCAACGACCATGAGCCCGAACGCAATGGCGAGCGCTTCAGCATCTCACTGACGCTGACGGAGCCGCGCACCACGGTGACCGCCCGGACGGTCTCATGGTGTGACACCGTCCGGCTCATGTACGACCGTAACTCGCGAAAGCGCTATCGCTTCTCGGTCGATGATAACATACTCTTTCTGCGCGACCTCCAGCGCGAGGCGCCCGCGTCGATCTTCGATCACTGGCAGCTTGCCTTCTGGCGCGAGATGAACGAGCGCTTCGGCGCGAAGATACATATCAACATCTACTACCAGTGCCCCGGCTTCATCCTGCCCGACCTGCCGGACGTCTGGCGCGATGAATGGGCGGCCAACTCCCACTGGCTGCACCTGAGCTTCCACGCGCTGCAGAACGAGCCGTCGAACATCTACCGCAACGCCCCCGGGCGGCGCGTCGCGCGCGACTTCGAGATGGTGATGGACGAGATCTACCGCTTCGCCACGCCCGAGGTGACGGGCAACACCACCACCGTGCACTGGGCGGAGGCCACGCGCGAGGCCTGTGTCGCCCTGCGCGAGCGCGGCATACGCAACCTCGTGACACTGCCCGGCCTCACCCCCGAGGGCGAACCGAAGACCTCGTACTACCTCGACGCCGCGCACGTCGGGCGGCTGCTCGAGCGCGATGCGTGGTGGGACCCGGACGCCGACATCGTCTTCGTGGCATGCGACGAGGTGGTGAACAGCCACTCGGTCGAGGACGTGCCGCGGGTGCTCGACGAGCAGGAGAGCAGCCCGCACACTTGCGAGTTGATCGAACTGCTGATCCACGAGCAGTACTTCCGCGAGGAGCTTATCAACTACCAGCCGGACGTGAAGGAGAAGGTGATCGCCTCGCTGGAGTGGGTGACCGAGCGCGGCTACGAGCCATGCTTCTGGGCGGACGGCATGCTCGGCAACACCCGGGGCTGGGAGGACGAGGGGTGAGCGGCAGCCGCTACTCGACCGCGACCTCGCTCCAGTCGAAGGTGTTCTGCTTGATTGCCTGGTAGTTCTCGTCGAGGCGCGGTTGCAGCAGCAGAATCGCGGCGATCCGGCGGACCATCTCGGTCACGTAGCGCGCCTCTTCCGGGCGCAGGTCGCGACCGAGCACCGGCCTCTCATCCGTGCCCCGCTCGCGATAACTGAGCCACTTCTTGATGACCTGATAGCCGCCGAGGTAGTAGTTCCACACGCCCTCGGGGACGTTACGCCAGAAGGCGCGGTCATTGAGATAGACGTCACAGGTGGCGCGGCCAAGCTGCGTCAGCGCCTCATCGAGGGTGATACCGAGCGCCTCCGCGCCCTGCTCGATGGCCGCAAGCTCCTCGTGCGTGTAGTCGCGCTCCACGAGACTGCCCTGCCCGGGCATTGTGGCGTCGCGGTAGCCCCAGTCGTTTCTCACCACCACGATAACGGGGAGAGAGCAGGGGGCTCATTTTCTTGCATGCTCAATGCTTCCCGCCATTCGTCGCCCCGCGCCCGTCGCTCCACTTCTTGCAGCACACATCCCTCCCGACCTGTCGCATTGACCCAGTTGTTGAACTCCTCGAAGTCCCTGAAGTTCCACTTCCAGCCACAGGAGGGACAAGGGCCGGGTAATATCTCGTCCATTTCCATATCACATTCCGGGCAGTAGGCGGCAAGGTCCGTGGCTACCCCGCGTTTAACCCACCGCCATCGCCACATAACGCCCCAGATACGATCCTTGCGGTAGACCTCGTAGGGACTGCGCCGCGATTGCAGCCATCGAGCGCGGACCTGCAAGGCGGCGGCCAGCAAGCCCCAAGCGGAGAACAACGCGAGAATGGAGATCATCCATCCTGGAATGGAGTGGGCTTGCGAGAGCCATCCCGATAGGGCAGTGCGGAAGGACCACAGCGCGTAAAGCCCCCCGAGAAGCGAAACCACAATAAACTTCACAAGGTTCTCGAGGACTGTTTCCGCGATCCAACCACCAGCTCGTCTGTACCATGCGTCTCGGTCAGCCATGAGGATCTCCCTTCGCTATCGCAGCGACATTACTCGTCCACCACCGCACCCCAATCGAATGACCTCCCATTCACCCGCTGGTAGTTCTCGTCGAGGCGGGGTTGCGGCAGCAGGATCGCGGCAATGCTCCGGACCATCGCCGTCACGCAACCGGCCTCGTCTTCGGCACTGATGTCGCGCTCTTACGGTTCAGCGCAGAGTTCGCCGATGACACTGCGCATTCCTTCGGCGCCTGCACGGGGGGACGGACGATCGGCGGGCGAACAGTACCATCAGCGACCCGCACTCACTACCCCAGTTTCAGGATGCTCTGGGTAGAGGACTTGCACTTCCTGACTGTCGAACATGCCCGGCACACGAGCTACAGCGCGCCCCCGTGAAGATCACGGGGGCGCGCTGCGTAAGCTCTGCGAAGGTCCGCGTTAACTCAGCGGATCGCGCCGACGAGGTCCTCGTTCGAGGCAAGCGCCCACGAATCGCCGCCGTCGGGCGACATCAGCAGCCCCCGACGGTTCCCCACGTGATCGTTGCGGTAGAACCAGTGGGTTGACCAGTAGTCGTAGGACAGGAAGAGCCTGCCGTCGCGATCGATGGTAAGCCGGTGGTAGAAGATGCTGTACTCCGAGAAGGGCGCGCGCACCAGTATCCTCGGCTCCTCCCATGGTTCTCCAGGCCGTTTGCGCTGATAGGCGAGCGTGGCGTGCCCCGCCAGCGGGAACGGTTCGCCGGTCTGCCAGAGTCGGAAGACCACGTGGAGGGTGTGATCGGGATCGCAGACGAAGCCGATGTAAGTCTGTCGCAGGCCCTCTCCCGCGAGCACCGGATCGGTCCATCCCGTGCCGTCGGCC
>PXBW01000346.1 GCA_003566775.1 candidate division WS1 bacterium
AACCGCTGCCGTCTGCGCCATCGCGAGATCGTAGCCGCTGTCCACCAGGACGTGGCGGAAGATTATCAGTGTGCCGATACCGAAGATCAGCCCGATGACACTGATGTAGGTAATCACGATGCGGTCGAATATCTGCGCCTGCTTACCCCGCGGTGGTTTCTTCAACACGAAGTCCTCGCCCGGTTCGAAGGCCAGCGCCTTATCCTGCAGACCGTTGGTCACCAGGTTGATCCACAGAATCTGAGCGGCAAGGAAGGGCAGCGCGGTTTCTCCGTTCACCTGCCAGTTGATTGCCAGCGCCCCGAGCAGGGCGATGACCTCACCGGCGCCGGACGAGATCAGGAAGAAGACCACCTTACGGATGTTCTCGAACATGTAGCGTCCGAGCTTCACCGCTTCGTAGATCGACGCGAAGGCGTCATCGAGCAGCACCACGTCTGAGGCTTCACGCGCCGCCTCGGTCCCCGCCTGCCCCATCGCCACGCCGATGTCCGCGCGACGCAGGGCCGGCGAGTCGTTGACGCCGTCACCGGTTACCGCCACCACCTGCCCGCGCTTCTGCAGCGCCTCGACCACCCGCAGCTTGTCGTGAGGGGTGATGCGCGCGTAAACCCGCACATCCTCAACGCGCTCGTACAGGTCTTCATCGCTCATCCGCGCCATCTCAGCGCCGGAGACAACTGTGTCGTTCTCGGTCTCTCCATCGTCGTTCAAGTCACTGAGCAGCCCGACCTGTCGCGATATCTCCCGCGCGGTGGCAGGATGGTCGCCGGTGATCATCGTCACATTGATCCCGGACTCGCGACATCCGCGAATTGCCTCGGCTGCCTCCGGACGCGGCGGATCCTGAATCCCCACCAGACCCCACAGGATCATGTCGTGGACCTCTTCGGCATCCACCGAGGTCTTGCTCCATGGACGTTCGGCGATCGCGAGCACACGCTGACCCTTCTCGGCCAACTGCGCGGCGTGCTCGTGCCAGCGCTCCTCATCGATCTCCACATGCTCCCCGCGCTCGGGGTCCCACTCGTACTTGCAGCGAGGCAGGATGACCTCGGTCGCACCCTTGACATAGAGCACGCCGACCTCACTATCGTCTGATGGCTGCAAAGTAGCCATGAACTTGCGCGTGGAACTGAAAGGAACCTCGTCCATCGCTTGCTGCTCGCGGGCCTGCTCCAGCAGTCCGGGGAACAGCGAATCCGCAAGCCGCAGCAGTGCAAGCTCCGTCGGACTCCCGGCCTCGGTGACCGTACCATCATCGTGTCGCACATACTCGGCGCTGCTGCAGAACACAGCCACCCGCATCATCTGCTCCAGCTCCGCCAGTTCCTCCGCCTCATCAACCGGGGCGTCGTAGCCGTCCGAGACCACCAGTTCCGGCTCCTGACCGTCGGCGCCGAAGCGCAGGTTGACGCCGTACTTGCCCCAGATGAGCGTCTGAACTGTCATCTCGTTCTTCGTGATGGTCCCGGTCTTGTCCGAACATATGTAGTTCACCGAGCCCATCGTCTCAGCGGCCGGCAGCTTCCGCACCAGCACGTTGCGTTGAGCCATCGCCCAGACGCCGAGCGAGAGCACAACCGTCACGACGATCGGCAGGCCCTCGGGTATCACCGAGACGGCCAGGGCCACCGCGGCGAGGAATACGCTGAGCATATCCATCCCGCGCAGAAAGCCCATTATCATCGTGACGACCGCGAGCACCACCATGCTGTACGCGAGAATATTCGCGAAGCGGTGGAGCCGCCGTTGCAGCGGTGTTTCAACGACCCCGACTTCCGCGACCACGTCGGCGATCTTGCCAAGCTCGCTGTGAGACCCGGTGGCATAGACCACGGCCTCGCCGTGTCCCTCCGCCACCATCGAGCCGGCGTGAACCACATTGATCGTGTCCGCCGCGAGGGTCTCGGAATCGTCGAGGGGATCGATGGTCTTATGCACCGGGTCTGACTCCCCGGTGAGGGCGGATTCATCGACAAGCAACTCCAGTGTTCGCACCAGGCGCATGTCCGCCGGAGCGCGCATCCCCGTCTCCACGATCACAACATCACCGGGAACCAGCGCCTCGCTGGAGACGCGCTTCACCTGACCATTGCGTCTCACATTCACCTCGGGGGTTGCCATCTCGCGCAGGGCCTTCATCGCCTGGGCGGCCTTATGCTCCTGGTAGAAGCCGATCCCCGCGTTTACCAGCACCACCGCCCCGATTATGATCGTGTCGGCGTAATGCTGCAGAATCAGGGTTACAAGCCCGGCCACCAGCAATACGTAGATGATCGGATTGGTGAACTGTGCCAGGGCGATCTTCCAGAGCGGATAGGGATCGTGGCGTGTCACCACGTTCGGCCCGAACCGCTCGAGTCTCCGGGCGGATTCCTCAGGTTCAAGGCCTTCGGGGGACGTCTCAAGGAGGTCGAACACCTCCTCCGTCTCCGCAGTAATGACCTCCCCCCGGTCGGCCAACGTCTCTTCGCTCAAGTCCGGCACCTCTCTCTTCCCGTCCTCCAGCTCATTGGAGTCGTTTTTGGAGGATGAATCAAGGAGTCTCAGCGACACCTTCGAATCCTCCGAGCCTTCATCCTCCTGGCGAGCCAACTCAGGCATGCTCAACGTCGGCACCTCTCTATCAATGCTGGGGCTTACCGCGCGGCTCGAGCGCCATACCGGTACAACGCCCGAGTGCGGCCCGTCACCGCGTTACCTGAAGACGGAGCAGCCGGCGGCGGATCGCGCCTCATCTCAGTGACGCGACTAAGCCGGTCTCGCTCGTCCTCACACGATGCGGGCCGCGCGCCCGCGACCAGACATTGATGCAGAGGCGTGACGACTGTGATGTGCAGTCATCCGATGTCCTGTTCCGACACAACGGATATTCTTCGACTCGGCGCCGCCGCCCTGCATCGATTGAGCCCCGCACCCAGGATTACCGTCAATGCTCAGACTCTCTATCGGTGGCGAACACCGGTACCTTAACTCAAGAAGCAGTCGTATCGACTGAAGCAATCCTCCCGGCGTGGACTGCGAAACGCGGGGCGGAGACCGGCGCATCGAGAGGCGCCAGGCGTTGCTCAAAGGCTATCGGAGTTCCCGCTCCCGTTGATAATCCACCGTGCGGCGCACGCCCTCCCGGAACTCCACCGTCGGTTCCCAGCCGAGAACCGAGCGGGCCTTCGCCGGGTCAACACAGGAATGCCGCACATCACCGACGCGCTCGTCGCCGTAGATCGGTGGTTCGCTGAACCCCACCGCCTCGGCGACCGCGTCGTAAACCTCCTGATCGGTGATCTGTATACCACGGCCGATGTTGAGGGTCTCCCCCGTCCCCCGTTCCAGTGCCAGCATGTTGCCCTCCACCACGTCGCCGACGAAGACGTAATCCCGCGTCTTGTCTCCGGTACCGAAGATAGTCGGACGCTCTCCGCGCAGCATCATGTTGGCGAAGATCGCGTTGACCCCGGCCTCACCGTGGGGATTCTGACGCGGCCCGAACACATTCGCATAGCGCAGGATCGTGTACTGCATCCCGTAGAGACGTCCGTAAAGCTCGAAGTATAGCTCAGCGCTGCGTTTCGAGGTGCCGTAGTGGGAGACCGGCTGCAGGGGGGCTTCCTCGGGCGTAGGGACGGTCTCGGCGTCACCGTATATCGCACCCCCGGTTGAGGCGAAGATCAGCTTGCGCGTATCCAACTCGCGTGCCGCCTCGATCACATTGAGCGTGCCGATCACGTTCGTCTCCGCGTCGAACTGCGGTTCCCGCACCGAGCGCCGCACATCCATCTGCGCGGCATGATGGTTGACGATCTCCGGGCGCTCACGCACGAACACCTCCGCCAGCGCGTCCGCGTCGGTGATGGAAACTTCGTAGAACTCGGCGCCGGGGTTGACGTTCTCGCGGCGCCCCGTGGCCAGGTTGTCCACCACGGCGACCTCATGGCCCTCAGCGATGCAGCGATCCACGATGTTGGAGCCTATGAATCCGGCCCCACCGGTAACAAGTATTCTCATGTGCTCCTCCCTGATGTTCACGCATTATCGCCATCTACCACCGTGCTCGCGGCAGGAAAAGGGGCTACGGCGGTGCGGCACGGTGGCCCCCTCCTGCCGCACC
>PXBW01000333.1 GCA_003566775.1 candidate division WS1 bacterium
CGTTCCGCATCAGCGCCATCTCAAGCTGCCCGATGTCCACGCCAAGCTCCAGCGTCGGCGTACATACGATGCAGTTGACCGCGCCGTCGTCCCTCCGGAACTGCTCCTCGATGAACTCACGCTCATCCCTGTCCACCTGCCCCGAATGCTCCACCGGGTGCAGCGGCACGAAGTCCTCCCGCGTGTAGCGCACCACCGCGTAGTGCTCCTCGTCCACCGGCGCAGGCTCCACGGTCCCCTCGCAGCGCCACTCCGCACATGGCCGCCCCGGTAACTCCACCGCCTGCACCGACCGGCATACACCGCACACCCTTCGTCCATCTGCCGGGCCGACAAGCATGCGTCCCGCGCTCACCTGGCAAGAATGCGAACCCACCGTGACCCTTGCTCGCCTGCCATGGCTGCGAGTGGTTATCGAAGCGTCCTCGAGGAACCGATGTGGCTCCTGCTGCAGCCATTCCCAGAGCTCGCCGAGGAAGTCCGCGACGCGCTCCTCACCGTCACGAAGCGACTTCCCGACGATGTGCCCGGCGGCAGTCACACCACTGGTGGCCAATAGGTTCTTCGTAGTCACCGGCGCCTCGACCTTATGCAGAGTAAGCACGCTGGGTCGCCACCAGTCCCCAACGCTGATCAGCCCGTCGCGCACCTCCGGATCGCGCCACGCCCACCAGTGCTGCATCAGGCCGTCGGACAGCATCCCGCGCCGCCGATAGTAGTCGAGCAGGGTGCGGGTGAGGTTCACCACGTCGGAGGGCTCGACGCCGAACACCTCCGCCCAGGCCCCGAAGAATCCGGGATCAGCTTCCTCGCTCAACCCCTCGTACTCGACCCGCGCAAGCCCGAGCGTCTCCAGGCTGCCTCGTCGCTCGCGCATCGATGCGAACTCCTGCAGCAGGAACCACCGCGCACGCATCTGCGCCTTCCTGAGATCTTCCTCGGTATGCCCGACATCCAGTACACGATGCTCCTCCGCCCGGTCCACCAGCCGGTTCACCAGCGCGTCCAGCGACAGCGGCTCCTCGGCCTCGTGTACGATCGTGTGCAGCAGGTGGCGCAGTTCGTGCCTTCGCGAGCGCTCCTTCATCCACCCGGCCTGAAAGGCCGCTTCCTGTCGGTTGTCGCTGAAGATCAGTAACTTGCGCAACGGCGGCTCGTCCATTGCGCTGAGCATCGACTCGGCGAGGGTGTTGATGTCGGCGACCTCGGCGCTGCGGGTGCCGGAGATGGTCTTCATCGAGCCGCAGGCCCGGCAGTTCTTCCGGCTCAGGTCGTCCGGCCAGAGCAGCACCGGGACCAGCGGGCCGGTTCGTTCGCAACGCTCGTGGCGGCACGCATCGGAGCGGCGGCGATGAAGGGCTGCGCACCAGCTGCACAGGAACCACCGCTCCGCGTCCGAGTCCTCCTCCTGCGTGTGCAGCCAGTCGGTGAGGTAGCAGACAGACTCGTCCCCGCCCGGGTGCTCCCATGGATCGGTCGCCCGCACCGGCATCACCGCGTTGTCGTCCTCTGCCGCCCACGGCTGCTCGGCGATGGCCCGGGAGTAATGCTGCCCGCAGGCCCGGCACAGCATCAGCGGCAGGCGCGCGGTAAGGGCGCCGTCGGTCTCGCGCTGCTCACTGTCGAAGTGAACCGTCGGGACGGCCGGACTCTGCACCGTGACGTCGGGGTCCTCCGGCTCGAAGCTCAGCCACAGGCCCGGATAGCCCTGCACGAAGTAATGCAGCTTCGGGCGCAGCAGCGGCTCATCGTCGTGCCGGCAGATAGCGCCGAGGGTCAGGTAGGACATCGCCTCACAGGTAAGCGCCTCCGGCTCCGCTTGGCCACGGTCGCCCACCTGCTTGAGCCGGTTGTGCAGGTCCTCCAGCGTCAGCGGGCGGGTCATCCGCCGCGAGAGGTTCATCACGATCTTGTTCGGCGCAAGCAGGGCATAGAGCCGCTCGTGGCCGGTGCCCTCGACGGGCGCATCTCGACCGCAAAGAGCCTCCGCGACGCGAATTAGGCCCTGCGGAAGCTCCTCCCCCACCTCCTCACGCAGATGCACCTCGCGGCAGGCCGCCAGCACACGTTCCAGCATCGCACGGGCGTCCTCGGGCCGCGGCGGCGCGTACGGCTCACTCGGAGGCTCGGCGAACTCGCGATACTGCTCGCCCACGACCTCCACGTCCTCGCGGGGAACGCCGCAGAGCCGGTGCATGAACCGCGCGGTCAGCCCCTCAGCACTCTCGGCCTCGTCCTCGCCGGGAGCAACGGTCGCGGAGGTGCCGATGCAGATCACCTCATCCGCCGACTTGCCCGCCACATGCCGCAGGCGACGGATCAGGCACGCCACCTCCGAGCCCAGCGTGCCGGTGTAGGTGTGCACCTCGTCGAAGACCAGGTAGCGAAGCGGCGCGTCCTCCAGAAGCTCGTGCAGGTCCCTGTCGCGCAGCAGCAGATACTCCAGCATCCGGTAGTTCGTCAGCAACAGCCGTGGCTTGCGCTCGCGAATCTCCGCCCGCGAGACGCACTCCTCCCACGGGCGTGGCAGTTCGGCGTGCTCATCGCGGTACGCGTTCATCTCCTCGTCGGTGTACCTGCGGGACTGCGACAGGCGCCGCACGTTGTCGGGCGTGAAGTTCGGCGTCTCGCCGGTGTAGCGCCCGAAGGTGATCTGCGTCCCGGCCAGCATCCTGCGCAGGCGATCAAGCTGGTCGTTGACGAGGGCGTTCATCGGATAGACCAGCACCGCGGTCACGCCCGGGTCCGCGCCCCCGTCGCGCAGGTGCAGACAGTGGCTGAGAATCGGCAGCTGAAAGCCCTCAGTCTTGCCGGACCCGGTGGCGGTCGCCATGACGGTGTGCCTGCCCGCAAGGATGCTCTCGGCCGCCATCGCCTGGTGTTTGTAGAGTTGCTTGAACTCGAACAGGCCCGGCAGCGCATGGTGGAGGTCGAGATCGGGTCGGGCGAGCAGGTCCTGCAGCATCGGCCCCGGCTCGAAGGGGCGGTTGAGGTGCACGTAAGGCCCGCGCACAAGCTCCCGCTGCCCGCCGGGGCCCGTGAGCAGATGCCCCTCCACCTGGCTCTCAAGCCGCCGATCCGCGATCGGAAAGTAGGTCAGCAGATAGCGCTGGAACTGCTCGACCACGTGCTCGCCGAATGCGACGGGGTTCAGTGACATGGTAGTACCCCCTCAAGTGCGCCTATTCGTCCAGTGATGTAGTCGGCATGTCAGATCGATTATGCGCGCACGCCCGGGGCACATAAACCGCCCGTGAGTGTGCTCAGTTCCGGTTCCGGACGGAGATCTGGAGGTGTCGCGTTTCGACTCCCCCCATTAATATAGCACCCGGAGCATGGTTCTTTTGCTATTTGCCGGGCGTTGTCACCAAAACTTAACGTTACGACGACGCGGAATGGGGCGCCACGAGGCACGGCATAAGAGGCGCGCAGACTCTTAGAGAATATGTAACCGGCGGATGGCGCCTCACCCGCAAGCGCTCCTCCTCACGGCTCTGTCTCCATACTATGCCTTCTCGGTGTGCGTTTCTCGTCGGGGCCGAGGAAGACCTACAGGCGGCCGGTGCGGTAGGCGCGGAATGGCTATGGCGAAAGCCGTTCCTTCAGTTCATCCGCCATCTCTCTTACAACCGCGTCAAGCTCCTTCCGCACCCGCAGTTCGGGCACGCGCAGCACGTCTATTCCCCACGTGGCAAGCTGCCTGTCGCGCCATCGGTCATAGCCCTGCTGCTCTTCGTGGACCGGCCCGTCAACTTCGATTGCCAGGCGGGCTTCGGCGCAGTAGAAGTCCAGCACGAAGTCCTCAATCGGATGCTGTCGTCGGATCCGGACGCCGAGTTGCTTTCTGCGCAAGGCCTCCCAGAGCATCTTCTCCGCGCGCGTCGGCTCCTTCCGCTGCTCGCGGGCGAACTCGATCTTGCTGCGGTGCGCGACGCCTTCGACGGTGTGTTTCGGTTCGTCCTGCATAAGTATCCTCCAGCAGGGCAACGGCGCGTTTCGAAGGGCGGACGGCGCCTCCCCCCTGCGCCCCCCTCCGTGCCGGAGGGGGGAAAGGCAACGGCTGGCGGGCGACCTGGACGCCCTGTGTCGTTTGCTCCCTCCCGGCA
>PXBW01000098.1 GCA_003566775.1 candidate division WS1 bacterium
GCATCACTAACGCTTTTTCCCGGCAGTTGGAGCACGAGTGGCGCGAGGGCCGGGCACCCTACTCCCTGCAGAGTCCGGCGCAGGCGGTTGGCACCCGCCACGGCCAGTGGTCGGCGATGATGCTCTACTGCCTGTCACGATACTTCGCGCGTGACTACGATGATCAGATCTGGCAGCAGGGCATGCTGGGTTCACACATGGCCTTCGCCTGTCTTGAGGAGCACTCATGGGTTCGTGGTGAGGCGGACAATCTCTGGTGGTACAACACCGGTCACGCGCCGATCCTGCGTTACATGCTTAAGAAGGGCTGGCGCGGGCCGATGGAGAGCGGCGTATTGGATGAACTGATGCGCGGCCAGGAGATCCTCGCCACCGGCAAATCCGGTGATTGGGACCTGCGCTCGGCCTCGATCACCTTCCTGCACCGGGCGGCGTACCTCTATCAGGACGGACGCTGGCTGGAGTACCTGCGGAGGACAGGCGTTGACACCGATGTGCCGAGAGTCGGGCAGTCCTTCTGGCCGGAAGACCACCTCGAGCCGGAAATGCCGCTGGACATGGTCGGAGACTGGAGTATCCACCCCATGCCGGAGCCGCAGTGGGCCCAGCGCGGCACCGGCTTCCCGCTGGATGAGTCATTCCTCTTTGGCAGCTTCCGCTCAGCGCCGGACGAGACCGGGGACTTCATTTTGATCGACGGACACAATGAGCAATCTCGAAATCCCTATCACTGCTTCGCGATCCTCGAACTGAGAATCGACGGCGATACGCTGCTCAAGGGCCACCGTAATCAGGTGCTGACACGCCTCGACGGAATGGTCGAGCCCCAGGTCGCGCTTGACGGTGCGCTGCGTGATAGACACGTGGTCGGGAACGTGGCCGCCTGTGTGGGCGAAGTGCCGGACGCGGCCTACTGCAACTGGCGCAGGACCCTCGCGCAGCGTGTGGGTGAGTACGCGGTCGTGGTGGATGAACTGACGATGCGCGAGAGCACCGAGAACTTCCAGGTACAGACGCTCTGGGAGGTGCAGGGCGGCGCGTGGGACGAGGCGCGCAACTCCATCGTGGTGACCGACAGTCCGGGAGCGCACACTCCGGTAGGGTGGCGCAGTTTCCTCGCGCTTGAGAACCCTTACGAGAGCGATCCCTCGGGGACGGAGGCCGTCGGGGAACTGACGAATCTGGGTATTCTGCTGCTGCGCGCGACCGAGCCGGGACAGTGGCTGGAGATGCAGTTCGAGGTTGAAGAGACGCTTGAGGGCGAGTTTCACGCGGACTTTTTGCGCTTCACCGACCGCGGCGTCTTTCGCATCCTGCTCAACGATGAGGAGGTCGTGGAGCGCTACGATTCCTGGGCGGCGAGCGCGGATCCCGATCGCGTCGAACTCGGCCGCCATCGTCTCGAGGCAGGCGAGCATCGCCTCCGGGTCGAGGTGATCGAGCGCGGGCGCGGCGGTGAGCGCTCCAATGTCGGCCTGATCGGGCTCACCATCCAGCCCGATGAGGCGGAGGAGGCGCCGGTGCAGGAGTTGCGCCACGAGATTGCGGGCTCCGACCCGGTGCAGAGCCTGCGGCAGGGCAGGGTTTTCACGCTCGAGTGGAATGGCGCCGGGCAGGAGGGTGAGACGCTGACATTCTTCTCGGTCATCGGCTCCGGTCTGACGGGTGCCGATGAGCAGGTCGCGTGCCTGCGCCTCAGCGACAACGCGGCGGCGCTTGGGCTCCCTACGCCCGCCGTCGCGGTCGCGGGCGAATACGCGGGCACCGAGGCGGAGCTTGCGATCATCGCGAGCGGTCACCTCTACGCCCGCGCGGCGACCGGCATCGCAGCCGGTAACACGTTGCTTAGCGCGACCGCACCGGTCGCGGTTGACTGGGACTTCGATGCCGGAACCGTTGCGTTACTGGCGGATGAGGACATCACTCTATCGCTGCTCACGGCGGGCGACCTCACTCTGAACGGAGACCCGGCTGACGTCCGTCAGGCGGATGGGATGAGCGCGATTGACCTCCCGGCGGGCGAACACACCATCACCGGTGCGCGGCCCCTGGACAACACCCCAGCGGCCCTCCGCAACTGGCTTGACGCCCGCCATGCAGAGGCAGGTGAGATCAGAGCAGCGGCGGACGACCTCGATCCGCCCGGAACCCTTCCGGAGGTGCCCTCGATAGATCAGGTGATCGCCGCCGACGTGGAGCAAGCGATCGAGCACACCATCCTGATCCCCGATGGGGAGGGCGGAAAGCTCATCGCAACCGCAGGAGGCAATCGTATCGATCTGCTACGCACGGACGGCAGTCAGCACCTGAGCATGGAGACGGACGATCAGATCAGGGTGATCCACTGGTGGGATGAATACGATCTGCTGGTGGCCGGGTGTGTTGACGAACAGGTGATCGCCTTCAACCGCGACGGCGAGCGGCAGTGGATCTACGTCTCGGAGATGCACGATGATGTCTTCCGTGCCGCGAAGGACTACTGGTTCAAGTCCGCATACCCGGGCATTTACGGCCTTTACAGCGGTGAGTTCATCGACGGCGAGAGCCAACTCTTCGTCGGCAGTGCCTGCACGCTGGAGATACTCGACCACCACGGGACGCGCGTCGAACACCTCGCGGTGTTCTGGGGCAACGGCTGGAAGTTCCAACTCATGGACCGCGAGGACGGCTCACGCGACCTGCTGATCGCGCGCTGGCGCAACGGCACGGACATGCTCTCCATTGTCAACAGCGAGACCCGAAGCGTAACCCGCGGCTTCTACGGCGTCCCCTCCGGCCACACGATGGTTGGTGGCTGGACCGCGCAGAATCGCACCGGGATCGAACTTGTGGACGTAGACGCTGACGATTCCGAGGAACTCGTCAGTGTCACGAACGGCGTCTGGAACCGCGTCACGGTCTTCAGCAACGACGGTCGGCCGTTGCATAACGCGCAGTTCGGCCCCGGTCCGAGCAGCGCACCGTATTCAACGATGCGCGACCTGGTCGTCGCCGATCTCACCGGTGATGGCATGATGGAGATCGTGACCGCGACCGCGAGCGGCCTCGTGGTGGCGTTTGATCATGAGTTGAACCGGCAGTGGGCGCGGGCCCTTCCCACGGGGCCGACCGTAATGATGGAGGTGCCCGTCAATGGAGGCGCCGGCATACTCGTGGCGTGTGAGGACGGTACCGTGGCTCTGCTGGATGCCTCCGGCACCGTGACCCACACAACTGAGTTGCACGGAAAGCCGGTGAGGCACGGTATGTCACTGCTTGAGACCGCCGACGGACCGGTCGCGGTGCTGGGTCTGGTTTCCGGCGGCGTCGCAGGGCTGGCGATCCCGTGAACGAGGCTCTGGTGGAGTGGGTCCGCGCGAACGGGGCGCCCGGGGTTTTCCTGCTTGTCGCGCTTGAGAATCTCGGCATTCCGTGGATAGCGGTGCCGGGGTACATTGTGGCCGGGGAGATCGTGCGCGCGGGTCGGATGAGCTTCTGGTCGGCGGTCTTGTTGATCACAGCCGGACACATGACCGGGGCTACCATAGCGTGGGCGATTATGCGCGCGGGCGAGAACGCCCTGTCGCGCTTCTTCCTCAGGAACAAGCGTCTCGAGCGCGCACACGCCTGGCTTTGCCGCTGGTACGCCAGGCGCGGCCCCACGACACTGCTTGCCGGACGCCTGCTCGGCCAGATACGCCCGTGGGCCTCTCTGGCCGCAGGGATGGCGCGGGTAGGGGTGATCCCATTCCTCGTCTTCAGCGCGATCGGATCCGCCGCTTACTCTGCTGCGGCGGTCTTTGTCTGGCTCACGGGGATTAAGATCTGGTTATGGCTTCCGCAGATGCGCTGGCTCCTCATCGTCCTCATGCTTGTGAGCTTTTTTGGCCTGATGATCTACCTCCTGGTCAAGTTCAGGAAGGAGCGCAGAGAAGTCCGCGAGATCGAGGAGGAGCGTTCGGTCCCATGAGGCCTGGCGGTCAAGAGGGCAGGCGCTTCAACGACCGGCAGGGGAAGCACGCAATGATGGGGACGGCTTTCGGGGAGGATATCTTCTTCCAGACGGCAAAAATAGCCTCGCAGGAGAATCGTGTCTTTCGGAAAAAGGGATGAGGGTGACACCGATGAGCGATGAGACGAGACTCACAGGACCCGCGGAAGTCTGCAACACAGTCGAGCGAATCTGCCTCGAAACGCCACTGCCGGTGGATGTGCACACACATCTCTATTCGGCCCGATTCGGGGATCTGCTGCTCTGGGGATTCGATGAGTTGGTTACCTACCACTACTTGATCGCGGAGGTCTGCCGTACCAACCGGGAGGTAACTCCCGACGGCTTCTACGAGATGACGAAGACTGAGCAGGCCGATCACATCTGGCAGAGCCTCTTCATCGACGAGAGTCCGATCTCGGAGGCCCGCAGGGGAGTGCTCACCTGTCTGCAGGCCTATGGGCTGGACGTAGAGGGGCGCAGCGTTGAAGAGTACCGCGACTTCTTCGCTTCAAGTTCCGTAGAGGAGCATATCGATCGCGTCTTTGAGGTCGCGAACTGTGAGAAGGTCGTCATGACAAATGATCCCTTCGATGATGAGGAGCGTCCTGTCTGGGACGCCGGCGCTGAGGATGACCCTCGCTTCATCCCCGCGCTGCGGATCGATCCACTGCTGGTGACATGGCACGAAGCGCAGCCGCGGCTCGAACAGTGGGGGTATGACGTGGCGCTGGATCTCTCCGGCAACACACTTGCGGAAGTTCGCCGATTTCTGATGGACTGGGCGGAGCGGATGAATCCCGCGTACATGGCCGCGTCTCTCGGCTTCAACTTCCAGTACCCGCATGAGGGTCACTCCAGCACACCTGTCATCGATGAGGCGATCGTGCCCGCGTGCATCGAACTCGACATACCTTTCTCGCCGATGATCGGTGTGAAGCGGCAGGTCAATCCTTCGTTGAAGCTCGCGGGAGACGGGGTAGGCAAGTGCGACATCGGCGTCATAGAGCGCCTCTGTCAGATCCATCCTGACTGCAAATTCTTCGTCACGCTGCTCTCGCGCGAAAACCAGCATGAGCTTTGCGTGGCCGCCCGGAAGTTCCCGAACCTGATGCCCTTCGGCTGCTGGTGGTTCCTCAACAATCCAAGCATCATCGATGAGATTACGCGGGAGCGTCTTGAGCTTCTCGGCCTGAGTCTCGTGGCGCAGCACTCAGATTGCCGCGTGCTCGATCAACTCGTCTACAAGTGGGAGCATTCGCGGCGGTCGATCAGTGAGGTGCTCAAGGATAAGTACCTCGACCTTTATCGAACCGGATGGACACTCACGGTAGAGCAGATCGAGCAAGATGTGCGCGGTCTGTTCGGGCAGAACTTCCTCGACTGGGCCGGCCTGTAGCCAAGGCGACGACGATCTCTCTTCGTATTCCTGGCGCGCGGACAGTCAGTTCGCGCGCCATTTGCGTGTCAGCTACCTCGGTTCTGAGCGAGAACTCTCCGTTGTCCTGCTGAAGGTCACGCACACTGACAGCGTTCGGCCCGTCAACGAGCAGTCGAGAGGCGGAACCTGGCGCGATGACTGAGAGTCTCAGTACCGGGTCTGTGAGCTTGAGTGAACGGCTATCAACAGATGACAGGAGCGTGGTGACGTTGGGAAGGCTCGGACGGTCTTTGCCGCTCTTCCTTCTGGTGGCGCTTTCTGGAGCACTGCTTGTCGGTTGCGAGCAGGAGAGAATTCCGGAAGAGTTAGAAGAGGTGGCTGCGGTGACAATCGCCCCTGATGAAATCGACCTGCAGGCCTTGTTCCGCGAGTGGTACGAGCCAGTGGAAATCGAGGTTGATGCGCAGGCTGAGGGATATTCGTTGCCTCTTGATCTTGATGCCGAGGAGGTGGTGATCCCCGAGCGCCTGGAGAGGATGCTCAATCCCGACATTCGCCGTACTCTCGAGCGTCACGGATTCGTGATCATCGACCGGGGCACCGAAGAGGACCTCACCGCAGTTTACGACTGGCTGGATGATTCGGGTATTCCTCCCTTCGTCACTGTTGATACGCTCCTTCACATGTACCACCATCAGTTCGGACAGACCCTCAAGACCATCGAGGAGAACGAGTTCGCTCCCGCGTTGGCCGAATTCTCGCGTGCGATGATGGAGATCTCCCTGGAGCATTCCGAGGTATTGTCGGAGGATTTGCAAGAGGCGGCGCGACGCAATACCGCCTACTTCGGCGTCGGATTGCGCCTGCTCGAACCCGATGCCGTCGTACCCGATATCGCTCAGGACCTCGTATCGGCAGAGGTTGATCTGATCGAGGCAACTGCGGGCTTCACGGAAAGCCCCATCTTCGCCTATGACGAGGACTACTCGCAGTACGAGCCACGCGGCCATTATACGCGCTCCGAGACACTCGAGCGGTACTTTCTTGCGATGACCTGGTACGGGCGTCTCGCCATGCTGCTCAGGGGCGGGGATGATGCCCTGATATCTGAGCATGACGCGCGCATTCAGACGCTGCAGGCATGTTTCATCGCCGGAACACTCTACGGAGACGATCATCCCGATCTCCTTGAGACATGGCGGCGGATCTACGCTGTCACCGCGTTCTACGTGGGCTTCGCAGATGACCTCACGCCCCAGGAGTACGCAGAGGCTATCGAAACGGTGCTCGATAGCACCGTCACCTGGACAGAGATCGCCGAGGCTGACACCCTGCATGCATTGCAAAGCGAGCTTGTCACTTACCGCGCGCCACAGATCTATGGAGGCACCGGTCAGATCGAGATAGACCCGCCATTTACGCCTGAGCAACTCGACGAGTTGCTGGAAGACACTATGGGGATGCGGTTGCTCGGGCAGAGATTCATTCCCGACGGTTACATGATGCAGGAGCTCGGCGCACCACGGGTGGGGGAATTCGTCGGTGACGGGGAACCCTTTTCGATGGAGATGACGCCTGGCGGTCCCCAACGCGTCTTTCCGCGCGGTCTCGACGTGATGGCGGTGCTGGGATCTGAACGCGCGTATGAGATACTCGAGGCCGAGGGCGACACTGCCTGGATGCGCTACGATGAGCAGCTTGCGGCACTGCGCGAGGAATTCAACGATGTACCACGTCAGGACTGGAATCGCAACCTCTACTGGGGCTGGCTCTACTCTCTTCGGGCGCTGATTGCACCGGTCGAGGAAGGTTATCCGAGCTTCATGCGCACGGACGCGTGGGTGGACCGCACTCTCTGGGCGGCGCTGGCCTCGTGGACTGAACTACGACATGACACGATTCTCTATGCCAAGCAGCCTTACATGCCCGTGCTGACGGCGATGCCGATGCCGCCAGACGCGCCGCCCGGCTACGTCGAACCACGGCCCGAGTTCTACGCCCGACTGCTGGCGTTGGCGCGGATGACAACCGCAGGGCTGCACGAGATGGAGGTGCTTGATGAGACCGCGCTCGAACGTCTCGAACGCCTCGAGCAGATCATCGAGCGGTTGCTGGTCATCTCGCTTACACAGTTGCGCGGTGAGCCGATCGGCGCGGAGGATGAGGACTATCTCGCGGAGATAGCCGAACACCTGAAGCGCACCCTGATCGACATCGAGGAGGAGGAGACGAAGTCAACGATCGTGGCAGATGTTCTCACCGACACCAACACGCGTCAGGTGCTGCAGCAGGGCGTGGGCTATGTCAAACTGCTGATAGCCGCGTACCAGCTGCCTGATGGGCGCATCGTACTGGGTGCGGGGCCGGTGCTCAGTCAGTACGAATTCAAGTGGCCGATGGAAGACCGCCTGACCAACGAGGCGTGGAGGGACCTTCTGCGGGAAGATCCGCCTGATCCCGCTCCCTGGGTTGACAGATTCTACATGGGGCGATGAGTAGATTAGCGCGCGCAGCATCAACCGGCTTCGATTCGCAGCAGGTCACAGACAGCGAAGATCGGATTCACGTCCATGTTCAGCGGATCGCGCGCGTAAAGCTCCGGTGGCACTCCTATGTCGGCTAAGTAGAGTTCACCGATAATGTCCCGAACCGTGGGCGAGCGCAGGATGACGTTCGGCAGGCCCAGTGCGAGCGTGCCACCGGCCCGTACTATCGGTCGAAGCATCTCGCCGCTCACGCAGTCGAGGCCCGAGGGCACCTCGATGCACAGCACCGGTGCAAGACGTTCGTTGATCCATTCGATCGACTCGGCGGCCCTCCCCCGTGGCGGACCGTCGAGACCGCAGCCGATGATCCCATCGATGATGAGGTCGTCGCCGCGGGGTGCCTCGGGGGTACCAACCTCCAGTCGCATTCCCATCGCCCGCAGCGTGCTGGCCTGATGCAGAGCCGGGCCATCAAGCTCCCCAATGGGCTTCATCAGCCGCACGCTCACATCCGATCCCCAGCACGCAAGTCGTCGGGCGGCCGCCATCACTACACTCGCCTTGCCACCGGAACCGACGAGCGCCGTGACGTGCGATCCGCGCGGATCTGTACCCAGGCAGCGACGTCGCACGAGGTCTGCCGTGCATCTTCCCGCATTCTCTATCATCTGAAGCGGGCTGATCCCGAGTTCCTCGACCATCGCACGGCGCACCTCGCGCGACTGCTCGGTCGTCAGCCAGGGCAGATCACCCGAGTGCTCGGGAACGAGGGCCACGTCAGATCATCCTCCTGAGATACTATCAAAGAAGCCGAACTGCATGTGCGCTGGAGACGTCGATGGCGGTATCGCGGAACTCAAGCCGCCGGTCATTGGTCGTGTGCCGTTTGGCTTGGACGATATTCCAAGGACGCCTCTTCCACACTGGCACAGGTTCTGGTCTTCGGAGAGCATTGCTGATGCCATCTGTGACTGCCACCTGCGTGTCCTTGAACTGATTCACCACCGCGCAGTGAATTTCCTCCCCGCTTACCTGCATCAGAGCAGCGGATAGAGCAACCGTTGTGCATAACCGTCCGCGGCCTGCCCGAATCATTCGTGCCCGTAGGGAACTGGGACCGCCAGGAGCGTCGAGGTCAGGAAACCATCGCTCCATTTCGGGAGGCTCCCCGCCGTGGGTACCCGAGCGGTGACAGGAGGCTGCCATGGAAGTGCCGCCCGTACGGCAGTGCTATGGTGCGGGATTTCGCACCGAAGAAGCAACATCGGCGTGGTGTACAAACGACCGTTCGACAACTCGGTATTGTGCAGATGCCGATGCTGCTGAGCATCCGACGGGGGCGACGGATGTACAGTCTTCTGCGCCAGGCAGCCGAAAATAGGTACGGCTGGATCTCGACGCCCCAGTGGCCTACCTCAGCGAGTTGGCCATCACTGAACCCCAGCGCGGTGCAATCGAGCAGGCCGCCTGTCCACAGAATCACGGATACGAACTCGGCCGGAAGCGGCACCTCCAGTCGAATGAACAGACACAGCAAGCTCGATCGCCACGAAGAGAACCCGGTCATCGAAGCCCAAGATCACACCGCCACAGTTCCGCGCCTGAGCCGTAGTAGAGCACCCCGTCCTCGGTCACGAAGAAGCCGTGTGAATTGGTGATCGACTCGTGGCGTCCCAGCACATCGACGGAGTGATCCGCAGGGTCGATTGCGTAAACCGCGTCACCTGCGAGACCTACAATGAGCCCGTCCGGACCTATTGGCCTGTCGTGAAGCCAGGGGAATGCAAGGCGCTGAGCCGGCAACTCGGCGGTCGCCATGGTCTCATGCTCGATTGGGTCCCAGGCGAATACTATCCGCTCGCGCTCGGCGGTATTTGCGATCCCGTAGACTACACCGGTTGGAGCGCGCACCGGAGCAGAATAAGACACCGCACCTTCGACCGGTGTGAATCGCTGCACCACCCGCTCTTCAACGCAGTCCCAGAGGAAGACATAACCCTCGTCATCGAGAGGAATTGAGCTTGATCCTCCGAAGTGTGAGGTAGCGCCGAGAAGCTGGTTCGTCTCCGGAATGGAGACGACGCCCATGATGCTCTGCGGACCAAGAGGGTCCTTCCACCAGGTCGCCTCAAGAGGATCGAGTGTCACCCTGCATAGCGCGCCACCCACGTGTCCCTTGATGGGGCGGGTGCCGAGATAGTAATGACCGTCGGGCCCCAGGGTCCACTGTATCGGCCGCTCCTGATCGACGGTCACTCCGCCGGTCAGTCCCCGATTCCTGCTGTCGTCATCCTCTGCGAACGGGTTCCACAGGTTGATATGTGCGCCCGAGTAGCTGCTCAACAGAAGCCCATCATCAGTCGCGATGAAGTCGTAGATCTGAATGCGCCCGCCGGTCTGACGCCCGTGATCGCTCATCTCACCGGTCTCGAGGTCGAGTGAGAATGCCCGTGCCGGGAATATAGTGCCACCCCAGAGGCGACCCTCCCACTCTTCCCCAACCGAGTATATCCTGATCGGACGCCCTCGGTACTCAGTCTGCAGTTCACGCGTCTCGCCAGTTTCGGCGTGGGTCAACTCGATGACACCGTCATCGTCGATATTGCCGGCGATCCATTCTCCAGTAGCTGGCCTTTCCCGTACCGCGCGCGGCACCTCATCCATCAGTTCAATGCCGGTGGGAGTGCAGCGGTATGTCGTGTCACCGGAACGCCCATAGACTTCTCCGTCCTCGGCTCGCCAGACTCGGAATGAGTCGCTCAACTCCATCAACTCCGGCGTAAGTATCTGGGTGGCCTCCTCAGTCGCCGGATCGAATGCGTAGAGTTCCTGATGGTGCAGTCCCACGGTGCAATAGACGATGTTTTCATCGCTCACCGCCACCGCCGGCCACATATATCGATTCTCGCGCACATCAGTGATCTTTCCGGTCTGTCCCATCTCCTCGGTATTCATGTCGAGCCAGACGAGATTCGCGCGGGGGAAGGTCCCGACGTACATGCGCCCATCCGGGGAGGTCACTGCGTGTGAGAAGTAATACGCGTTCTCCGCGGGTGCTCCCAGTTCGGTGATCTCATCGGTCGCGGGGTCGTAGCGCACAAAGTGCGCGTCGGGGCGACCGCAATAGGCATACACGAGACGTCCCTGGGGACATGGCACCGCGCGCACCTGGCTATTCCCCCAGTGCGAGAGATCGACGGTGAAGTGTTCACCGGTGTCGAGGCGGACGCCGAGCAGACCCATGAAGTCGGGCGTTTCGTGTCGGGCCCAGGCAATCTCATAGCCGTCGGGATGGCTGGTCGAGAAGCTCAGATCGTGGCCGGTCTCGATAGCAGGCGTACCGAGGTTCTCGAACTCGAGTGCGTGCGCCTCTACGGGCATCGCCATCAGCACAGCGATGCTCAAGCTGAGCGTAATGATGCGCATCGTGCAACCTCCAGTGTCATCGCATTATCTACCGTTGATGGCACCCCGCATCGGCGTGGCGATTCCTGTCACGAACAGCATCTGTCGTCTCTCCTGCATTGCAGGAGGCATGCCCACGTTTTCGACCGGTTGCTGCTCAGTTATTTCGGTGGTTAATCGCCGCCCCGGCCGTTCGGTAATCAATCCTCTTCCGCGGCGTCAGCACAGGCGTGCATGAGATCCTTCATGCGCGGATAGGTCTGCACATAACGGGCGAACAGCTCATCGTAGGTGTCAGCCCACAGATCGTTAGGCTCGATCTCGCGTGTGATCCGTACCATCTCCTCGGAGGCGGTCGCCAGGTCATCGAAGAGACCTGCGCCCACCGCTGCGCAGACCGCCGTGCCCAGCGCTGTCGCTTCAGGCTCATCCGTGAGGTAGATCGGCACCTGACAGGCATCGGCGTGAATCTGCAGCCATAGCTGGCTGCGAGTACCTCCGCCACAGGCATATATGCCTTTCGCCTCAAAGCCCGCAGAGGCGAGATCCTCGAGGATATGACGCGTTCCCAGTGCCGTCCCTTCGTACACCGCGCGCATCATGTGCCCCAGGCCGTGCCGCAGACTGAGGCCGCAGATGCATCCACGGGCGCGTGGATCGCGCAGCGGCGTACGGTTGCCCTGCCAGTAATCCACCAGGACAAGGCCCTCCGCGCCGGGCTTGACCTCGGCGGCAAGCTCATCAAGCACATCGAAGCGGCTGCGCCCACGTCTCTCCGCCTCCGCTCTTCCGGCGCTGGCGAAGTTGTCGGCAAACCACTTCACTATGCTACCCGTCGCGGTCTGACCGCCCTCGAGCACCCATGTGTCTTCGATCACCGCGTCCGGGAACGGCCCCCATACGTTGCTATCGAGGAGCGCCTCCGCACACAGCGCCATATGACAGGTTGAAGAGCCCATTACCAGCGCCATGCGTCCAGGGCGGACCACGCTCACTCCGAACATTGCGGCGTATGCGTCGATCCCACCCATTGCCACAGGAGTGTCGGGCATAAGGCCGAGTTCCTCCGCCGCGCGCATGGTGAGTCTCCCCGCCTCTGCCCCCATCGGAAGAACGGTTTCGGGCCAGCGATCGCGGAGTTCGCTCATGTCGAGCATTGCGAGCAGGTCTTCCGGCCAGCCGCCTTCAGGTTTCGCATAGTTCCACTTGCAGGTCGCGGAGTTCAGTGACGCGGTCCATTCGCCGGTGAGCCTGTACAGCAGCCAGTCGGAACCCTCGCAGATCACGTACGCGCCTTCGTAAAGCTGCGGCTCGTGGCGCTTGAGCCACATGGCCTTCGGTATCATCCATTCGGGCGAGACCGGGCCGCCGGCGTACTTCAGCCGCGGTGCCTCGGTGGCAGTGACCTCCTCGGCTTCCTCATGGGCGCGCTGATCCATCCACAGGATTGCCGGTCGCAGGGGATCGCCCTGCTCGTTGCAGGCCACCACCGTGCACGAGGTGCCGTCCACACTGATGCCTACAATATGCGCGGGATTGACTCCGGCTTCGCGGATCACGTCCGGCACGGTGACGCGAATCGCCTGCCACCAGTGCTCCGGGCGCTGCTCCGCCCAACTCACCTCAGGGTAGTCAATCGGGAACGGGTGACTGTCGGAGGCGAGCATCCTGCCTTTGAGATCGAAGAGCGCCGAACGCAGGCTCTGCGTCCCGCAGTCTATCCCCAACACGTAGGGTCCGCCCTGTCTGTTCATGATCCCACCTCGCGGTTGTCACGTCTCGCTGCGCTTGCCTGCTGCTGATAGGGATGGTTGCGCGTCATACAACGCAGCGGGCGCGTCGGCTTACCAACTCTCGCGATGAATCGCGTCCATCGGTCCCGCCGGTTTGGGGCCGGTGTCGCCGCTCGGATGGCCGAGGCTCACCAGGCCAAGCACCCGCATCTCTTCGGGGATATCGAGGATCTCGCGTACCAGGTCCTCTCGCTCTGGTCCCGGACCGGCCTCTCCCGAGCCTCCGCGGATTCCGACCCAGCAGGTACCGAGGTCGAGGTCTGCCGCCTGGATCAACGCGTTCTCAAGCGCCGCGCAACTGTCCTCGATCCACCAGTGTGGCTGTTTATCTGCGTCCGCGCAGAAGGCCAGCACCACCGGCGCTTCCGCGCAGAAGCCCGCCCACTGGTGAACCTTCGCCAGCGCTGCGCGCTTCTCGGCCTCGGTCACCACGACTATATGCCATGGACGCACATTGTTCGCCGTTGGCGCAGACAGAGCGGCCTCCAGGATCGCCTCAAGGTCCTCTTCGGAGACGGGTGTTTCGGCGTAAGACCTGACACTGCAACGCTTCCTGATTGCCTCAAGCATGTCGAGTTTCCCCTCCAGGGTTTGCTTCTGTGCTCGCACCTGCATCAGTTCTCAGCTTCGACGTGCTCTTCGATGGTCCTCTCCCCTGTAGCAAGTGACCGCTGCTTGTCCTTCATGGCCCGGATTTGGCTCTCAACCCGCTCGGTGATCTTCCTCAGTTCGCCTTTTCGGGGCTTCGGTCCGTACTGGAGCGTATCAACCGGCCTCCCAAAGCTCACTGCGACGCTTCCCCGGCGCATGAACTTCGCTCCCGGCGGCAGTACGACTTCCGTCCCGCTGATGGCGCAGGGCACTATCGGGACGCCCGCTCGTGACGCAGCCAGCGCTGCACCAAGATCGAACTCGCCCAGTTCCCCGTCAGGGCTTCGAGTACCTTCGGGGAACATCGTAAGTAACTCGTCCGCTTTGAGGATGGCGATCGCGTGTTTGAGTGCTGTGGTGTCCGCGGTCCCGCGTTTCACCGGAAAGGCGTAGCACTTACGTATAAGTAGTGCGAAGAGCGGATTCGCGAACAGTTCGCTCTTTGCGAAGTAGTAGGTTCGACGGCGCAGCGCCGCGCCCACCATGGGCGGATCAAGATGACTCAGATGGTTCGCGGCGATAACCGCTCCACCCTCCGCTGGCACTTGCTCATGCCCCTCCACCTGCCAGCCTCCGCGTATCCGCATGATCTTCGGGACAAGCCACTGCCCGAAGCGATAGTGTGGCCAGGTCCAGCGGCGTGGAGGATCAGGCGCCCGCTTCATCGCGCTCCTCCAGCCGATCCTCGAGCAGTTCGATCACGCGCTCAACTACATCTTCGACTGATAGCGGATCGGTGTCTATTTCAACTGCATCATCCGCTTTGCGCAGAGGAGAGATCGTGCGGTTCATGTCGCGTCGATCGCGCTCGCGCTGATCAGCGAGTACCTCCTCGAAGAGGACATCCTCGCCGCGAGCGACAAGCTCTTCAAAGCGCCTGCGCGCGCGTTCCTCCGCCGAGGCGGTCAGGAAAACTTTAAGGAAGGCGCCGGGAAAGACCACTGTACCGATGTCGCGGCCTTCCATCACGACCGGCGCACGACTCGCCATCTCCCGCTGAGCGGCCACGAGACTCCGTCGCACCGCGGGAATTGCGGAGATCGGAGACGACAGGTTCCCCACCTGCGATGAGCGTATAGCGGGTTCGGTATCCTCGCCATCGACGAAGAGATGCTGTCTATCATCGCCCACATCGCGGAACTCAAAGCGAAGCCGGGAGGCCAACTCGCCGATCGCCTCCGCATCCTCGGTGGGGTTTAGGCCAGCCCTCGACGCTCGCCACGCCACCGCGCGATACATTGCGCCGGTGTCTATGTACGTGTATCCCATCCTGTCCGCAACCGCCCGTGCCACGGTGCTCTTACCCGACGCCGCCGGGCCGTCGATTGCAACCGCACAGCCGGTCAGTTCGTCTGCATGACGCCCCTCCTGTTCAGTTGCCTGGATCATGCTTCACTCTTCCTCTTTGATGTGCTCGGCGCCGAGTTCCTGCAGTTTCTGCACGAATCCGGGGAATGATGTGTCGATGCACTCCGCACCCTCGATCACAGTTTCGCCCGTTGCAATGAAGCCCGCGATTACCGCCGACATTGCCACGCGATGATCTCGCTCGGCATCCACCACCGCGCCTCTAAGTTTAGTGGGGCCGGTGATCTTCAGTCCGTCATCGTGCTCGGTGACATCCGCGCCCATCGCCGAGAGAAGCCGTGCCATCGCACGCAGACGGTCGGTCTCCTTTACGCGTAACTCGCCGGCGTCGCGGATCAGGGTCGTACCTTCGGCCTGCGTGGCGAGTACTGCCAGCAGCGGGATCTCGTCGATCATGCGGGGTATGAGTTCGCCTCCGAACTCGCCCGCCCGCAGATCGGAGGTCACCGCGCGAATCGTCCCTACCGGCTCGCCGGAGACCTCCTTTCGAGCGCTTACCTCGAGCTTAGCCTCCATTTGCTCCAGGGCCTCGAGGAAGCCGGTGCGCGTGGGATTAAGCAGCACCTCGCGGACGAACACCTCGCTGTCATCGACGAGCAGGCCGGCGGCGAGGAGGAATGCTCCGGAGGAGATGTCCGCAGGCACGCCGAGTGAGCCGGCACGCAGCTTACTGCCGGGGTGGAGCGTGATCTCGAGATCATCCACCTCAATATCTGCACCCATCGCTTTCAACATACGCTCCGTGTGGTCACGCGAGGCGGCAGGCTCAACGACCCTGGTCTCGCCCTCCGCAGACAGTCCCGCCAGCAGCACCGCGGACTTGACCTGCGCGCTGGCCATCGGCGGATGATAGGTAATGCCCTTGAGGTCTCCGCCAGACACCGTCACCGGAGGCGTGACACGCTCACCGCGGCCTTCCACCGACGCCCCCATCATCTCAAGCGGCTCCGCGATACGATCCATCGGCCTTCTGGACAGCGATTCGTCGCCAGTAAAGGTCACTTCCATTGGAATACCGGCTACGAGGCCCATCAACAGGCGCATCCCGGTTCCGGAGTTGCCCATGTCGATGGTGCTCTTGGGCTCGCGAAACGCACCGAAGCCCGCTCCACGGACCTCGAGTGTGTTGACGCCGATCGGTTCCACATTCACCCCCAGATCCTGCAGCGCCTCAGCGGTGGACAGACAGTCATCACATTCGAGGAAACCCTCTATCCGAGAGACTCCCTCCGCAACCGCGGAGAGTATTGCCGCACGGTGAGAGATGGACTTGTCACCCGGCGGCCGGACCGTTCCGGAAAGAGGGCCCTGCGATCGCACGCTCAGCTTCATCAGTCACCCATCCTCATTCTACACTCGCGAGCGTCTTCCAGCAGGCGAGTGATTGCACTCTCATCTCTGGCGTCCAGTGCGTTGAGGTACGCGTCGATCTCCTCCCTGAACTGCTCCAGCGCATTCAGCACCTCATCAGCATTGGTGAGGAGTATTTCGCGCCAGACCTCTGCGGGACCCTCCGCAATTCGCGTCGTGTCACGCAGTCCGTTCCCGACGAAATCGCGCGCGGCACAGGTTTCGCCGATCGAGCGGCACAGTGCCGCGGCCACAAGGTGAGGAAGATGGCTCGTGTGGGCAAGCATGTGATCGTGAGTATCGGCGTCGACAATCACAGGCCGCGCACCGATGGCCTCGACCACGTGGCGGAATCGTGCCAGTGCCGCGTCGGCGCCGGGCGTAGGAGTCAGCAGATAGGTACGTCCGTGGAACAGCGAGGCCCTGGCTGCGCCCACTCCAGCCTGCTCGGAGCCGGCCATCGGATGCCCCCCTACGAAGCTCACCTCCTTGGGGAGGTGTCTGGCGGCGGCGACGATCTCACGCTTTGTGCTGCCGGCATCGGTCACCAGGGCGCCCGGCCTCAGC
>PXBW01000283.1 GCA_003566775.1 candidate division WS1 bacterium
AACTACGCCTTTGCCTTCTCGCACTCGACCCAGTGGATCTACTCGCTTGGAGAGTTCGAGCGTCCCGCCGAGACCTACGCGGTAGTCGAGGCGATCAGCTATATCACGCGTTACGATCCCGGCATACCGGCCTCACATGGCGGCTACTGGGGGCAGGTAGATTCGCGGCACAACGAACAGAACAACGTGTTGTTCCTCGACGGTCATGTCAGGTCCGAGCATAACAGCGTTGTCTCGCAGCGCTCGTCGAGTTGGACCGGCGAATTCGACTGAGCATTCTCCCGAAAGGGCCGAGCGAAGAATCTCCGGCGGGCATCAGTGGAAAGATGCCCGCCGCGTGCATGTGTACAGGTGTAGCACCGCGGCCACTCCACCATGTGGGAATCAGCGCCCCTGGTAGGTCGGAAGCAAGCCCGAGGCCGGCTTCCACACAATTAACCGAGGGCGGAGGGAAGGGGCCCTCCGCCCTTTCATCAGTCATGACGAACGCTCCGGGTTCAGTCCGCGAAATTGAATAGCTCGGTGGACAGATAGCGCTCACCGAGGTCCGGAAGGACCGTGACGATCAGCTTGCCTGCGGATTCGGCGCGTTCGGCCACCTGCAGGGCCGCCCAGGCGGCCGCGCCGGATGAGATGCCGGTGAGGACGCCTTCACGCTTCGCGAGCGCCCGGGCGGTATCGAAGGCCGCCTCGGCAGGCGCTGTGATGATTTCGTCGATCACCTCCCGGTTAAGCACATCGGGCACGAAGCCTGCTCCGATCCCCTGGATCGGGTGGGGACCGGGATCACCACCGGAAAGCACCGGCGAGTCCTCGGGCTCAATCGCAATCACCTGCAGGTCGGGATTGAGGCGTTTGAGCACCTCGCCGACGCCGGTGATTGTGCCTCCGGTGCCGACACCTGCGACGAAGACATCTATCGCACCGCCGGTGTCTTCCCAGATCTCCAGCGCGGTGGTCCGGCGATGAACCTCGGGGTTCGCTGCGTTCTTGAACTGCTGCAGCAGCAGATAGCGCCCATCACTCTCGGCGAGCGACTGTGCCTGCTCAACGGCGCCCGTCATCCCGTCTTCTGCGGGCGTCAGAACGAGGTCCGCACCGAGTGCCTTGAGCAGCTTGCGCCGCTCTATCGACATGCTCTCGGGCATGGTCAGCACCAACGGATAGCCCCTCGCCGCCGCCACGACCGCAAGTCCGATGCCGGTGTTACCGGAGGTCGGCTCCACCAGGATGGTGTCCTCACCGATCGCTCCGGCGCGCTCGGCCGCCTCGATCATTGCCCGGCCGATGCGATCCTTGACGCTGAAGCCGGGGTTGAATGCCTCAATCTTGGCTGCCACCCGGCCGGGAAGGTCATGAGCCAGCCTGTCCAGGAACACGAGTGGCGTATTTCCGATCAGTCGAGTTGCGTCCTCTGCGATATTCATGAGCGTCTGCCTCCTGTGGTCTTCTGATGATGGGATGCCGACCTCCTCCGGTCAGATGGAGGAGGCCGGGTTGTGTTTGCCTCAGAACGCCACCGCCATGGCGCGCGGCGGACAGGCCGGTACGCACAGTTCACAGGCCACGCAGTCATCAGGCGTGAAGAGTACCTCTTGTGTCACCGGGTCCTTGCGCAGTGCATCTGTGGGGCAGATGGTAACACAGACGCCGCACTGAGTGCATTCATCATCATCACGCACTACGTCTTTCTCCAGAGCCTGGGTTGATACCCCCTGCGCATTCGCCCACTCGAGCGCTCGGGTGATCTCGGCGGCGTCGCCGGCAAGCTCCAGCACCAGAAGCCCCTCTGCATCCGGCGTTATGTTGGCGCGCAGGATGTTGAAGTCAAGGTCGTACTCGCGCGCGATTCGCGAGACGACTGGAACGTCGATCAACGTTCTCGGGTAGTGAAATACGACTCGCGTCTTAGCCATCTGCAGTCACCTCTTCCTCCACCGGTCGTTCCTTGAGGCCCTTGAAGGTCAGGCCGGACTCGACCGAGGGAATCAGTTCCACGGGCCGGCCGAGCAGGAACTCTCCGGCCTCAATCTGTTCCTTGAGAAGTTGTGCGATCTTCTGAGCCTCGGGGTAGCTCGACAGCGCTCCGGTCTCCACCGTCCTGCCGTCGATCTCGATCTCACCGCTCTTGAGTTCGGCGTAGCTGACGTGACCGAGCGGACCGCCCTCACTGTACGGGTAGCCGCGCGAGTAGTCCACGATCGGAGCGACAATGTCCTCATCGCGCACCGCAGTGAAGCGCACTATGTCCTCGTCGAGCACCGGGATCGGGATCCCCAGACCGACGTTGAGCGAGACACCATATCCATGGAAGCTGACGCCGCGGATCCAGCGCTGATCCATCGCCTTCAGGTCTCCCACAACCGAGAGGGTTCCGGCTCCGGCTTTGGTTACACCGTTCTCAAGCCGCTCGACGGTTGGGTTGTGCTGGGTACCCTGCCAGAAGACGTAGCCCTGCGCTCCACCGAGGAAGATCCGCGTTCCAATCCCGATTGTGCGATAGTACGGATCGTTCAACAGCGGGCTGAGCTGTCCTGCCGAGCAGTAGTTTGCGTTGCCGATTTCGGGCTTGAGTGTGCCCATGTAGGTGTAGATCGGCCTGTCGGCGTGAACATTCACGGCCACATTGTAGTTCTGATAGGCGTTGCGCGGGTTGCACAGGAAGGCCTCATTGAGGTCCTCGATGTTGATCCATGTGTCCAGCTTCTTCCGCGGGTAGCAGTCGGTGCCGTAGGCGATTGCCTTCAGGCGGACATCCTTCCCCGCGACCAGGTCCTCGATTACGTGTCCACCACCGTAGCTGAAGTCGCCGGGGTGGTCGCGGTTGAGTGGATCATCCTCGGTGGCCTCAGTGGCGCCGATGTAAAGGTCCACCGCCGCCAGGCCCGCGTAGGCGTTGACATCGTTCAGCCACGCCTTCTGGATCTTGAGCCGCGGATGCGCGTGGCCCGTGTTGAGGAACGCGCCCGACGAGCACATCGGGGCGAAGGTGCCCGTGGTGACTACATCCACGCGCTCTGCAGCCTTCGCAGCGCCCTCCTCCTCGACGATATCGATGATCTCTTCCGCCGTGACGACGACGGCCTCTCCGGCCTTGATCTTCGCATTGATCTCTTCGTATGTCTTAGGCATTTAGCTCCACTCCAGTTATCTGATTCTTAGAATACGGTCTGACAGGTGCTTCTGCGGCTCTTGCGCCGGCTTTCCCGGCGCGGTCGCATGAACATACTGAACACCCCGCGGATGCCCGGACATCCACTCATGCCGAATCACCATCCGGAACGGTCAAGCGATAGCCCGCGTGAAACGGCACGAAGCGGTCAGGGAACTCGGTCAGCAGCGTCGCTGTCGATGCCAGCCCGGTGCAGTGGTTGGCCGCCAGTATCTCCGGCTCGATCTCCCTGATGCCCGCGAGTGTCTTCTGCACTCGCTCGGGTTTTGCGCCTATCAGGTGGAAGCCACCGATTACCGCATGCACTCGATCGACACCGGTGATCTCCCGCGCGCATTGCACGGTGTTAATCACCCCGGCATGGGCGCAGCCGGTGATGACCACAAGGCCACGCGGGGTCACCAGCACGAGACCCTGATCGTCTTTAATCGAGTCGCTCTCAATCGCCTCACCTTCGGAGCGCGCGAAGCCCACGGGGTTCTCCCACTCGTTCACGCGCGGGATCTCGCCCGTGGCCCAGGCCCCGGGGGCGACCTCCACCGGGTCCTCTGTCGGGACCAGTTGCTTGTTTTCGACGCCCAGCCCGTGAGCGGTAAGCTCATAGCGCGGCTCGCCATCACGGACAAGGAATCTCGCTCCGACTGCATCCGGGTGTACATAGATCGGGCAGTTGAGCAGGCCGATTGCGCCCGTGTGGTCCGAATGACCGTGCGAGAGCACGGCGCTGTGTATGTCACGCGAGATATCCAGACCGAGCAGCGCCAGATTGTGTGGAACTACGCTCTCGGTCGCTCCGGCGTCGAAGAGCACCCGTTCACCGGCGGCAGTCTCGACGAGCACCGAGAACCCGTGCTCGGCAAGGAAACTGCAGCCTGGCTCGGAGAGGTGCTCTACACACCGCTCGTTGGGAAGTAGTTCCATCACGGTATTGTCCGCCAGACACGTGATCCGCGCTGAGAAGCTCACAGGTTCTCCTCCTTCAGCCAGCCCAGTTCGCGCTCGAACTCCGTCAACTCTTCCACGCTCCATGCATCCACCCGCTGACCGGCCTCAGGACCGGGCTTTGTGATGTAGAGTTCGCGCAGCTCCACCAAAATAGCCACTGGCGTATCTGACTCGGGGAACCACCCGGTGATCGTGTTGCGATCCTGCTCAATTGCGATGATCCCCTTGAGTTGATAGGGCGCCTTGACCGCGCCGAGTTCGCCCGGATGAAGAGCTATCCAGCGGCCTTCACCAATGTGATCGCTGAGGGCCTTCCAGACACCGGCCGGCACCTCGACCGCGAGTCGGTCATCGCCGATGAAACGCACGCGCTGGGCTATTCCTATCTGCACTTCGTCATCCTCGCCGACTATCGCGAAATGCACCTCGTGACTCTCATACCACCTCTTGAGTCTGTCTGTGGCGGGGAAACTCATGTGCTGCCACCTCCTCGCCGAAGTCATCCGCGTCCGAGGACCGGACTTCATCGACATCGATTACCAGCACCGCGCGGCACGAGGGATTGGGCGGGCTAAAGCCCTCGGGGACCTCCGTCGGAGGATTATCCTCGCCCCAACTCTTCCAATTCTTCCAGTATTCACCGAGGCAGCCGCATGTTCCCTTCTCCGCAAGCTGCCCACGGCCATGGAGCGTAACCGGAAGGCTCTTGCGATCCGGGAAAGCCACCGAGAGTGCAAGCTTCGGGTTCTCCTTGAGATTGACGCGGGTCTTGCAGAAGTACATGTCTGCTATAACCAGCACGTCAGGAGCTGCATGCCGCGCGAACCTCATCGGGACGATATTCGGCTTACCGTCAAGGCTGGCAGTAGCGAGATGCACCAGCTTGCCACCATCCTTCACCTCTCTGATCTGATCGTATATGGCTTCTCGATCCTGCTTGCCATCGGACATGTGATTCGACCTCCTATGGGTAAGGGCAGCGGCAACAGCGCCGATGCCTTTGCTTAGTGCTGAACACTCATGTCGAGTGTGCTCAGAGTATTGGTCGGTACGATAACTTCGTATAAGGGTGTGTGCGTGCCTCAGAGGGGAACGTCAGGGGCTTGCTGCTGAACTGCCGGACTCTATCCCATGACGGCACGCCGGGGTGCCACGACCGCGCCCTTCGAGCGCGATCGTGGCCTGCGCATCGCCATGTCGAGAATGTGTGAGAAGCCGGGATGGTACATGATCTCTCTCTTCTTCAGCGCGTCATTTTGCGGTAATGAGTTGCTCTTCGACTGTCGCGTCAAGACTGAGCTGCTCGCCTACTATACGCGCGACCTTGCGACCGGAAAGCAGCATCGCTCCGAAGGTCGGGCCCATCCGCGGCAGCCCGCGGACCGTGGCGACCGACATCCCGCAGGCGTAAAGTCCGGGAAAGACCTCGTCCGTCCTGTCCACCACAGCGTCTTCTGCGTCCTGGACCGACATTGCGCCGTAGCCGGGAAGCTCGATCAGGTCGCGCCTCTCCAGCGCGGAAACGGCCGACGCATCGTGGCCGGTAGCATCGATAACCACCTTCGACTCCAGCGCCACCGGATCAACGCAGGTGATCTGACGCGGGAGAGCCTCCACCGGTGTCCAGTTGATCACGACACCGCCAACGCGCTCCCCGCGCAACACAAGGTCATCGATCTGCGTCATGTTCAGCACCCGGACGCCGGCGTCACATGCCGAGGCGATCAGCTTCGAGCACGCGTGTGGGCCGTCGGCCACGTAGAGCCCATCCTGCGCCTTCTGCAGGGGGACGCCGATTTCGTCGAGGATCCGATGCGCAGGTGCGCGGACGGTCAGCTTGTTCATCAGATAGCCACCCAGCCAGAAGCCACCACCGAGGTAGTTGTTCCTCTCCACGAGCAGTACCCTGTGCCCCGTACCGGCGAGTTCTCGCGCCGCGATGAGGCCACTCGGACCCGCCCCCACGACGATTGCGTCGCTTTCGGCGTAGTCGTCGAGTTCTTTCGTGAAGGAGCGCAGGATCGCCCTCGTAACATCCTTCTCGCTTGCGTGGCTGAACCGCGTGTCATTGGCCATGAAAACAAGCCCTCCTATTACACTTGCAGATAACCTATCATTCTGAAGTTGAAGGGAGATTATCACATTGCAGGCGACATGTCAAGAGGTAATTTGGTATTGCATGCGGTAAGACCCCCTACAAATGCCCATAATGGCATCTGAGGGGGTCTCTGTGGCGCCAGGCTCTTTGTAAGTATTATGGTATGGGAGGCTTGCGACCTATCTCAGTCGGTCTCCTGCGCCCCGGCCTCTGCTGCAGTTCGGCGGATCTGGCAGTTCTCACAGGCTTCGGCCCGACCTGTCTGTCGAGCGACCTCCCAGCACCGCTTGCCGGGCGACCGGGTAACCGGACACTCTGCCCGCACTTGTTCCGGGCAGTTCATGAGCTTCCAGCATGCCGGGAGGGTTATCATTCGCCTGATCTCCTCAATATCGTACTGCTCTTCGTTGATCAACTCCCGTATGCGTCCGAGCCAGAGGACGTCGTTGAAGCTGTACAGGCGCTGGTTGTTGCGGCGGCGCGGCGTGACGAGACCGCGCTCCTCGTAGATACGAACCATCGCCGGGCAGACATCAAGCAGATCGGCCACCGCTCCAATGCGCATCACAGGTTTGTCGCGATCAGGCGAGTAGTTCTCAGCACATTGCACGGGCATATCAAAGACCTCCAGTGAACACTTCCACAGTGAATCGGGCGTGGATAGTGCAGATTCCGGTACTGCGGTGTTTGCATATATTATATCATTACCCACCGTCTTCTGGCAACCAATCAGGCCGTCTATCGGCGTCTGCCTCGGTCGAAATGGCGTCATATCACCGCTTCATTGTGATAGAACATGAAAAGTCTGATGTGCATCCAGCGCTGCTCTACGCTTTGCACCCGGCGGGCTGATGTCCCCCCGGGCAGATTCCCGTGAAGACGCAGCGCTCGTGACCGTCGGGACAGTGCTTTGGCCTGCGGTACAGGCATCGCTTCTGATCTTCTCGGAAAGCCTCCTGGATATGTGCCGTTGCGGCGTGGGGATCTCTCAGGAGGCGCTCCATCCACTGGTTCGGGGGAATCCGTCGCACCGCTCTTTGCAGGCTTTGTTTTGCGTATCGCCAGCGAGAGATCGCGGTAGTGAACGGTATGCCGAGCAATCGAGCCGTCTCGGCGAGGGTGTAGCCCCATAGATGCAGGCGAGCCACCTCCCGCTGCTTCCTGCTGGGAATGCCCGCCGCGACGAGTAATCCCGCGGTCAACGCCTGCAGCCTCAGGCTGCTCTGTCGCGTCGGTTCAGGTTGCCTGTACGCGCAGCGCCCGAACCAGTCGTCGGCATCGTGGATTGAACGGATATCGTGGGTCGTACGGTCGAGATCGACGCGACAGGGATACTCCGGGTCTTCCCCGCAGATCTTCAGCAGAAAGTCGGCGAGTTGCTCGAGTTCATCGGGGGTGAGGCGTCCGGCGTTGCGCTCACAGTGTTCTCGCAGATGTGCCAGCATCTCGTGGATGAGATCATCGCTCCGCGCGCTGTTTCGGACCATTGCGTATCAGCTCCAGTGGGTGCGTAATGAGGTGCCTCCACCAGTACTGCACGCAAGAGCGGTGAATCTTGCATCGATTTTTCTGGAATCGAGAAATGGGGACGCGGGCCCGACCTTATCTTACCTGGCTCGCTATCCCGGGACATCAGACACCGGCGGCGGTCTCAGCGGCATCGGTGGGCGCTTCGAGGCCCGCCGCTGCCAGAGCGCAGGTGGGGCAGGAGAGCACGCATTGCCCACATCGCAGACAGTCGGGATGGGAGATCTCCCCACGATCGAGGTATTCGCGAATTGCGATATCCATGGGGCAGGCAGTCTCGCATACGCCGCAGTCACGACAGGCGTCGGCATCAGTTACGATGCGCCCGCGTCCGGGACGCCCCGCCGCCGCGCGTTCGAGAACGTTCTGCATGGTTCCCATGGGACAGACCGCGCACCACGCGCGTTCCTGGCTGACGAGGCCGAGAAAGATCGCGCCGAGTGTGGTGATCAGGCAGAGCCTGACAAAGATTGCGCCGATGAGACCGTAGAAGCCACCGGCCATATCCGGGGCCATCTCCAACGGCAGGCTTGCAAGCGACCAGGCCAGCGCGCTCATCAGCAACACGAGTATGCCACCGCGGACCCACATGCTTCGGAGGAACCGTGGAAACCGTCGCCCCGGCGAGAGGTGGTGCAACAAGAGATCGAGGAAGGACCCGCGGGGGCACAGGTTGCCACACCAGTAACGCCCTCGAAACGCCGACGTAGCCAGCAGCGTGACCATCATCACCGCGGCCACCAGCCCAAGCGGTGGATAGAGCAGCCCACCCAGGACCACCAGTACCAGCACTCCCACCGCTATCCATCGCCAGGTCTCAATCGCCCTGCTCCTTCCGACCATTGATCTCGCCTCCATCAGCGCATCCTCAGTCCCGGTGTATCATATCGGCGTCACTCACTTTGAGGTTCGACGCAGGCAATATGTTCACCTGTGGACTGATGATGCCCCGGATGGAGCGCAGATCGACACGCGCCGCGCGTGGAATCACTCAGTGGCGGGTCGGATGATCACCTCATCGAGATCGTACCAGTGCCCTTCCCGTACCGCATCGCGCGAGGAACGCACAAAGTAGAGGCCCTCCAGCACCTGCAGGTCCGGGTAGATCTCTCGCACCTTCCGCACGTCGAAGGTAAGCTCGTGCCACTCCCCGTCGTCATGAAGCTCGTAGTCCGCTATGCGTCGCATTCCTGATTCTGTGGCCGGGTTCATCGCAACCAGCATGGATCCGGCGGAGAAGGGCTTCAGGGCCAGCACGAGTGGTGTGCCCTCACCGAGGCGGTAGCGCACGAATACCTCGGGATACCGGTCGATGTCCCAGCCATGCGGGTGAATGCGCGCGGGAATGCCGCCCTCATCCTCGGGAGCGCGCACATGGCGGTAGTTGGTTCCATCGCCTGGTGGCTCGTAATCCGCGGGAATATGACGGGTATCGGGTCCGTGCCGAACTCCGCCCTCGATCACATCCATGAAGCCCGCCGGTCCGGGGTAACCATAGCTTTTCCACAGCCGCCATGATCTGTCATCTTCCGGGCACCACGTCGAGTGAACCAGTGGGGCGGCGGGATCGACCGGCTCGGCCACCCAGACGTATCCCGATGAGCGGTGAATGCGGCCGTCGGTATCCACAACTTCGACGCGGATCGGATAGTCGTACTCCTCCTCGTAGGCGTGCGTTATCTCGATGCCCTCGGCCACGTTGCGGTCACCCAGCCACCAGCGGACTTCCTCCGGCTGTGCATCACCATGGATAACCGCACGCATAGTTACCTCTTCACCCGGAAGCACCTCGAACGGTTCGACCACCACCTGAACCGCGACGCGCCCGTCCGGGCCATGTTCGTAAACGCCGATGTCCGGCGCATCTCCCGACCACGGAAGGCTCACAGGATCTCCGTCCTGCCAGTTCACGTCACGGTCAAGCCTCAGTGTATTGTTGTCGTGATCGACCTCGATCACGCGCGCTCGCTGTTCCGTGGTACCGATTGCGATGAGATCACCGGTCTCTCCCTCGATGCCGAAGCCGTCGTAGAAGAATGCGGCGTCCTCGACCGCCAGCACATTGCCCTCGCCCGCACCCACGGCGACGGTGAGGAAGCGGGCCGCGTCACGCAGTTGACTGTCGTCGCGCAGAGCGTGGTTGTACTGCTCGATGTCTACATAGCCGGGATCGGCTTCAAAGTTGCCCTCGTAGCGGGGGCCATATTCGGCGCGGAGTTCGGGCGATTCCAGCGCATCGACGGTGAACGCCTCACCGTAGTCATGCACAAGGGGCAGCCCCGGCTGAGAGCCGGAGAAGACGTTGCGCGACAGGCGCACCTGCTCCGGTGTTCCGCCCCCCATACGGATCTGGCGCTCTTCTCCGTGAATATCGTTGCGGCTGAAGATGTTATTCGTGAAGCTGAGGTCTCGTATCTGATCCCGGTCGCTGGAGACGGCGAGACCGTAGTGTCCGCAGTCATCGAAGACATTGTTGTAGAACCGCGTTCGGTCGAGCCAGACGTCGCGGTAGGTGTACAGGTGCCAGGGTCCGTGAGGATTGCGGAATACACGGTTGAAGCGGAATATTCCGCGAGTGGCGTTGAACTTCGAGTTGGCACTTCCCGACCAGCCTCCATTGAACGCGCCGGTGACGATGTTGTGTTCGAAGAGACAGGTCTGAGTGCCGTGCTTGTCTATGTTCCGACCCCAACGGGAGTGAAAGACGTTTCCGCGGATGACGAGGTAATGATTGGAGTTGTCGGGCCAGAATTGAATCGGGGAGTGGGCCGCGCGACTGATCACATTACCCTCGAAGACCATCCGGGTGGTGTGTGAGATTCGGGCCATGTTGATGCGCCCCGTCTGCCTGCGGAAGACGGTGTTGCGTATCCAGATGTCCTCGCTGTCAACCACGCTCAGCGCGTTCCCGGTCGAGTTCTCCATGAAGCAGTCCTCTATCCTGATCTGCGATGCATTCTCAATCAGCAGCCAGCCGATACCGGAGCCGTCGGGATCGACATGGAGGCCCTCGACCGTCACATGGTCGACCTCCTGCAGCACGATCGGGGTGCCCCCGCCCTCCGGGCCGACGAGCGTCGCGCCCATCCGCGGCTCGGCGCGGAAGACGATCGGCGCGTCGGCGGTTCCGCTGTTCGTCGGGTGCAGGCTGCCCTCATATCTGCCGGGCAGCAGTGTGATAGTGTCACCGGCCTCAGCGCTCTCTGAGGCCTTCTGCAGCGTCCGCCATGGGGCTTCGCGAGTCCCGGCGGCTTCGTCATCTCCATCCGGCGCGAGATAGTACTGCTGGGCCGCGGCCGGCCCGACGGTGAGAATCGCCGCCAGGAGAATGGAGAGTAGCGTGCGCGAGAGATTCATCATGATCGCTCCCTGTGAGAGTTGCTTCGGTGAGCATATCGGTCTGCTCCGATGCCATCTGCGTCTATCTTTGCCGTGGTGACCGATCATCCCTTCTTTGGAGGCACACGGGAGGCGGTTGAACGAGTGATCTGAAGCAGGGGAGGAGGAATTCCTTCGACCTCGGTCAATACTATGCGGCAGTCACCAGTAACCGATCCAGGGAGAGACGAAGTCATGAAGATCGGCTTCAGTGCAGCGAATATCACACCGAGTTACGGTATGGAGAGACCGGGTGGAACCGGGAAAGCGTACTTCCAGGGCGTGCATGATGAGTGCCTCGCCAGTGCCGCTTACATTCACAACGGAGAGAGCGGGATCGCGATCGTCGGGCTTGATACGCTCTCGGTGCCACATTCGGTCTGTGACGCCGCGCGCGATATTGTCATGGAGGCCATTGGGCTACCTCCCGAGCGCGTGATGTTCGGCGCATCGCACACACACAGCGGCGGGCCGCTTGCCTCGGCGTTCGTCTCAGAGATCAGCGGTAACTACGCCCAACACGTGGCGCGACAGGCAGCCACGGCCGTCATCGACGCGCAGCGCAGGTCCGAGGAGATGATGGTCGGAGTCGATACCGGTGAGGCGAAGGGGGTAGCCTATCCGCGGCGCTGGTATCTGAAGGATGGATGCGTTGTGAGCCATCCACGCGCGGACCAGCGCGAACTCATGGAGCGGCCACAATGCGAACATGATGAAACCGTCGGCGTGGTCGGCGCGGCCGACGCCGGGGGGAACCTCCGGGGATGCATCGTAAACTTCGCCTGTCACGGCACCACCGGCCTCGGCGCGGGGGGCCTCGCGTCTTCCGATTGGATTCACTGCCTCCGCACGGCGCTGAAGGGCGTGTTCGGCGACGACTTCGGCGTGGTATTCGTCAACGGTGCCTGCGGTGACATCACTCAGAGGGACAACACGGCCGACGAGGAGTTCATGCAGTCCGGCCCGATTGCGGCACGGCGGGTCGGGATGACCGTGGCGGGCGAGGCGCTCAAGGTCCTCGTGCAGATGGACTTTGCTGAACATGCTTCGCTTGAGGGCGAAAGGAAGGTCGTCAAGCTGCAGCCGCGTGAGATCACCGAGGAGATGCTCGACTGGGCGGAGCAGCATCTCGAGAGCGATGAACTCGTGGAGGGCCGATGGTTTCCCGATCGCATCTGGGCGCGCGAATGGATCGAGCTTGCACGGATGAAGGAGCAGGAGCCGGAGATCGCTGCGGAGCTTCAGGCGCTCACCGTAGGCAATGCGGCGTTCGTCGCGAACCCGGCCGAGTACTTCTGCAGTCTGGCAATGGATATCAAGCGCGGCAGCAGTTTCGATCCGACTTTCCCCGTGTCGCTGGCGAACGGCTGTATCGGCTACGTTGCTCCGAAGGAGGCCTATGCCGAGACCTATCTGCCGCGCGAGACCGAGGCCTTCACGGGTGGCTATGAGACGATGCCCGCGCGGTCGTCGAAAGTCGCACCCGGTTCGGGAGAGAAGATTGCGGAGGCGTCGATCGAGCTTGTGAACTCGCTGGCGTGATCCGAGTGACCATTGACGCCTCACACTCTCGGCGGAAGATTCTTCGGATTTTTCGGCGAAGCTGCGGACCCAGAACGAGTTTCTGGTGTTCTAAATATACTGATAGGGTCGCCATCGCCGTTTGATGCAGGTACCAACCCGCCAGGCCATGACTCGCAAAACACCATCAGAGAAGGAGTTCGTCATCGTGAAAGCAATCGCATCATGTCTCGCGCTGCTGTTTCTGTTGACCTGCCCGGTGATGATCGCCGCGGACGACAACAATGAAGAGGAAGAAGAGCGGGAACTGGGCCTGATTCTCGATGATGTTCGCGCCACGCTCGCCTTTACCAGTGGAACCACCAGAGATCGTGACTACCAGGACCTGCGCATCTACCTGAGCGGTGAAGCACACTACGCGCTGGACAACACGGACTATATGGACATATATCTGCTTATCAACCGCCTCGACCGCTCGTGGGACGATCGGGACGATAGCGACGCAATCAGAAACATCTTCAACTGCAATCTGAGCTACGTACTGGGGGGCGTGGATCCGGATCAGTTCGGACTGGATCCGTTCATAGGCCTCTCGCTTTTCGGCGACGAGTTTCTCACGAATCTCAATGCCGGGCTGGGCTACGGATATCTGCATAACTATCGGGGAGGCAATCTGCGCGGCATGGCGGGCCTCGGCCGCAATATTGGTTACTCAGACGACTGGTCGCCGCTCGTGACTCTCGGCTGGACGCACAATGAGCGGCTGGGAGATCAGTGGCGCCTGCGAACGAGAGCCGACATTTTCTGGAATGAGGGACGCTCCGCAGCAGCCCCCGATGACGGGCGCCCGGATACCATACTCGTCCTCGACGGTACGCTGACCTATGATGTCGCGAGGGGCTGGAGCCTTTACACGCGCTACTTCAACGACAACGCCTCCGACCGCTCGCGATCGTTGATATCGTTCGGCTTGAGTCATCGTTACCGACGGCCCCGCCCGCGAAGATAGCGGGGCCGGCAGCATCGTGATCTGACAGCCATCACTACTTCTGGACCTGATTCGGTCGCGGCACGGCTCCGATCAGGATACTTCAGATGCGGTCTGCGCCGTTCCGGCGGACGGCGCTTCGATCGTACATCGCATCGCCGCCACACAACCCACCCTCAGAGCAGGATTATCCCTCGCGAGCCGAGAAGTGGACGGAGCAGAGGCTTCGCAGACGGACTTCCACCACAGTGGTGAGATGGTAAGGTTATGGGCAGAATCAACGTATTGAGCGAGCAGGCCGCGAATCGCATCGCGGCAGGCGAGGTGGTCGAACGGCCCGCAAGCGTGGTCAAGGAACTCGTCGAGAATGCGCTCGACGCGGGCGCGGATCGTATCGAGGTGGAGCTTGAGGAGGGCGGACAACGCCTGATTCGCGTGGTAGATAACGGCTGCGGCATGGATGCGGAAGACGCCGTGCTCTCGGTGGAGCGCTTTGCCACTTCGAAGATTGAGGATGTCGGTGATCTCGATCGCATCTCCACCATGGGCTTCCGTGGTGAGGCGCTGCCCAGTATCGCCTCAGTTTCGCGCATGCGGATCACCACACGCACGCATGATGCGGACGAGGGCATCATGCTCACTATCGAGGGCGGAGAGCTTACGGATGCCCGGGCTGTCGGCTGTCCGCCCGGCACCACCGTTGAGGTGGCAGAGCTGTTCTTCAACACGCCGGCGCGGCGCAAGTATCTGAGCACCACCGCCACCGAGCGCGGTCACTGTACCGACTGGATCGCGTGGCTGGCCTACTCGAGGCCCGATGTGTCCATCAAGGTCTCGCATGAGGGGACGGTTCTGCTCACCTGCCCGGGCCGTGGTGACCTTCGTGGGACAATCGCGGAGGTGCTGGGTTCGAATGCCGCACGGCAGATGCTTCCCGTCGCGCTAGACACCGGAGCAATCCGTATAAGCGGATTCGCGAGTCGCCCCGAGCTCACTCGCACGACCCGGAAGCACCAGGTCTTCATTGTCAATGAGCGTTACGTGCGCAGCATGGCCCTGGGGCACGCGCTGCGGGAAGCCTACGGGATCCTTCTGCCGGGAGGGAAGCATCCGCTCTGTGTCCTTCACATGGAGATGCCGGGGGAGATGATCGACCCAAACGTGCATCCTACGAAGATTGAGGTGCGCTTTCGCAATCGCTCTGAGGCGCACAACCTCATGCAGCAGGCGGTGGAGGAGGCACTGGAGGAGGCGGGAATCCGGCCGGAGAGGGCGTCGGGAAACCCGCCGCTCGCCGCGGATCGAGCAGGCAGGTGGAAGGGGCCGGATGCCACACAGAAGATGCGGGCACGCAGGCTGCGGGTGAACCCGTTCTCCGAGAGCGTGGATGAGCGTGACGATGGGACAGGTGTGCATGAGGAAGAACCCGCCGTTGAAGTCGCATTCGGATCTGGCGAGGCTGAAGGCGATGAGAGAGAGTTCGGCCCCGAGGATCGGCTGGTGGCGCTTGGTCAGGTGGCTGCGACTTATATCATCTGCAGCGCGGGCGATGACCTGCTGGTGGTCGATCAACACCGCGCTGCGGAGCGCGTGATTGCCGACGACATCGCCGGACGCGAGGGCGAGATCGCGAGACAGATGCTGGTGCTGCCGATGACGCTGGAACTGACCGACTCCGAGCAGGCGGCGGTCGAAGAGCATCGCGGCGATCTCGACGAACTTGGCTTTCAGATAGAGCCCTTTGGCGGGTCCGACTATCTTTGCCGCTCGGTGCCCGCCTCGCTCGAACACCGTAACGCCGAGGAGGCATTGCGCGGGATCATCGAAGAGTTACTCCAGTGGGGCTCGGCCGACGGCCCCGCAGACCGGGAGAGACTGCTGGCGACCGTGGCCTGTCACGCCGCGATCAAGCGGGGAACCGCGCTGACCGATCGAGAGTTGCATGATCTGATTGAGCGCCTGAACGGCAGCCCGACTCCCGCCATCTGCCCGCACGGCGATCCGATCATCGTGAGCTTCGAATCCGAGGACCTCGACAGACGCTTCAGGCGTTGACAACCGCAGGCTGTCAGATTGGGGAGGTGTCGGAGGGTCGGCCCTCGAATGCTAATACACGTAACCCAAATCGGATCGGAAGTTGAATCAACAGGAGGAGAACTGGACGATGAAGTTGAATGTGAGCATGTTCATTCTGATCTGCCTTCTTGGTGCGGCCGTAGTGATGACTCTCACCGGATGTCCTACTGACGAGCCGGAAGTAATCCATGAGACCATCGAGGAACTGCCCGAAGCTGCAGAAGAGGTTTATACCGACGAGCCTGACGAGCCGGCTACAGAAGAATTGCCCGGCCTTGAGGTCGAAGAGATGATTGACGACACACCGCCCCACGTTGATGATGATGAGGCCGAAGACGACACCGCCGTGGAACAGGACCAGCCTGACGCGCCACCCGCCCCGGATGCCGACTACTGATAAAGCAGCATGATCGGTCGCGCGGAGAGCGGCTGAGGAAAGGAAGCGAGACTCTATGAGGCGAAGAAACACTCTGCTGATCCTGATGACTATCATCGGCCTGCTCGTGGCCGTGGGAATTCAGGGCTGCGGAGACAATGGCGAGGACGAGTTGGATAACGATGAGATCGGCGAGGACGTGGGCGAGATCGACTTCGAGGACGACATGGAGATGCCGCCTCCCGATGAGATGGCGCCTCCACCCGACGACATGCCCGCTCCTGATGTCATGATGCCCGACGGCGCCGATGCCGCTTCACTCGTGGCCGATGGAATGCAGGCCAAGCATGCAGGAGACTATCAGCGCGCGCTTGAGAGCTTTGAGGCTGCGGTCGCCGCAGATCCCTCGAACGTTGACGCGCACTGGGGCCTCGCGTGGGTCTCTGCGGAGAGCGGGAGGACCGAGCGAGCGGTTGAAGCGTTCGAAACCGTCATCCAACTCGGCGCATCGCCGGACAAAGTGCAGGAGGCCGAGGCGGCCCTGCAGCGGCTTCAATAGTCTGCGCGTCCGATCGCTAAACTATGCGGCGCACCCTCTTTCCGGGTGCGCCGCGAACTTCCCGTTATGGAGGCGGGCGTGTCAGTCGAGTGTCGCTTCGATTATGTCCTCGAATGATTCGAAAGACGCGTAGTCGATGCCCTTTTCCTCCATCAGTGAGGCGAGATGATCCTTCGCGAAGACGACGTCCGCCTGCGCGGCGGGGCATCGGTCTGAGTACCCGTCTCCAATGTAGATCGTGCGCCCATAATGCCTCTTCAGCCGCGCGAGGTGTCCGCTCTTGCAGTTGCCACACTGCATGCAATCCTCATTCGTGTGCGGGAAGCTTATGCATACTCCCTCGTCGGTAAGCTCTGCCAGATTCACGTAACGCGCGATACACTCTCCCGGATCGTCCGGATTGGGGTCACCCTCACAGATCTCAAAGCCCATCCGCTCGAGCAGGCGATCAAGGTAGAAGCTTAACCCGTCGCTGGCCACGACGATCTCCGCGCCGACCCCTCGCGCGCGCTCGACGAACTCCGGAAAGTGCGGATCGACCTCCAGTTTATCCACCAGTTCGATAAGCTCATCAGGCGGCAGATCTACCAGACCCCACTGTCCGCGGAGACACTCGATGGAGCTGATCTCCCGATCACGCCAGCGGTACTCCCAGTCCCATGCGCGATCGAGGCCGAGCTTGTCGAAAACCACCCAGCCGGTGTCTCGCAGGGTAATCGTCCCGTCGAAGTCGCTCATTATCAGATCGCCCGACCGCAGTTTGAGCTTCTCCGCGGTCAAGGCTGCCGTCTCGCTCATTGGTCGATGCACCTCATTGTGCGGGTTTCAACATCTGCTCCCAGTATAGCACAGATGGTACCCGTGAGACGAACCGCCCGGTTCCTGGGGCTCTCGTTCCCTTCGCGGCATCGCAGGACAAGTGCAGGCCGGGTTGTGTGCATGCGTTGCTCATGACATTGCCGACCGTAGATCGGAAGAAGCAATGAAGGTGTTCCGGGGGGTGGCAGTGAATCTCCCCGCCACAATGACCGGGGCGTCCGCCCGAACGTATCGCGAATTGATACCGCTGAGTTCGGCCGTATCGCAGGAGGAGAGATGGGACCATGCGCGCAATGGCACTTGCTGCTGCGACCGCTCTGATCTTCGCCGCTTCCACCCCGCTGATGGCCGTTGACACCGACGGTGACGGAATACCCGACGAAATCGAAGAGATGCTCGGCACCGATCCTGAGTACCCCGAGACGCTGCACGTGGTATACGACGCGGGGCCGATTCCAGAGGATGAACGTGGCGAGCATTACTACCCCGGCAAGGACATCGTCACGGTGGAGTTCGGGCACGTGGCCGAGGACCGTTACATCTGGCGTACCACCTTCGCCGGTGAGCCCGACCTCGATGACACCGTCTTTCACATCTACATCGACGCCGACGAGGACCCGGACACCGGGCGAGAGGGATACGGCGTTGAGTACATGCTGAGCCACAGCCGCGGCACCCCACGCTCCACCGGATATGCCCCCGACGGCGAGCGCGTTGACGGCCCGAGATACGCCTTCGCCCTGCACGAGAATCAACTGATGGTCACCGCCGACCTCGAACTGGGCCGGGACGAGGACGGAGCGCGCTTCCGAATGCGCGTGCTCTGTCACAGCGCCACCACCGACGAGCATCCACAGGCGCGCATGTCATACAGCACCGGCGATATCTTCGTGCAGGGGATCCCGCTCAACGATCGCGAGAAGATCATGCAGCCACGAGACTACGAGGAACATCACAGGGTCGTCGGCACCTTTGGACTGGACATCATCCGGCCGCTTGTCGCAGATGATCGCAACGTGGTCATCAACCACGATGACCTCGAGGTTGATGGCTTTGAGGTGGACATGCTGACCTCGCGCCGCTTCGCCCACCTTCGCGCCGACCGGCCGGGCGCCGTCGCCTCGCACACGGTGCAGACACCCGGCAGATACTACGTCGGCTTCCTGATGTACGATGACGGCTCCGACCAGCGCATCGTAATCCGCGCCAACGACGAGTTAGCCGGAGTGGCGGTGCTCAACTCAGGCAATCGCCGCCACTGGATCTGCCACCTCGATGAACCGCGTGACCTCGAGGCGGGAGATGTTCTCAGCTTCGAGGCGGCGGGCACCGCAACCGGGCGCAGCAACCACGGTCTCGCCCACGTGCTGCTCATGCCCGAGGCGCCCGAGGTGCGCGAGATCGAGTATCTTGTCGAGAACACGAACTGGATCGCCCCGGTCAACACCGAGGGTGAGGCGTGGATCTCGTGGACCACAAGCTGGCCTTCGCTGAGTCGCTTCGAGTATGGCACCACCACGGACTACGGGGAGGTGGTCGAGGAGGACACCAGCCGTCTGGTGCACCGCGCGCGGCTTACCGGTCTTGAGCAGGGCGTCACCTACCACGGCCGCGGCATCGGCATCGCGCCCGACGGCAGCGAATACTACGGCCCGGACATCAGCTTCGACGCAGAGGGAATCACCCCGCCGCCGACCATCGAGGGCGTCTCGGAGACGCGGCTGAGCGTGCGCAACTGGCATGACGTGGACGCCGTGGACTGGCCGATCACCGGAGGTGTCCCGTTCCCGCGCGGGGTGCTCGGCAGCGAGAACGATCTGCGCCTGGTGCGCGACGGCGAGGAGGTGATGGCTCAGTTCAGGACGCTGGGCACCTGGCCGGACGGCTCGATCAAGTGGGTGCTTGTGAGCATCCTCGCAGACGTGCCCGCCGGTGAGACCGCGGAATACGCGCTGCAGTTCGGCCGCGACGTCGAGGGCATGGCGCAGAACGCCGACCTCGCGCCGATGGTCGCCGAGCAGAATGGCGAGATAGTACTCGACACAGGCGCGATCGAGCTTCGTATCGATGCCCACGGGCAGATCGTCGGGCCCAACGGGCCGATCGTGACCGAGCTTGTCGAGGCCGCCCGCGGTGAGTTCACCTCGGCACTCGGGAACGCTGAGCTTGCCATCGAGGAGAACGGGGCGGTGCGTGCCGAGGTGCGGACCTTCGGCGATCTCATCAGCGAGGACGGCTCGGAGAGCTTCCGGATCGAGCAGCGGATCGAGGCGTGGCGCGGACAGCCCTTCATCCGCGTGCATCATACCTTCACTAACACGCTGCCCGACGAGGTCTCGAGCACGACGCTGGAGACCCGACAATCCGATCAGTTCGCCGACATCGAGCGCATTACGTGGGTGGTGCCGACCGGCGAAACTGGCTGGCAGGCGCTGCTGGTGGACGATGAGCCCCTGTCACTCGCTGCAGGCGAGAGCGTCTGGCAGCGCTTCGACGATGAGTTCATCCCCGGTGCCGCGGCACCGGTCGAGGGGCGGATCATCGGCGGCCTGATTGCGGAGGATGGGAGTGCCGCAATCTCGGTGCGCGACTTCTGGCAGAACTACCCCAAGGGCTTCGAGATCGCCGGCGACGCCGTGCACGTGGACCTCGCGCCCGAGTTCGAGGCCGGATACTACGATGAGTTCCCCTTCGAGGAGGAAGGGAATCAACTGGCATTCTACCTGCGGGACGGCACGTACACGCTCAAGCGCGGGATGGCGAAGACTCACGAGCTTCTGCTGGACTTCGCGGACGGAGCCGCAGATCGGGCGGAGGTCTTCCAGCGACCGCTGCTGCTCACCGCGGAGCCGGAGTGGTACTGTGACAGCAACGCTTTCTACAACGTGGCACCACGAGACGAGGATGCCTTCGCGGCCTACGAGGAGGCCATCGACGAGAACATCGAGCGCTACCTCGCGCGCCGCGACTCGCAGCGCGACTACGGCATGATGAACTACGGCGACTGGTACGGTGAGCGTGGGGTCAACTGGGGCAACATCGAGTACGACACGCAGCACGCTTTCTTCCTCGAGTACATCCGATCGAGCAATCCGGATGCGTACTTCCTCGCAGAAGCGGCTGCGTTGCACAATCGTGACGTTGACGTCGTTCACTCGTCGCCCGATGGACGCGAGGACGGCCTCGTTTACGTGCATCAGATCGGCCACGTGGGCGGGTACTACGACGAGGCGCCGGAGGGGACGGCCGGCATTGTCGGTGCCGGTGGGGCCATCGGCCACGCATGGACTGAGGGGCACTTCGAGCATCACTTCCTCACCGGCGATCCGCGCTCGCGCGAGACCGCGATGATGATCGCCGACTACTTCACCCACCGGGAGCTTTCCCGCCCCTACGACTGGGTTAGCGCGCGCGTACCGGGCTGGCACCTGATCATGCTCGCCTCGGCGCTGGGCGCCACGAACGATCCCTACTACCTCAACGCGGCGCGTATCGTGATCGACCGCGTGCTGGAGACACAGGACACTGAGCCGCGGGAGCTTCCGGAGTACCAGAAGGAGCCCGGGCGCACCCATCAGCACGGTGGCTGGACTCGCATGATGCGCCCCGGTCACTGTCACTGCGAGCCGAGAAGGTGTCGGGGCAATGCGGGCTTCATGGTTGCGATTATGCTCACCGGAATGGTGTACTACCACGATGTGACCGGGGAGGAGGCGGTGAGGGACGCGATCATCCTCGGCGCGCAGTACGTGATGGATGACTTCTACTCCGACGAGATCCACGGCTTCCGTTATACCTCGTGCATCGATATGCGCTATCGCCCCGGCTCTTCGCCGCGGATGATAGAACACACCGCGCGCGCCTACAGATGGACGCGCGACGAACAGTTCCTCGACGCGCTGACGAACGGTTTCGCGCTCGGGGCCGGCGGAAGCAGCTACGGGAAGGGTTTCAGCAGCTACTACCGGAATGCCCCGCGCCTGCTGGGGGATCTTGCGGAGGTGGGCATCACGTTGCGCGAGCGGCAGGAGGTAACGATGCTCCCTTTTGAGATGCCCGGGTGGATGGCTGAGCTTGCCGACGATGAGATGATCGTCGTGCAGGCTGAGGACTTCGACCGCGAGGAGGGCGGCGAAGTGCAGATCCGCTCCGACAGGCAGACCACATGGGGCGACATGATCACCTACTGGCATCACGACATCGGTCACTGGCTTGAGTGGGACTTCGAGGTCCCCGCCGACGGCGACTATCGCGTCATCTTCCGCTACGGCACCAGCAGCGAGAACACACGGCGGGAGTTCAGAATCAATGGTGAGGTGCCGCACGAGGCGGCCGCTGAGATCGCCTTCCCGCCCACCGGCGGCTTCGGAGGCCACCCGCAGGACTGGGAGTACCTGGCGCTCGAAGATGAGGACGGTAACGAGATTGCGCTGCCCCTGTCGGCGGGCGAGCACACCATCCGCATGACGAATCTCGAAGACGGTCTCGGCCTTGACTTCATCGTGCTCGTTCGCAATAATTGAGCCGACCGGCGGCACTATCGGCGGTTATCTGCGAGCCGACGAGTGTCGTCAATGAGAACGAGGTCGGGTCGCAGAACGCCCGGATCTCCACAGTGACAGCTACTCGGCGCCCCCGCCCCTGGAGTATCGGGAGGGGGTGCCGGTTCATATTGCGTTGCCTGTCTGCAGATCAGGGCGTGAGGAAAACACATCTGCGAAGAGCGCAGGTGCAGACGGCTCCCTGACGGGAGGGCAATCATGCCGAAAGGACACCCATCACATAGCACCGCGGAAGAAGCGGCAAGGGAACCTCGCGTCCGTCGCGAAGGGCAGTTGTTCGTGGTCGTGATCGGCTGTGGGCGCCTCGGTTCGCTCGTTGCGAATCGGCTCAGTTTCCGGGACCATCACGTAACTGTGGTCGATCAACGTTCCGGCGCATTCGACGCGCTGGCGCCTGAGTACAGTGGCTTCCGCCTGGAGGGAGACGCAACGGAGTTCGCGACTCTGCGAGAGGCTGATATCGGCCAGGCTGATGTGCTGATCATCGCCACCGAGAATGACAATATCAACCTGATGGTCGGGCAGGTGGCGCGCAAGATCTTCAACGTGCAGCGCGTGATCGCTCGCGTCTCCGAGCCGCGGCGCGAGGAGGTATTCTCGGAGCTTGGGATCGAGACGATCTGTCCCGCCGTACTGGTGGGGGATGAGATCGTGGAGAGCCTGCACAGAGATCGCAGCCTGGGGAGGCAGGAGGATTCATGAGAGTCCTGGTGGTCGGCGGCGACAGGCTCGTGTACTTCGTCAGCCGCTCCCTGACGAACAGAGGTTATGCCGTGACGATAATCAACCGAGACCGCGAGGAGTGCACCCGGCTTGCGCGGACGCTCGATGCCACCGTCGTCTATGGCGACGGCAGTATGCCGCATGTGCTTGAGGAGGCGGGGGCGTGGGATGCCGACGTGGTGCTTGCCATCACACCCAACGACGAGGACAACCTCGTGATATGCCAGGTGGCCAGCGTACACTTTGAAGTGCCGCGAGCGCTCGCACTGGTGAATGACCCCGACCATGAGGAGACCTTCCGGGGCCTCGGCGTGATGGCGGTTTCGCCCACGCAGATACTGACGCGATTGCTCGAACAACGCATGACCTTCGAGGACATCGAGCAGTTCATCCCCATAGCAGAGGGCAATATCAACGTAACCGAGATAGCGCTCGATGAGGATTCGCCCGCAGTGGGGATGAATCTGCAGGACATACCCCTGCCTGAGGGAGCACTGATCGCTGCGATCCTGCGACGGGGGCGGCCCATTATTCCCGGCGGCGCCACCGTCATGCGAGATCGCGATCGTCTCATCGTTATTACCCTGCCCGATAATCATGAGGAAGCGCTGAAGGTGCTGGTGGGGGATAGCAATGGCTGATGAGCAGCCGCGCCGCTCTCATATGCATCTTAGGCGGCGCTATCGCGCGATTCTCTCATATACCGGCATGATTCTGCTTCTGTGTGCGGGCCTGATGCTGGTGCCGGCGGTCGTCGGCCTCCTCTGGCCGCATGAGCTTCGTCTCGCACTGGGCTTCGTATTGCCCGCGATGGCTCTGGCGGCAGTTGGCTTCGCCCTGTGGCGGGGCTTTCGGCTTCAGGAGCCGACCGCGCTGACGACCCACCAGGGAGCCGTTATTGTCGTGCTCAGTTGGCTGATCGCCTGCATCGCAGGTGCACTACCATTCATGCTGGTTGAAGGGCTGGACTTCACACATTCTCTCTTCGAATCGGTCAGCGGCTGGACTACGACCGGCCTCTCCGTAGTTGACGTTACCGAGGCGGCCCGGATGACGCTTCTGTGGCGCAGTCTGATGCAACTCGCGGGCGGTGCGGGCCTCGCGATCATCATGCTGGCGTCGATCACCGGACCCGCCGGCATCGGGCTGCCGTCGGCGGAGGGGCGCAGCGAGCAGCTTGTGCCGCACGTGCGCGCTTCATTGAAGGTGGTTCTCACGCTTTACGCGGGCTATATGATCATAGGTGTACTCGGCTACTGGATCGCCGGGATGGCCGCGTTTGATGCAGTGAATCATTCCTTCGCTGCAGTCTCGACCGGCGGCTTCTCAACTCACCCAGACAGCATCGGCGCATGGAACGAGATCCGCGTCGAGGCGGTCACAATCCCGCTAATGCTACTGGGTAGTCTTAACTACCTTACCGCGTGGGCGCTGGTGCGCCGTCGATTCCAAGTGGCTTTCCGGAACGGCGAACTGAAATTGATCGCGTTGCTGATCCCTATCGCGGCGATTCTGCTACATGCGGTTGTTGCGGCGCCACTCTATAGGGGCAATCAGGGAGTGCGCGTGGCGATCTTCGAGACCGTCTCGGCGCTCAGCACCACCGGTTTCGCGACGGTAAGCTATGTCGAATGGGGCGGATTCGGAGTAATGCTGCTCATTCTCCTGATGATTGTCGGCGGAGGGGCGGGCTCTACCTCCGGGGGGATGAAGCAGTACCGAATCTATGTGCTGGCGAAATCCCTCATCTGGCAGATTCAGGAGGCTTTGCTCCCCCCGACAGCGGTTGTGGAGCGCTTCATCTGGCATGGTGAGCATAAGGATTTCATTGACGATCAGCGAGTACGCGTAATCGGCAACTACCTCTTTCTTTATCTGGCTACGGTGTTGATAGCGACGCTCGTAATCAGCTCCTGCGGCTTCAGCATTGGCGACGCCCTGTTTGAAGCTGCTTCAATGACCGGGACCGTTGGTCTCTCCGTCGGGGTAATCGGATACGGTGTGACACCCACCGTCCTCTGGACCGCGATCGTTACAATGCTACTGGGGCGTCTTGAGTTCTTCGTCATATTCACAGGTCTCCTCAAGCTTGGGATAGATGGGAGGAAGATGTTCCTCTCCCGTCGGCGCTCCGAGTAGGCGCCATTCGATGCAGCCGGGCAGAAGGTGCCCGATGCCTTCTCCGAGAATGCGCTAACGGTGTATGTGCGATTGGCTTTCACCAGCGCACGCGGGTCCACTGCAGCCCGATAGCGTCGAGGAGTGATCGCAATGAAGCACGCCGTGATGCTGACTGCTCTTCTTCTCGTACTCGTTCAGATCGCACCGCCCCCTGCGAACGCCGACGATCTCCCCGCGGAGATCAAGCTCGAACTCGGCGCCGACCCCGCCGCTTCCCTTGAGATGACGGTGCTGCACTCGGCGGAGCGCGGCGATGAGATCAGAGTCGGCGATGAACGCGAGGTCGCGCACGAACTGGTCGCGGTTCACTTCGCCTCACTCGGACAGGGGCGCTCACTGTGGCGGCTGCAGTTCACCGAGCCGTGGGAGCAACGCGGTGACGTGGCGCTGATCCTGTACATTGACGCGGACAACGATCCCGACACCGGGCGCCAGGGTGGCGGTGTCCACGGCACAGACATCATGCTGCGCCCCGACACGCTCAGCATCCACGACTACCCCGCCAGTGTGCATCATGTCGCCGCGGCACACGGCGACTCGCTCTACTTCACCCTCGAAGCTCCGCTCAACATCGAGGACGGCGAGATACTCGCGCGCGCCTACGTGCTGATTCAGAACCGGGAGAACACCGCCGACTCCTGCCGCACCCCGTGGTTCGAGGTGCGCGCCCCCGCCCTCGACACTGAGCCTTTCGCGGTTGCGGAAGATCACCCGCTCTACCGGCCCCCGGAGATCATCGAGCACGTGAACGTGCGGGTGCCGGTGGATGACGGCGGAACCCGTGCGATCGTCACCTGGATCACCTCCTGGCCCACCGAAAGCGTGGTGCAGTGGGGCGAGCCGGGCAACCTCGAGGCACTCGTCAGCGGCGACCGCCCGGCACAGAACCACCGCCTCGTGATCGAGGACCTGCAGCCCGACCGCACATATCACGCCCGGATCCGCGCCCGGGGCGGGCTCGGCGAACTGATCTCCAGCGATGAGCACTCGTTTAGCACGGCCGTGGCCGAGCCGACCGGCTCAGCGGACCGCGAATCGCTGCCGCTGACCATCTCCGCACCCCCTGGAGCCGCGCAACCGGTCACCGGCGGCATGCCCTTCCCTCGCGGCGTGCTCGGCTCCGCGGATAACATCCGCCTGCTCGACTCCGCGGGCAACGAGCTTCCGCTGCAGGCGCAGGTCACGGTGCGCTGGCCCGATGACACCGTGAAGTGGGTGCTGCTCGACTTCCAGGCGGACGTCCCCGAAGGTGGTGAGGCGAGTTACGCGCTGGAGTTCGGTAACGAGGTCACGCGTGCTCCGCTGACCGAGGCCATCAGTATCGAGGAGGACGATGACGCGATCGTGGTGGACACCGGACCGCTGCGGGTGCGCCTCGACCGCGCCAACTTCGCGCTGCTCGGCGAGGCGTGGCTGGACGGTGAGCGAATCACCGAAGCCGCGGGAGCGGGCATCTTCCTCACCGATCTCGACGGCGAGCAGTTCACCTCGCTGGGCGCGCCGGATGAGCTTTACGTCAGCCGCGAAGGGCCACTCTCGGCCACCGTGACCGCGCGCGGCCGGCACCTCAGCGAGGCGAACGAGCCGCTCTTCGCCTGGAAGGTCGCCATGCAGTTCTACGCCGGACAGCCGCTGGTGCGCCTGCTGCACGTCTTCGAGAACGACATGGTCGAGCGCGAGGACGAGTTCACCACCGTGCGCAGTCTCGACCTGCGCCTGCCACTCGCCGGAGGGCAACAGGGCGGTCGGCTGCTGCTGCCCGAGGATGCCGCCGCCGACCTGCCCGCAGGCGCCTCCTCGCGTCTGCTGCAGGGCTACGATGACTCGATCCGCCTCGAGGGCATCGAGGCCGAGATTGGCGAGAATCAGCGCGCCCCCGGCGCGATGGCGCTGCAGGGCGGAAGCGGCGCGATCTCGCTGGCGGTCACGGACTTCTGGCAGCATTATCCCAAGAGCCTCGGCGCCGACGCTCAGGGCGCGGTGGTGGGCATCATGCCCGCTCTCCCCGCCGAGGACTACGCGGAGTTCGATGACGAGGTGCTCTTCCACCGCCTGTGGTACTACCTCGACGGCGGGGTTTATCGCTACCGTCTCGGGATGAGCAAGGCGCACGAACTGATGGTGCGCTTCCATCCGGGGGCCGTAGGTGACGATGAGGTGCGCGCTCTGTCCGATCTGAGCGCGGTGCGGCCGCTGATCATAGCCCCGCCGGAGTGGTACGCCCGGACGAAGGCCTTCGGTGACATCACTCCGCGCACCGAGGGCGAGTTCGAGCAGTACGAGTGGTTCGTGGACGAGATACTCGCAAGATTCGTAAGTCAACGCGAGGATCGGCGCGAGTACGGGATGATGAACTACGGCGACTGGTGGGGCGAGCGCGGTTACAACTGGGGCAACATCGAGTACGACACCCAGCACGGCATGTTCATGCAGTTTGCCCGCACCGGCAACCGCGATTTCTTCGACAACGCGGCAATCGCCGCCCGGCACAACACCGACGTGGACATCGTGCAGCATGCGCACAATCCCGATCACGTAGGCAGGCCGTACACGCACGTTATGTACCACGTGGGCAATTACTTCCCGGACTACGATGGCCCCAGTGCGACGCTCACTCGCGGCGCGCCCGACGGCGGCGGGCACACCTGGACCCGCGGCAACCTCGAGTTCGCGGCTCTCACGGGCGACGAGCGCGCCTTGAGGATCGCGCTCAACACCTCCGGCTTCCTCGCGGGCCCGCTGATGACCGGCTATCGCATGCCGAAGGGCGCCGAACGCGCCAGCGCGTGGCAGCTTTACGGCGTACTGGCCGCCTACGACTTCACCGCCGATGAGCACTACCTCAACGCGGCGCGCATCATCACCCGCGACGTGATGCGCGAGCAGAACCTTGAGGAGGGGCACTGGAACATCCGGGCGGGGTACTCGGATGTGGTGCCGACGCCGATCGGCGGCTACGCCTGGTGCGCGGGACTGCTGATGACCGCGCTGGAGTGGGCGAACCGCCACCTTGAGGACCCGGAGATCGACGAGACCATCGTGCGCGCCGCCCGCTGGCTGGCCCGGACCGAGTGGATCCCCGAGGCGAAGGGCTTCCGCTCTGCGTCCTGTGACTCGCTGACACCCGGGGCGCGTCCGGGCAGCAACTCCCGTCGCACTCCCGCGGCGATGCTGCGCGCGTACGAACTCACCGGCGAGGAGCAGTTCCGCGACATCGCGCACATCGGCTTCTCCTACGCGGCGCGGTCGCCCGCCGGCGGCAAAGGTGGCAGCACCCAACTCACCCTCAGCCCGCACATAATATACAAGCTCAAGCAGGCGGGAATCACCTCGCTCGACACCGCGCAGTGGGAGGCGGAGGCGAGCCTGCGCGCCCCCGGCTTCGTTCCGGTGGAGGCCGGGGGAGCCATTGCGCTGCCGGTAACCGTCACCAGTCATCGAGACGACCCGCTGCGGGTGAACGTGAGGATTGACGATCTGCCGCAGGGCTGGGCGCAGGTGGAGGCGCGGACGATTGACCTGACGCCGCGCGGAAGCGAGACGATCAGCCTCGACCTCACCGCCCCGGACGATCTCGCGCCCGGAGACACAGTCGTCCTGACCGTCTGCTCTGAGGCTGAAGACGGCGAGGCGGTGCGGCAGAACGTGCTGCTGGCACGTCCGGCGGAGGTAGCGGTCGGGGATGCGATCGGCCTGGTGCCGGGCGAGCCGGAGTTCCTCGCCCCGGCGCTGGAGCAGGCGGGTATCGACGCCCGGAGCATCGAATCGCTGGACGATCTCTCGGCCTACTCAGCGATCTTTCTCAGCACTCAGGCGCACCACGTTGACTCCGCCGGGCTGCAGAGTGACTACCCGCTGCTCCTGCAGTGGGTGCATGGGGGCGGCACACTCGTGATCTCGCAGATGCAGGACGTCGGCTGGCGCCCCGAGTACCTGCCCGGCACCGTGCTGCTCAGCGACGACCGCACCGAAAGTGGGGAGATCGCCGCCCCCGATCATCCCATCTTCGCTGGCATATCCGACCGGGACGCCCTCTCCGGCATGGTCATGTACGACAGCATCGTGAAGGCCGAGGGCTGGCGGGTACTGCTGGAGGATGGCCGCGGCGGCCCCGCGATCATCACCACTGATCTCGGCGAAGGGCGCATCCTCGCCTTCATGCCCAGTGTGGAGCGTTACCTTACCGGCGAGGCCGAGTGCTCCGACCCCGATCGCCTCGCCGCCTACGGCCGCCTCTTCACCAACATCCTCGCGTGGGCTCTCGCTGGCGCGGGCGATCTCTGAACTGCCCCTCAGGACAACCCTCAGGCGTCTGTGACAGCCCCGCCGGAAGTCGCCGGGGCCCTGTATATGGGGTCTGAGCATCCGTTCAAAGATGGGGGACGGGAGTCGCGAGTCAGATGTGGCCTACATTGCCTCTCTGAAGCAGGATGAGCCGTCCCCGATCGCGAAGCTACCGGTGTGCCGGAGGATCACGAGCGGTAGCGCCGTAACCTAACTCTCATCCCGCGGCCCTGCGCCGATCCCTCCCGCGCGTAGTTCACCGGAGGCACGTCGGGTAACCTTACTGCTGAACACGACAGGAGAACACAGATGGAGTGGCGACCCTTCCTCGTTGCATTCGTGACGATCTTTCTCGCTGAACTCGGCGACAAGACACAACTCGCGGCGCTGGTCATCGCCGCAGATCAGCAGAGCCCATGGATGGTCTTCGCGGGCACCGCGCTCGCACTCACGCTGGTAAGCGCTATCGCGGTGTTGCTCGGGCACGTGCTGGGAGTACATCTCCCCGAGGAGATAATCCGATACGTGGCGGCAGCCATCTTCGTGGTGATGGGTGTGCTGATCGCAGTGCAGGTGATCTGATCGGTGGTGAAAGACTGCAGCGAAGGCAATGAGGTTGCCGACGCCGTGCATCACAGGTATGCTCATTGAGCAGCCGCTGGATACTGAGGCCCTCGGCGGCCTCGGGCCCGACTGTGCTGCGCTCGCAACGCCGGACATCGATCATGTGCACTGCTGTGCACCTTCCTGCTTCGCTCCGGCCGCACACGTGCTTCCACGCCTCCGCCGATTGCACCTGCGCGAAATCTGAAGGTTTCTCGATCCTATGCATCGAAGCAACGTGACAGCGGTCAACGGCTGCACGGACAGGAGTGTCCGTGCCACGGAACCGCGACAGCGATCACGCACCCATGCACGAAAGGACTTCTGCAACATGACCCCGCGCGAATCGGTCAAAATCGCGCTCGACGGCGGGCGGCCGCAAGGACTGCCGCCGCACTTCGAGCTTGTCTTCAAGCGCTGTGAGGAGTTCTACGGCCGCAAGCGCCTCGAACGCCCGGACCTCGAAGGCATCGAGGGCGCCGAGCGCGACCGGATGCTGCGCGAGAACGCGCGCATGTGGGCGGAGATCTACGCGCAACTCGACTGGGCGATCTGCACCGGCTTCTGGGGCCTCGATGACGATGACCAGCTTCGCTCCTTCGATCACTTGCGCGACTTCGCGGGCGAGTCGATCATGCTCTCCACCACCATCGACGGGACGGTCGGCATCCCCTCCGGCAGCAACATGGCCGAGGCGGCGATGGCTCTCTTCGACCGCCGCGAGGAGGAGCTTGACGCCCGCGAGCGCGCCATCGACCACGCAATCGCCCGCGCGCAGCGCTTCGCCGAGGCGGGCGCCGAGATTATCCTTATGTGTGCCGACTACTGCTTCAACGATGGGCCGTGGCTCTCGCCCGAGATGTTCGCGGAGTTCGTGACACCGTTCCTCGCCCGGCAGGTCGAGGGCTTGCAGAGCCTCGGCCTCTACGCCGCAAAGCACACCGATGGCGACATCATGCCGATCCTCGATCAGCTTGTGAGCACCGGGATCGACGCCCTGCACTCGCTCGACCCGATGGCGGGGGTGGATATCCGCGAGGTGCGCGAGATCGTCGGGCCGAAGCTGTGCCTGATGGGTAACGTCAACTGCGCGCTGGTTCACGCCGGGACGCCGCAGGAGGTCTATGACAGCGCGCTCTACTGCCTCGCCCACGGCGGCGTGGAGAACGGGGCGTATGTCTTCTGCACCAGCAATTGCATCTTCGAGGGCGTGCCGCTTGCGAACTACGAGGCGATGCTGCAGGCGCGCCGCGACTTCGGCCCACCCGGCGCGGAGCATCCGGAGGCGCCGCAGCAACACACATGATGGAGGCCAGGCCAATGACCCAGACAGTGATCGCTATTGCTGTGTGCACGCTGATCGTCGCAGCCGGTGCGGGCGCGGATGAAGCACAGCGCGCGCAGATCGCAGTCGAGGCCGCCGCGCGCGGAGCAGACCGCACATGGGAGGCGCTGCAGGCCGGCACGGATGATCTCGAATCGCGCAACCTCTTCCACGCCGCGCTGGCGTACTGCGAGGCTGAGCGCGATCTCGACCGGCTCGCCCCGCTTCTGCAGGCGGCCTCCGCGATGCAGGATCGCGACCCCGCCAGCCCCGGCTACGGGAACTTCCTCTGGAAGCGCTCGGAGACCGAGGTGCGCGATTACAACGCGGTCGAGTTCGGCATGCGCAGCGCCACAGCGATCTGGATCCGCCACCAGGAGCGTCTCTGCGCCGAGGCTCGCGCGGAGTTGGAGCAGCTTCTCGAGCACGCGACTGCGGCATGTCTGCGCCATCGCGTGGCCCCGGCTTACACGAACATCACGCTGATGAACGCGAGCAACCTGATCCTGCTCGGCGAGGCGCTTGAGCGGCCGGATGTCACCGTCGAGGGCCGGGAGCGTCTCGACACCTTCTGCGTGTACACCTGGGCGGCGGGTATCCACGAGTTCGCGAGCCCGGTCTACTACGGTGTGAACATCGAGGCCCTGCTCCTGCTGCATGAACTGGCCGAGAGCGCGGAGGTGCGCGAGCAGGCGGACGCGCTGCTGGAGCTTCTCTGGACCGACGTCGCGCTCAACTGGTGGCCGCCGGCGCAGCGACTTGCGGGCGCGCACAGCCGCAGCAACGACTACCTGCGCGGTCGCGGCGGCGTCGAGGGGCATCTCTGGATGGCGGGCTGGTTCGATGAGCCGCGCCAGAGCCGCCTCGCCCCGGCGATCGCCTCATGGCGACCTCCCGCCGAACTCGAGCGCCTCTCCTCCGAGCGTCTGCCACGGCTGGTGCGGCAGAGCTGGGGCATCGGCAGGGACGAGACGCGGACGCATTACCTCCTCGACGAGATCACTCTCAGCACCGCCGGGGCACACTTTGGCCCTGACGATGTGCCGATGACGGTGGACTTCGCCACAGGGCGCGATGGCGTCCGCGGCTACGTCATCTCGGATGCCCGGCAGGACCCGTATGGCACCGAGGACCTGCCGCTGGGCCCGCATGCCAAGGCATTCCACTCGCGACCGCTCTGGGCCGCCGCTCAGCGCGCCGCCGATGCGCTTGGCCTCGCGCTCTACCGTGAGGACGATCTGATCGGCGACCCGCGCGCGCTGGCGACGCACTTCGTGATGCCGCGGGACGTTGACGCGGCATGGATCGGAGGCGCTGCGGTGGCGCTCGATGCGGACGAGCCCTTCGCGCATGAACTTCCGGCTGGAGAGACGCTCGCGATTCAGAAGGGGAGCGCGGTGATGGCGCTGCGAGTGCCCTGGGCGCGCGGCTTCGACGGCGAAACGGCCCCCGCCGCCCTGGTCTTCGATGGCAATCCGCATGGCGCAATGCGGCTGACGATCGATCATTCCGCGGGGGCGATGGACCCGCGCGAGATGCCGGCGGCGGCGCTCTGGGTGCGCGTCGGCAGCGGCGTGGACGATCTGCCCCGGTGGCTTGCGGAGTTCGCAGGCGCCTCGGTCGAGGTCGAGGTCGCGGAGGGCGGCATCAACATCGAGGCGGCAGGCGCGGATGGCCCGGTGGCGCTCGCGGCGCGGGCGCCGTGGCAGGCAGCCGAGCGAATTATCCCCGAACCATGCCGCACGCCGCTTGAGCTTGATGGCGCGCAGATGGGCCGGCCGATCCTCGAACGGATCCCCGCGGTCGCGCGTTACGTGCAGTCGCGGCAACTCGAACCCGAGGTGGCCATAATCGCCTCTGATGGCGCGTCTGTCGATGCAGCGACCGGCCTGGTGCTGCCGCCCGCGCGCGTTCAGGCGCATGACGATGATCCGCGCGTGACAGTCGTGCACAGCCCGGATGCGGGTGGCAGCGTGATCCTGCGAGCGACCGTGGAGCGCGCGGGGCTTTACCGGATCGAGGGGCATCTGGCGGTGCATCAGGAGGGACCGCTGACGCTCCGGCTGCTGACCGAAAGCTCCGATCCGGCGCCGGAGGTGACGCGCATCATGCCGCAGGCGGAGCTGTCGTGGCAGCCGCTGAGCGACGAGGCGATCATGCTTCCGCGCGGGCGGGTCGGGCTGCAGTTGATGCTGCCGCCGGGCGCGAGCATCGCCGCGGTGCGAGTGCATGGCGTCGAGGAATGAGCGGGGGCGCGAGGCGTCCGGAATTGCCGCGCGCGATGCTCTGGCGCCTCACTACCCATCTCCATCTCCACCAGGGGCAACCTGCCGTCGCCGCAGGACCGTGCCCCTGCCCGAAGCCAGCGTCCCGCTCAGCCCCGGTCAGTCAGCATCAATACCGTGATAGGCCAGTTCACCCATGATCGCAATCTCTGTGTACTCAGCGGTCACCCGTTCGACATGACGCTGCGTTGGATGCATCCCCACGACCATGAGCAGTACGACCGCAGCCAGGGTAGGCCAGTAGATCGAGCGTAGCTGGCCCGACCACCGCCTCGACCAGCCTGTGCGTTCTGTCTCATGGTGCCTCCGCGCAATGATCCCCGCTCCAGCAAGCCAGAGCACAATGCCGAGCAGCGGCATGAAAGCACCCGCAGCTTGATCCATGTGCTGCGTCTCCCACGCTGGAGCGGCGAAAGCCAGGTAAATTGCCGATGGCGCGAACAGCACCGCCAGCAGCCCCGACCATCTCTGCCACGTTACCGGGACAGGCATTGCCGATGCCTCCAGGAGCCGCATGGTTATCAGAACCATCCCCAGCAGCACCCCGATCAGTACCAGAGCAACCACGGTGACGCCCGCAAGAGCACCGGCCACAGCTCCACGACTGAGCAGCGGAACGCGCAGTCGGGAGCCCGCCTCAAAGGCCCCTTGCGTCAGGCGGGTGATAGCGGCGCTTTCTGCATCATGCAATTGAGCCAGGTCCTCGCGATCCTGAGCAATCAGGTAGTCTCGTGCAGGGCTTACCTGGCCGAGGATTATCTCCGCGACGTAGCCATCGCTGAAGTCGTGCGCGTTAGCGCGGATCAGTCGCGCCATGTGCAGCAGGGCCTCGTAGAGGGTGATTGCCACCTCATGGTCATCCTCCCGGCGTAGCTGCCGGGCCTCCTCGGTGAGCATCTGTGCGGTCTGCCAGAGGAGTGCGTCCCAGACCCGATCGCCGATTTCCGGGACGTGGAGGGACACATCCGGTGGGCTGTCGATCGTCTCCGCAAGGGCCGCCGTGGCGAGCGCAACCTCTCCGCGGTAGGTGGTGAGGCGCCGCGCATCAGGCAGGCCAGCCAGTCCGTCCAATGCCGCCTCGATATCTCCCTCGGCCGCGTGCAGCCATGCGCCCATCAACCAGACTGCCGCGTTGTCGGGATCCACCTGACGTGTCCAGCGGGCAATTCTCATCAGACGGTCGACGCACTCTGAAGGAACCTCCTCCGCCGTATCAGTACCACGGCCAGCGGCCTCGATTCGATTGACCATGGGATGCAATCTGAAGAGCGTAACGCGTACAGCGGGAGCGCTCTGAACCGTTGACGTCTCGACGGCGTGCTGCCACGCCTGAAGCAGCGCCTCTGATGCCGGAACATGGCCGCTGCCCGTCGCATCGGCAGCGAGTACAGTCTGCGTAACGGCCGCGCGCTGCCAGCCGACTTCCGCGATAGCGAGCCACAACTCTGGCCGATGCGCCCGCTCTGCGATCACCTGCAATTCAGCGAAGGTAGCCTGCGGGGGCGGCGGCCGCAATAGACGAGCGCCAGCGCGCTGAATCGTCGGCATAGCGATCACCAGCACGGCCGCCAATGCCAGCAGGATGATCGTCACGCGAGTGGTGTTCAACTCTATCCCTCCTCCCCGATGAAAGAGATCTCGCGAAGGTCAGGCGCCGTAAAGCCCCGAGCAGTGTTCCCTTCCCCTGGTCTCAGCAGAACCCTTCAACTACGTTGAAAAAGCCCGCACTAATCTCCAGACCGCCATCTCCACCAGCGGCGGCCTTCCATCGCGCAGGACCAGGGCGATTGCGTCAGTGTTTCAGAGGACCGCGACGAGGCGATCATGCTTCCGCGCGGGCGCGTCGGGCTGCAGTTGATACTGCCGCCCGGCGCGAGCATCGCCGCGGTGCGGATCGCACGGGATAGATGAATGGCCAAAGTCTCTGGCGCCTGAGCGCGAGCGACCGGTCGCTTTTCTGCGACATCTTCGCGCCGCAGCTGGCACCGCCCTCATTCGCATCACAAAGGCCGAAGACCTGACTCTATCGTTGCGCAGAGGATTCTGTCCTGCAGATGGGGAAGCTGCTTCCGATTATGCGTGGGCGGACGGCATCGTCACAGATAGCAGGGTTGTCGCTCGTTTTGCTGTTGATGTACGCGGTAGCGGCGGTTCATGCGCTGGAGCCTGAGGTCGGTGCGCCACAGGTGTTGCTGCGACTCGGCGGCCTTGAGGCATGCACCTTCATCGGTTCGGAGGCGCCGAATGGTCCAGCGATCGTAGTAAGCCGCCTCGACGAGGACAGCTTCATATGGAAGCTCCTGCAGGTTCCGCTTGATGGCGGTGAGCCTGCGGTGATAGGCCCCGGCCGGGACCCGCATGGCCGAGGCAGTATGCTAACATGGGTTGGAACCGAACCGGGCCGCGAGGGAATCTGGCTGCACGATCTGGCTTCAGAGGAGCGCCCCCGGCGGTTAAGCGACTCGACTGAGCTGTCCCACCCCTCGATCTCACCCGATGGCCGGACGGTCATCTGCACTTTCCGCGGCAGGCCTCGTAACGGGATCTTCACGGTTGCGCCGGGCCGACGAAGGCCGACGCGCGTGGCCTCTCGTGAGGAGCGAGAGCCCGCGTGGGGGCCGCGCGAGGACCTTCTGCTTGCAGTCAAACACGACCAACTCTGGCTGATGGGCGGTTCGCGCTGGCAGGATATCGATTCGACGCGGCTAACCGACAGCGCGCTGGTGCACTTCGATCCTGTATGGGGACCGGATGAGCAATGGGTGGCCTTCGTTGCGGGCCTGACGCGAGAGACCGGACGCGTAGGCCTGATGCACCTTCCATCGCGCCGGATTATCCGGGTGGCGCCACAGCTACTCGGTGCGCGCAGTCCGGCGATCTCACCCGACGGTAGTCTGCTGGCATTCGTCGCCGGAGTGGGCGATGAGACGATACTGTACGTTTGCGATCTCGACCTGGCGCCGGGAACGGCGTACGTCCCGGAAATGCTGCGGACACAGATCCTCGCTTTCGTATCGGGCGAAGCGTCTTTGCCCAACAGGTGACCGACCCGGTGCCCCGAAGGATTCGCTTCGACGACAGTTGATATTCGTGTCCATCGGCTCGCGAACCGTGATTCGCCGGGAGGATCACATCCGCGCAGATATGGCTTCATATCTGCAGAAGGCCCTTTTTCCTGCATGTGGAAATGGCGCGATTGACAGAGGAGGATGATCGAGATGGCAGAAGAGATTCGAATCGGACTCATCGGCTGTGGCGGCATACTGCCCGTGCATCTGCGGGCGATGAAGAGGCTTCGCGAGGTGGGCTACGATCGATTTCGCATTACTGCGCTGATGTCTCGCAAGCTCGAGGACGCGCTCCGCTTCCGCAGACCGGGTGACGGCCCTCCGCCGAAGCCTCCGGTGTCGGATGATCCCGACGACCCTCTCGGCGTCGAGCACCACTACGTCAGCGATGTTCATGACGGGAAGGTCGAGGTCTATGATGATCTCGACCTGATGCTGGCGGAGGCACCGATCGATGCGGTCGAGATCTTCACCACGCACTCCTCGCACCATGAGATAGCCATCAATGCGCTCGAGGCGGGCAAGCACGTTGCCGTGGAGAAGCCGATGGCACTCACCTGCCTCGCCGCCCGGCGGATGATCGAGGCGGCCGAGCGCGCGGAGCGAACCCTGATGGTGCTGGAGAATCACCGCTTCTGGCCACACGTGCGGGCTGCTGGATGGGCCGCACAGAGCGGCCTGCTTGGTGACATACAGATGATCCTGAGCCTCTCAATCGGCACGCGCGAATGGAGCCCCGACATCGTCCTCGGACACACGCCGTGGCGGCACGACCGACTGGCCGGCGGTGGCTGCGCGGTCGACTTCGGGCCGCACCTGCTCGACTGGACGCGACAGGTCGGTGGGGAGATCCGGAGCGTCTCCGCCATGACTCGCTGCCTCGAACCGGTGCGCCGCGAGTACGACGATGCGGGCAGGGTGACCGAGGAGATAGAGGCCGACGCCGACGATACCTTCTTCGCGCACCTGCGGTTCAGGGACGGCGCGGTCGGCTCACTGGGCTTCTCCGTGGCCGGTCATGGCGAGCCGATCTCGCTCCCGGGTGGACGCGCTATCTACGGCTCTCGCGGTTGTCTGCAGCGCGGTGAGGCGATCCTGAGTGACGGCAGGCGTGAGTCCATCGAGGAACTCTATTTCGATCACGCGCCTCCGGACGAACTCGCGGCGCACTTCCCGCTGGGGATGCGAGATGCGTTCGCGCTGGAGACCCATCAGTTCATCGAAGCATGTATCGCGGGCGAGCAGCCGGAGCTTTCCGGACAGGAGGGGCTGCGGGATCTCGCGGCGGCCTTCGCGATCCACGAGTCCGCGCTCGCGGGCTGCGAGGTTCGCGTCGATGACGTTGCCTCCGGTCAGATCTGCGCCTATCAGGACGAGCTTAACCACCACTGGGGGATCGAATAGCGGTGCGTCCGAAACGAAGTGAGCCTTTTCGGGCGCCCGAGATTGGATGAGGCCCTGCCTGCGCAGATTGGCGCATCTCCTGACTCGCGCCGTTTCGGTTCTTCTCCGCCGCACCTTATGGTCTCGTCAGCCTTTCGACATTAGCCCGCCCCTCTTCTTCAGGCCCCGGCACCTCACAGCGGTTCTCTCCCGGCGGACGGGTCGCTTGCGCCGCCCTGTCATCCACAGGCAATCACTGCAGGTATTACGGCGTCGCAACACGAAACAGGTTCGTGTTGATGAGACGGCAACGAATGGGATGTGACCGATAGATGCTGACAAATCGACCTCTCGAGAAGCTGCGCGCCGGACAGCCGTCATTTGGTTTCGCGATGGGTATGAAGGACCCCGTGGTGGCTGAGTACCTCTCCAACAGCGGTATCGACTGGATCTGGATCGATGAACAGCACGGCACTCTCGGCTATGAAGCGATGAACGTGCTTATGCAGATCATCGGCCCGACGGGGACCGCGCCAATCGTGCGACTCGGGTCGAACGAGTTCTTCCGTATCGGACGGGCGCTTGACGCGGGTGCGTTGGGAGTGATCGTCCCGATGGTGAACTCCAGGGAGGAAGCCGAGGAGGCGGTCTTCGCCGCAAAGTATCCTCCACACGGAGGTCGATCATCCGGCGGAGCGCGTCTGGGCCTCCTGAGCGAGAACTACGCGGAGGAGGCGAATGACAACACGCTGGTCGCGGTTATGATCGAGACTGAGCACGCGATAGAAGCGGTGCCGGAGATCGCGGCGGTTGACGGAGTTGACTGCATATTCATCGGCCCGGGCGACCTGAGTGTCTCCCTGCAGACAGAGCCCGGCTCCGATGGGCACGAAGAGGCCATAACGCAGATACTGGAGCACGCGAACGCGGCGGGCAAGCCCGCGGGTTTTCCCTGCGGCAACGTCGAGGACGCGGTGCGTCGTGCTGAACAGGGCTTCAAACTCATCCATGTCGGCTCGGAACTGGGCATGATCCGCAACGGGATCGCTCACGCGCAGGAGGTCCTGGGAATCAGTCCGGAGAGCTGAGTTCGTCCGGTTGCCCTGACGGGGCGGAGGCCCCAGAGACGGATTGGCGGGCCCGATATTACTTCGCGGCCACCGGTGATGCTTCCGCGTCCTGTGCATCACTATCGCTGCGGGCCTGTCCGTTCGGTCGGACATACATCGCGATGAGGGCTGCGGTGGCAAGCTGCAGCACCGCCATCACAACGAATGGCCAGCGCAGCCCCATCGCCGACGATAGTGCGCCACCCGCCAGCGGCCCCAGCGCAAGTCCGAGGCACATCGCCGAGGTTGTGATCCCGAATGAACGTCCGTACGTGTCGGAGGATACGTTAGTTCCGATCATCGCGTTCATCGCGGGATTCATCCCCCCCGAGATCAGGCCCCAGCCCACCCGCAGACCGAAGAGTTGCGTGACGGTCTGCACGAGTGCGTGCGGGGCACTGAATATGGCCGACCCCGCGCTGGCGGTGACCAATACCCTGCGATGTCCGATGCGGTCAGATATGCGGCCCACCACCATACAGGCGATTCCGGCCGCGAGTCCACCTGCTCCCATCAGTTGGCCGGTGATTGTGGCCGCGCGCTGGGATGCGGATATCTGCTCGACGAAGAGCGGGAAGATCGGACCGACGAATGTGATGGCGAAAGCGGAGAGGAAGAACGCACCCAGCAGGGCGGTCATGCCGCCGTTTCCGAACACCTGGCGCAGACCATGGTTGTCGCCGGCACCCTCTGCGGGGGGCACGAAGTTCTCTCTAACACCGAACAACACCACCAGCCAGGCTATTGCCCAGAGAGCGCCGCATACGAAGAACGGGATGCGGTAGCCGAATGTGTCGGCGCCGATCCCTCCCAGCCACGGCCCGGCGGAGTTTCCCACGATCAATGCGGTTTGCAGGAGGCCCATCGAGAAGCCGAGGTGCTTCTTCGGGGTCACCGCGGCGATAAGGGTATTGCACGCGGCACCGGTGCCGGTCAGGGCGCCCTGAATGAAACGAAAGACGATGAGCTGCCAGACGTTCTGGGAGAAGCCCATGATCGCGATCATTATCGCACCGCCCAGCATCGCGCGCTGCAGCATGATCTTGCGGCCGTAGCGGTCCGCGAGGTTCCCCCAGACAGGCTGGAAGATGGTCAGGCTCAGGCCTGCCGCGAACATGGCAAATCCCGCCCAGAAGCCGACGAGACTATCTTCGGTGATGCCCAGATCCCGTACGAAGAAGGGGAGGAAGGGCATCACGAAGGAGAAGCCCATCGCGGCGAGGAGTTGCGCGAACCAGACAGCCCCCACTGTTCGCTTCCAGTGGGGGTCAGCGGACTGCTCCTGCTCCATAAACTCTTCGGTGTGCCGCTGCCGCGCACTCTGACGCGGCGATTGGGTCGTCATCACGCCTCAACTGCCGGAGAAGTCGGAGAATCGCCGGACGCTGCCCGACCTTCGTTTCCAACTGCGGGCGATGATACACTCCCTGGAGAGAAAGAGCAAGGTCTTCCGGCGAAGTCTCTGCGAACTGACAGCGAGCCTGCAGAAGCAGACGGGGTCGAGCAGGTCGGCGCCGAAGCAGGCGAAGGAATCGGTCACGGGCGAGGTGAAGGTAGCGCTGATTCGAGCATCTACCATTGCCCATGTGGAGGCGCCCATGTCGGCACAGATTGAGATTCGCGAGTTCCAGTCCGACGATATCGAGAGTTTCCACGCCCTTCACGACGCCGTGTTCCCGCCGGTTCCCCTTGAGGAGATGCGCCGATGGATGATGCGCGACGACGTGACCGCAGGCGTGGCCGTGCAGGATGGAAGGATCGTCGGTGAGATCCCGCTGCATATCCGACGCTTCGTCTTACGCCCCGGAGTGGCCGTGCGCGTGGCGTTCGAGCATTGCGTGTGCGTCGAGGAGGGCATGCGCGGAAAGGGTATCGGGACGCGTATTCAGGACGCCATCAGGCAGTTCATGCGCGATCGTGTCGAGGTGCTGACGGTCTACCGGGGCGATGAACGCAGCCCGGCGTACAATCACTACGACAGCAACGGCCTCACCGACTGCTGCTACGTACGGACGTGGAAGCTCGACGCGCCCGGCGAGGTCGCTGAGCCGCCGGGAGACCCATTGGAAGCCGGGGAGATCGTGGCACGGGAGGAAGAGTTCGCCGCCGACTTTCGGTCGGCCCACGAACATGCGGGGGGATACGAGGATCGCCTGCCCGGCTTCTACGAGACGGCGTTCACGCAGCTTGAGACAGTGGAGCTTGGATCTGAGTACGCGGCGCTGGTCGTGGAGCGCAGCGGCAGGCTGCTCGGTCACCTGGTACTCGCACTGCGAGATGATGGGCCGATAACGGTCATGGAACTGGCAAGTCGCGGTCGTGACCGCGCGGTCGCGATGCGCCTGCTACGTGGCGCGTGCGCGGTGGCTGAGGATCGTGGTGTCGGAGTTACCGCATTGCTGCACGATGGAGGGATCTATACGTCGGTCTTCGATGCTCTGGGCTTTGCACCACAGCGGCGCGGTGAGATGATCATGGCATGCCCGCTTGACTGGCGGCGTCTCGCGAGAATCGTCTGGACGCCGCAGAGCGAGCTTGCAGATGTTCGCGTGAGGGTCTGGACGGCGCGGGACGACTTCGTGGTACACGAACCCGGAGGCGAGCCTTCGCGCGAGATCACGGTGGAACTCAAGCATCACCAGGCTGTGCGCTGGTTGATGTGCCGACTCGATCTCGCGCCGCTCGTGGCGCAGGAGATTGTCACAGTTCACGGGGCGCGTCCCGGCGACATCGAGGCGCTGAGCCGCGCGATTCCATTTGCCTCATGGGAGTACCAGGGTATCGATCACATATGAGATGACCCGCGACGGGTCGGCGAACTCGGCGCCCGGTGGATCGCGCGATGTCCGTGCAGCCATCTGTGCCCTGGATGAAGGTCAAAACCTCCTGAGGAGGTGACATGATGTCACGAACCAGCTTTGTCGTTCTGCTCGCGCTCGCCCTGTTGATCGGCCCGATGCTGATTGAGGCGGGGTCTCAGACGCCCTATCAGATCAAGCGCGCGCAGTTGCGGCAGGATCTCGATTACGCCCGGCAGATCGGCGAGCTTGAGACGCCGCTGAGGGGCGAGCCACGGCCCGCGGAGCTTCAGCGCTTCGAGCTTCGCTCGCGGCACTTCGTCTTCGGCATGCCCCGCCTCTTCGATGATCGGCACTTCGGCCCGGACGGCCCCGGCGTCTCCGTGGTGGTACGCGAAGCGTTCGTGGCCGCGTACTTCGAGGACATGCGCACGGCTCTTTGGGTCTGCCAGCGCTGGACCCGAAGCGAACTCGAGCGGATGCGGGCCGCGGAGTCGCTCGACCGCCATTGGTACGATGACCCCGACCTGCCGCCCGATTTCTACGCGGGGACCTCGTACCGCGGCAGTGAGACCGAGTTGGACCGCGGGCACATGGCCCGCCATTCGATGAACCGCGCGTGGGGCGTCAACAGTTCGATCTACGGCTGCCTGATGACCAACTGCGCGCCACAGCATCGTAGCGTCAACCGCGGTTCGGCCTACCGGATACTCGAGGACGCGATCGCGGACTTCGACGGCCTGCCCGAGCAGGTCGAAGCGCTCTGGACGATCACCGGCACGGCCTTCACCCGTGGCGGCGACCCGACGGACTTCGAGCGCGCGGCGCGCATCACCACAGGCTTCGGGGTGCCGCAGGCTACCTACAAGATCGTGGCATGGTTCGGCGTTGACGGCGCTTTCAACGCGCGTGGGTATCTCTTCGAGCAGCCGCACAGGGTCGATGCGGACGGCAACCTGACCTTCGCGATACCCGACCAGCGCCGGCCGCTCAGCAGCTTCAACGTGCCCCTGCGGGCGATCGAGTTGCGCACCGGCGTCGAGTTCTTCCCGCGCCTGCATCCCGGTGAAGCGGGGCCGCTCAAGACGAGCGTACACGAAGCACTCTGGGACTGAGAGAGATCACAAGGCGACCGGAGGGCCTAAGCAGGCGGCGTCCTATCCTCCCGATGCGCGCTTAGCCCTGTCTAGGATTCCCTCTAGGACAAGGACCGCCTCTTCGTCGGTGCCCTTCCGTTTCATGCTGTTGTTTAGAAGCCCCTGATCATGCTCGTCAAGCCTCTCAGCGAAGGGCCCCAGTGCTCTAATAGCGTATGAAGACTGTTCCGCCTGCTCCAGTTCCGAGATGACGATGTGAACCAGTTCAGCGACGAGGGCCTCGGCGACTTCCTTTACCGACTCTTCACTCTCGCGCTCAGAGATGGCACGGGCGATTGCAGGCCCGGTCTCCTCAAGCGTTCTGAGTACCTCTTGTTGTAGTATAGTGGTCCCGTCAGCATCTATGGCCTGCTTCACCCATTCAAGAACGTCTCTCACCTCCGAACTGGGAACCTTGTCCAGAATCGGTATGAGGGCGTGGAACCAAGATACCCAAGAAGCATCGGGTCGTTGCTGACGATTCGGTCTCGGCAGTTGCCGAAGCCCCGTCTTCATCATTTTTTCGGCGACTCCTTCGGTAACGATCCCCTCGGCAACACACGTGACCACCTCTGCCGCGCGCTCGCTGTGCCTGTTGATCAGGGTCATCACAAGCGCAGGCCACTTGCTCTCATCTATGGCCTCGACGCACTGCGACGCGACGGAATCGGATAGTTTGCCCGCTCCAATTGCGTGCAGGAGGCCTGCGGCCGCGGACTCTGCCACCAGTCCGCCCCGCGTCAGATCCTGAAGCTGCCCCGCGAGGGCTTCGCCGCACTCAGCGGCTGCGGCCTCGCTACGCCCAATCACCCTCATGCGAATGTCATCCGTAGCCTGCTTATCTATCTCAAGACTCGACAAAGCCTGATCGAGGTCCTTGAGGACGGAGAGATCATCGCACAGGTAGTTCTGGCTCACGCTGTCGGCCAGGACTGTCGCAAGCGGACTTGCGGCTCCTGCGCTGACGGAGCCAAGGAGGCGCGGGTCCAGTGCGGCCACGGCTGAAAGTACCTGGCGTCGAGCGTCGGCTACGGCATCCTCACTACTCGCTTTCGCGGCTGCTTCCAGATTGTCGTCGGTCTGAGCACGGAACAGCGCTCCGAACAGCGCATCGCGGTCATCAGGCCCGAGGTATGCAAAAAGGGGGAGGGCTGTCCTGTAGTCCTCCAGTCCTTCGACGATGTTCGGCGGAGCCGTCTTCTTCCGTCCGCCAGAACCCGTCACGTCCTCAACTACCGACGCAGCCAGTGCGCGTGCAACGTTGGGGGGCGGCGTTTCCTGCCATCTCACAAGCGCTGCCGCCAAGACAGCAATCTCAGGTGCGTCAGGACTAGCGCTCCTGACTTCGGCGAAGGTGCCCCAGAGGCTCTCAGCAAACTCCTGAGGAATGCGGTCACCGTAATGGAGGAGCACTCTTAGCCATTCGACCCCCTCAGTCGTATCTGTTGATAGGGCCTCCAGTATGCGTTCGATGGAACGCTTTCTTAGAGCGTCGGAGCAGTCGAGAAGAGCGGGCAGAAGGTCCGAGCCAGCGAATTCGCCGATTGCCAGTGGACGCTTGTGAACGCCCAGCGCTCTGGCAATCGCATTCGCCAAAGTGCGCTTCTCAGTGTCGGGGGTATCGCCGTGGAACTCCGCCAGTAACCGTACCATGGTTCGCGTGCGTCCCGCCGTGCCATGTCGGCGCAAGTAGTTGAGACCCTCAACAGCAGCGGAGCGCCAGCGCCTTCTCGCTTCCTCGTCCAGGTTCAGGTACTCCTCACGCATGTCCGACACACCGGCAAGCCGCTCCAAGAAGCCGTTCAGGTGGCCGAACTCAGCGTTGACTATGGGATCCTTGAGCCAGAGCGCACACATTGCTGCCTCCGGCTCCACCATCTCTGTCTCAGACAGAAACCCGAGGAGGTCTTCGAGAACGGGAACGTCTGAGATGGGATTCTCCAGTTCCCCGTCTCGGGCGTGCTTCTCGAGAAGAGTAAGGTTGCTTGGAGTTCGCACTAACTGAGCGTACACCTGAGGAAAGCGTTTCCTGAGCACCAAGGTCTTCGCTACTGCGTTTGCCATCGCGTCCGCGTCGGAATAGGTTACCGCCTTGTCTTCTTGCTGCTTCTCCAACGCTGCCATCGCGGCCTTGTAATCGTTTACGTATTGCACAGCATCGCGGGGCGTATGCGCAACGGCCCAGGCCAGTGCATCGCATACGCCGGAGGGGAGTGGTTCGTCTATTCTCTCGGCCAGACTCTCGATCAGCGGGGCCATATCCACAGGACTCGCGGGGGGTATTCGGACAGTCAGATTGAACACCTTGTCCAGTCGCGCGCGGGCGCTCTTGCAGGTCTCTCCGGGCAGTTCGGCGAGGTGCCTGACGATTGCTTCATCATCACAGGCAACGACGTAGGTACAGCCGGGCTCGGCCAGGAATGTGTTCAGCATACCGAGTATCTCGGTTGCGGTCTCTGGGCTGCACCTGTCGAGGTTGTCGATGACGAAGACCAGGCGGCCGCCCTTGCGGGGCCTCAGGTCTCGAATTAGGGCGCGGAAGAGGCACGCGAACTCGCTTGGCCGCTCTGCCATCGGACGCGACTGAGTATGAGCCTCAACGACGAAGATGGGAAAAGCCTTGATTGCTCCAGACACAATGCCGATGAAGACACCGATCAGCAGGGGGAGGAGCGTATCCCAGGGGAGAGCTGCAGGGACGACGTATTGGGGGAGCAGCCAGGCCCCCAACGCCAGCGCCATTGCCAATGGTGCTGCCATTAATACCATGACCAGACACCGATGCAGCGCATCTCTCGCAGCTGCCAAAAGTCGTGAAGATGGGAATTCGGCGCGGCCGCTTCGTGTCGTGCTGGTGTCGTAGTTGATGGCCTCTTCGGTTTCTGGTGGTAGACGCTTACGGCTCTGCCGATAAGCCTCTCTGATTACCTCCGCCCTGAAGCTACTCGCATCATACTTCCACGCGTCGTACTCGATGCACCGCGTGTCATCTGTCTCTTCAATGGCTGCCTTCACGGCCCTTGTGATGCTTGTCTTGCCGATGCCCCAGGTGCCGAGCAAGCCTATGCAGAACGGAGTAGGGGCGTCCTCGATGATCCGGCTAAGAGTGGCAACGAGACCTCTGTGACGCAGGGCGTCCTCTGCGTCGAAGTCATCGAGCGGGGTGTCAGGCAGATAGCCGAAACGCGTGCTCATGCGATAGGCCCCCTTGCGCGATCGTGCAAACTGAAGTCATATTCGCCACGAGTGGGGGGGCGCCCTTCAACAGTCTCCCGCATCACGGGCTTGACGGCGGTGCCCTGGGGTAGCTATGCTGGCAGCGAGCGGTCCGGGGCGGAGGCGTCGCCCGCGTTCCAGGTGGTCCTACATCAATGCCGTGAGACGTTACCGCCGTCAGATTATCGTTGTACGTCGCATTCACCGCGATCTGCGTCTCGCTCACGCTCATGCCACCGCAGGTGAGGCTCAACAGCGCGTGATTCCGCAGGAGATCGTGACCGCGACGCGACGTGGAGACCTGGATAATCGATCTCAGCGAGTGTGAGGTCGCGCCGCAGTGACACCGCCAACCACCGCGGGCCCGGTGCCCGCGCAACAGTCGCAACGTGCGAGGTGCAGAGATGAAGATTCACATGATAACCGACCTTGAGGGCCCGGCGCTGGTGAGTCGGTTCAACCAGTCGCGCGACGTAACACCCGAGGACAAGGTGCGCTGGATGCGCCTGCTCACCGGCGAGGTCAACGCGTGCATCGACGGCATTCTCGATTTCGACACGGACGCCGAGGTGATCGTCTGGGACGGCCACGGCTCAGGCGGCATCATCGAGGAGGAGTTCCATCCTGACGCGAAGCTGATCGCGCGCGGCCCCATCAGCGCTCCCTACGGCCTTGATGACAGCTTCGATGCCCTGATGTTCGTGGGCCAGCATGCGCGTGCGGGCACAGGCGGTGTGCTATGTCACACCTACTCCTCGAAGAGCATCGAGTATTACCGGATCAACGATGTTGAGCTTGGCGAGTTCGGCTGCCGCGCCCTGATGGCGGGCACGATGGGCGTGCCGACCGTCTTCTGCGCCGGCGACGACGTCGCGGTGGAGGAGGCACAGGAGCTTGTCCCCAACATCGTCGGTGCGGCAGTGAAGCAGGCGCTCGGCGTTGAGCTTGCGATCCATCTCTCCCACGAGGCCGCATGTGAGCTGATTCGCGAGCGCGCCAGTGAGGCCTGCGCGAAGATCGATGAGATCGAGCCCTACTTCTTCGAGGGGCCATATACCCAGGAGATTCGCTATCTCGAGGGCGTCAGTATTCAGTCATCACTCAACCAGGGATGGGAATACGCGGATCCGCGGACTGTCCGCAAGACCGCGGAAGACATCTGCGAACTGAGAGTATAGATGACCGAGTTGAAGGGCAGAGGACGCCGCAACGGCCGCGGATGTTGCGGGGGAGGATGCGTCCTCGGGATTCTCACACTTGTGGCGATGCTCATGGTGATCGCCGCATGGGGGTTGCAGCGCTGGCCCGGCGAGGACTGGTGGCTGACCACGCTGCTGACCTGGGGGCCACAGGTGCAGTGGGTGCTGCCCCCAACCCTGGTGTTACTGGTGACCGTGGCGAGGCGGCGGCGCTTTCTCTCGCTGCTGAATGCGGCCACCACGGTGTTCGCGCTGCTGGCCGTGGCGCACTTTCAGGTGAACCCGGTGCATCCTGATCCCGGCGATCGGCCGGTTATGCGTGCCGCGACCTGGAATGTTCACGGCTACACTCGCGACCGGGAGACGCTCCGGGATCGCATCCTCTCGTGGAACTGTGATGTAGTCTGCCTGCAGGAGAGCAATCGTGCCGTTCTCGAGGATCTGTTGCCGGGCTATGAGCAGGCTATCGAGGACACCCTTGCCGTCTACGTGCGCGGCGAGATACTGCGTCATGAGCGGGTCTTTCTGGGTGAGAAGAGCCCGCGCAAGGCCCTGCTTGTTGAGGCAGTGACAGACGCGGGACCAGTCACCATCATCAACGTGCACCTTCCCCGGGTCGCGAGGTCTCCTTTCCCGCGCGAGGTTGAACCTTTCAGCGAACTCATGGCGAGGGCGGTGGAGGAGCGAGAGGCCCGTATTCTTACGCTGCTCGACACGCTGCCCGCCGAGCATCCGGCTATTCTGGCCGGCGACTTCAACACGCCACCCGGTTCGCGATACTGGCGCCTGCTTGACCGGCATCTGATCGATGCCTTTGAAGCAACGGGCTTCGGCTTCGGGCATACCTTCCTGTTGCGCTGGCGGTACCCACTTCTTCGCATCGATTACGTCTGGGTGGGTGGTGGTGCGGAGCCGGTTTACTCGGAGACCAGGTCCGAATACCCCTCCGACCATCGCCCGGTCATAGCCGACATTGCGCTTCCGCCGCGTGAGGAGCGCGAAGGTTGACACTCGACTTTGGGTCGCGTAGAATGACTGCAGTTGCAGTCCCGACGGAGAGCGCGGTGCCGAACCTCATCTGAAGGCTCTCTACGACACGCGGCGGGCGGCTTGCGAAGGACCATGTAGCCATGTATTGCAGCAATCGCCGGGGGTTGACGCCGTCCGAAACACTCATCATTGCGGTCCTGGTCGCGGCTCTCGGCCTGACTTTGGCCTGGCGCTTCACCGGAGATCCCGCCGAGCAGGAGCGGCGGGAGACAATCGAGCGCATGCAGCTTGTGATGGACGCGCTCGAGCGCTATGCGATGGACCACGGCGGCAGATTTCCCACCAATGAGCGCGGACTGCAGGCGCTGATGGAACCTCCCTCCGGGGAGATCGAGACGGCACGCTGGCGGGGACCGTACATCGATGACAGCGAGGTACTCCACGACGCGTGG
>PXBW01000252.1 GCA_003566775.1 candidate division WS1 bacterium
GGCCGTCGGACCCTGAGGGCTTCCGCCGGGCGAATGACTGGGTGAGCGAGGCGATGGATCGTTTCCACGACCGTGTAGTGGGCTACTGTTACGTGAATCCCGGCTATGTACGCGAGGCTCGGGAGGAGATCCGTCGTCGGATTGAGGACGAGGGATTCATCGGCGTGAAGCTCTACAACGAGTATCGCGCCGACGAGCCGGTCCTTTTTCCGCTGATAGAGCTTTGCATCGACTTAGAGGTGCCGATCCTGCAGCACGCCGGGCACAGTCATTACTACGTCGAGCGTCAGCCCCGCATGTCCAACGGCGTGATGATCGCCGATCTTGCCAACCGCTATCCCGAGGCCACTATCATCTGCGGACACCTCGGCGGGGGCGGAGACTGGGAGTTCCAGATCAGAGCCCTGCGCGATGCGCCCGGCACCTACGCCGACACCTCCGGCAGCGTCATTGACGAGGGTATGATCGAGTATGCCGTGCAGACTCTGGGAGCAGACCGTCTGCTCTTCGCCTGCGACATGTCCATGACTGCCGGAGTAGGTAAGCTACGCGGGGCGCAGATATCCGATGCGGAGCGCCGGAAGATCTTCGGCGAGAACATGCGGAGTATTCTCAGCGCGCGGGGTGAGAAGCTATGATCGTCGATCTGAACGCCTACCTGGGACACTGGCCGTTCCGGCGTCTACGACACAATGATGCGGTCTCGCTCCTTGGTCTGATGGATCGCGCCGGGATCGACCATGCCTGCGTCTCCAGCGCGAGCGCGATCTTCTATAAGAATTCGCAGAGCGGCAATGAGGAGGTCGCAGAGCAGTTGCAGGGACACGGCGACCGCCTGACACAGTTCGCGGTCATCAACCCCTCCTACGTCGGCTGGGAGCGCGACCTGGAGGTCTGTGCGGAGAAGTTCGGCGCACGCGGCCTGCGACTTTACCCACATTATCACAACTACGCGCTCTCAGATGCCTACTGCGATGACCTGATCGCAGCGGCGACCGAGCGCGGGATGATCGTCTCTATCCCCCTGCGGCAGATCGACCAGCGCCAGCGGCACTGGCTGCTGGAGGTACCCGACGTGGAGCATTCCGAACTCGAGACGCTCTTGCAACGGAACTCCGATGCCCGGTTCGTGTTCCTCAACGGAATCGGCTTCACCGGCTCGCGGCTCGGACGGGCTGACGGGGATCTGCCTGATAACTACGTCATCGGTATCTCTCGCCTCAAGGCCACGATGGATAACGAGCTTGCGGCGCTGCTCGCAAATCTGGGCCCTGAGCGCGTGGTACTTGGTAGCGGTATGCCATTTAAGTACCCCCAGCCAGCGTTACTCAAGGTCGAAGTGCTCGATGCCCCGCAAGAGGCGAAGCAGGCGATCCTTGGAGGCAACGCCAAGAGGCTGCTGGGATGATGCTGGTAGACGGGCACGTCCGGGGTATCAGTCTGCCCCGGACGTGCGGATTACGCCTGCGCAGCCGCTAATTGCTCCACTTCACCGTGCAACCGTGCGGAGGTGTCTTCCTGACTGAGATTGGTTCTCCGGCCAGCATCTCGTCGAGGGCCTCGCGCAGGTGCCTGCGCTCAACCTCTTCGGGATGCTGTGAGTCCTCGATTGCCCCGCGATATACTACGAAGCCGTCCGGGTTCACAAGGAAAACGTCCGGAGTCCGCTCGGGACCGTAGGCGTGGGCCACCTCCTGCGTCTCATCGAATACGTAGTAGAAGTTGTATCCCTTCTCCTCCGCTCGCTCCTTCATCTTGTCGAAATCGTCGGCCGGATACTGTTCGACACAGTTCGAGGCCACTGCAACGAACTCCACGCCGCGCGGCCTGTAGTCATCGACCAGTTGGATGAACCTTTCCTCGTAGCGATGGATCGTCGGGCAGTGATTCGCCCACCAGACCACTGCGACTGCCTCCCTGTCATCCCATGCGGTTCGCTCGTAGGGGCCATCAACGCCCGGCAGCACGATCGGAGCCGCCATCATGCCGACCGCGCCGTCGCGAACCGCCACGATGCGCTCCCCAGGATGCCACTCGATGTCAACATCCAGCGCCTCGTCCAGCGCTTCCATTGGCGAGAGAAGCCGCTGGTCCACTTTGATCGATTGCTCGCGTGGCATGTCCGTGCAGCGATCTCCCACACAGACCACAACCGCATCGCGCTCCGCGAAGTATGTCACCTCTGCATCAACGGCCTCGGCGACTCCTCGTACCGGCAGGAACAGGCGGCCGCCCACCACCATCGCCGGCGGATCCATTTCCAGCGCTTCGCCGAATACGTATGCGTCCACGGGACCATCCTCGACACCGCCGTGATGGTCGGCCACGGCTACCCCCACCAAAAGTGTCAGGCACACCAGTATCAGCACACTCCTGCGCATCTTTTCGCCTCCCTAGTCCAATGCTTCAGAATCTCTGAGTCTACATCTACTTCGCGCCACCCCGCTGCACTCCTGCAAGGATTCGCTGAAGGGGATCGTGTACCCTCCGTCGAATCGACAAGAGAAAGCTGGAGACGATCAAGCCACGAGGAGCAACGATCATGACGCGCGAAGAGGCGCTGGAGATACTGCACGAGCACGTCGAGAACGATAATCTGCGCAAGCACGCGTACGCGGTTGAGGCTGCAATGCGGGCCTATGCGCGCAGGTTCGATGAGGATGAGGACTACTGGGGAGTCGTCGGCCTGCTGCACGACTTCGACTGGGAGATTCATCCCACGATGGACGAGCACCCGCAACAGGGTGCGGAGATTCTGCGCGAGCGCGGCGTGGATGAGGCGCTGGTCGAGGACATTCAGGCTCACGCACCGCACACGGGCATTCCGCGCGACACGGCGGTACGGAAGGCGATCTTTGCGGTGGATGAGTTGACCGGCTTCATCGTGGCCTGTGCACTGGTGCGCCCGAACGGGATCAGCGACCTGAAGGCGAAGTCGGTGAAGAAGAAGATGAAGGACAGTTCATTCGCGGCGGCGGTCGATCGAGACGACATCCGCACCGGCGCAGAGGAACTGGGCGTGGACCTCACCGAGCACATCGACTTCGTGATCGACGCCATGCGCGAGGTGAACGACGAGTTGGGGTTGTGAGGCGCCACCCCTCTCCTCGTTGCCCTGCACGTGACAGCTCACAACCGCCCCTAAGGAGTCCTGCCATGAGAGAGTACGGAACGATCACCATGTCCCCGCGCGATGATATCGTCGCAGGGAGTCTCGTCACACTGACCTTTGAGTACACGGTGGGGGAGAGGGGCATCGCCGAGGGCGGCCAGCTTCGCATCGCCATGCCCAACGATGCCTGGGAATGGCCGGAGGTGCCGCTGCATCGTTTCTTCCAGAAAGGCCACGAGCGCGGAGGATACGATGGTGGTTACGTCGGCTACGGGCGCAAGAACGTGCGCGTGGAGCTTGAAAGTGATACCGAGGCCTGGATCGACCTCGATGCCGAGGAGCGCTGTCCGCATGGCGTGCCCAATCGCGAGGGTGGCGGCTGGACGCATCACATCGTAGCCTACGTGCGGGACGCCGATCTGCAGCCGGGCGACGTGATCCGCATCATCTACGGCGACACGCTCTGGGGCGAAGATGGCGCCGAGGCGCAGAAGGTCTGCCCGACCCCGAAGGACCGCTTCCACGCCTACGTGGACGTGAAGGGCGACCGCGACTTCTTCGAACTTCCCGGCGAGGAACTTGAGGTCACGGTCGTGCCGACGCCTCCGGGGCAGATCAACGTGGTGGCGCCCGCGATAGTGCGCCCCGGCGAGGAGTTCCGGGTGAAGATCGCGGTGATGGATGAGTTCCGCAACCGCCCGGATCGCAACTTCGTCGGCGAGATGCGCCTCGGGAGCGACGACCCGCAGGTTGCGCTGCCTGGCTCCGCGGAGTTCACCGAGGATGATGCGAACCTGAATGTCGTGCGCGGCGCGAGCACCGAGGTCGAGGACGTGCATCGCCTCAACGCCGAGCGCGCAGACGGACAGGGATGGCGCTACGAGTCGAACCCGATCCTCGTCACGCGCCGCGAGATGAATATATACTTCGGCGACCTGCACTGCCAGAGCAAGTATCACTCCGACTCAATCGGCACCCCCGCCGAGGGCTACGCCTACGGGCGCGACGTGGCGCTGCTCGACTTCATGGGCATAACCGACTCGAGCGGCCACCTGAAGGAGGACGGCTGGCCGGAGACCCAGCAGGCGACGAACGACTTCTACGCACCCGGCGAGTTCGTCACCTTCAAGGGCTTCGAGTTCGGCGGATACGAGGGGCGCGGCCATCACAACGTGATCTTCCGTGGCGCGGAGATCGAACCGGTGCTGGAGGAGCTTCGCGGCGCCGACTACGAGACGTTCTTTACCTGGATTCGCGAGCGCGGGAACTGCATCGCCATTCCGCACCACACCAAGTCGTGGACCGAGTGGGACTGCTACGCGCAGGACGTCGAGCCGCTGGTGGAGGTGTACTCGTGCTGGGGCTCGGGCGTCGAGCACCAGGACCCCCTTTGGATGAAGTCCGAGAAGCCCGGCTCAGGTGTGTTCGCGGCGCTGGATCGCGGCTATCGCTTCGGCTTCATCGGCTGCGGGGACAGCCACACGGGGATGCCGGGGCGCTCCTTCCCGCAGGACCGCCAGTGGTGTGTCATGCAAAAGAGCGGCTTTACGGGCGTCTACGCGCCTGAGCTTACGCGCGAGGCGATCTATGACGCGCTGGCGGCGCGCCGCACTTACGCGACGACGGGTGTGCGCATGATTCTCGAGTTCAGTGTGAATGACGTGATGATGGGCGGCGAGCTTGGCCTCGACGACGCGACGGCCGAGCGTGTGATCCGCATCCACGCCATCGGCGAGGGCCCGATCGAGTACATGAAGATCGTGAAGAACAATGAGGACTTGATCGTGCGCGAGTGTTCGCAGGACGAGGAGTACTTCGAGTACCATGACACGAGCGAAGCGCGCGACGGGGACTGGTACTATGTGCGCGTGGTGCAGGAGGACGAGGAGACGGCCTGGTCGAGCCCGGTCTGGGTGAACGTCGGCTGACTGCGGCCAACAGTGGCAAAGATCGAGTCGCCCTGGAGATCAACTCACGGCACTGCGTCCTCACCCGATCTGCGGCAAATTCAGTTGTCCGCTGTCACCGGGGGTGGCCTTCCCGTAGCGCCCGCCGCCTCCGGGCTTCAGCGGTAACGTCCCCTCGCGTCCCTGCACGATCAGCCCGGCGATCTTCTCCCCGACCGTCTGTACCAGTTCGTCGGGGCTCGCTTCATGGAGCACGGCCATCTCGGAGCCATAGCGGTTTATCAGCTTGTTGAGCGTTACCGTGCCGACCCCGGGCACGAACTCCAGCGGCACCTGGTACTGATAGGGCGGACGATGCCCCGGCGCGCGTGCGTCCGCGAAGTCCGCGATCTGCACGATTCGGTCGAGCACTCCGCGCGTCACATCCTCTGATCCGCACAGTTGACACTCCATAACCGGTGGCTCGCCCGGCGCGATTCGTTCACAGCTCTCGCAGAACGTGCGGTGGTACTTGCCCAGCCGCGGGTCGAGGCCGAAGTTCGCCTCTATTCGTCTGCCGGCCTCGCGCGCCAACGCCATCCGCAACTCTTCGAAGCTCGGTTTCTGCATCTCTACGATGTTGTACTCGCGCCCGATCTTCGGCAGGGAGTGTGCGTCCGAGTTCGACAGAAAGCTCTTCTCCGCCAGCTCTCCAATGCGGTCGGCGAGGAAGGTGTCCGCTGACAGTCCGAGTTCGATCGCCGGAATCGCCTCCCAGGCATCGCCGAACATCGTAGAGAGGCGCTCCACGCAGGAGCCGTAGGGACTCCGGTGCGGGGTGAAGCAATGCGCGGGCACGAAGATGGCACCAAAGCCGCCGGCCATATCCAGTAGCTCGCGCGCGGGCATTCGACAGGCCTGAGAGGAAAGCTCGAGATTGGTTACATGCCCGGAGATCTCGTGGGAGAAGCCTTCGAGAGCCGCCACCGAGGGGAAGTAACTCACATGGTGCGACTGCCCGCCGCCGGGCTCGAAGGTCTCGAACTCCGCGGCGAGTATCACGGTGACCTGATCGCGATAGCGCAGCCCTCCCCCGGGATGCTCCACCATCTCGCCGTCGTCCACCAGGCGTCTTATGTCCTGAAGCACCGGCGGCGAAGCGCAGTCCACCACGCCAACCACGTCCACGCCCTTGCGCCGGGCGCACTCGATGGCGATATTCTCAAAGGTCAGATCGCGAGATGCGGTTATCTTCACCGGGCGCCCGCTGTCGGAGCGACCGATGTGAACGTGCAGGTCACAGACGTAAAGCATCGAATCACCAGTGAGAGGCTGACAGATCATACGCGCGCTGGATTGCGCTTAATCGCGTGGACGTACAGGGCACCTGGGGCAGCGCTCAAGGCATAGTTCGAACGTGGTCTGGACCATCTCAGCGCCATCGAAGAGCTTTACATGTGCATCGCCGATGAGCCGGTCGAAGATCAGCCGGCGCTCACGCATTGCGCCCTCAATCGGCTGCCATTCGACGCGGCAGTCTCCCTCACCACGCCATAGAACTGAGCGCGCGTCGATCACTCTGCCGTCGGGCAGTCGGAGCTTGCGGACGAGTTGTCGGTAGCCCATGCAACGGGCTTCCGCGCGAGTCTCCGCCACATGCGCCGCGGTGCAGGAGTTCATACCCACCCCGAGCATCATGATCTTACCGTCGTGACGCACCAGCTTCCCGAGCGGACTCTCGTCGCCGAAGGTCCTAACCTCGAGATGCTCGGAGGTGAGCCACCGGGCCTTCGGGCCGATCGCCGCGTAGGGATGGGTCGGATGAAGGGAGCGATGCGCCTCGGGGTGAAGTCGCACCGCCTCCGTGATCGCGCCGTTGATTGAGCGCGTGGTCTGCAAGTCGAAGATCTCGCGGTCATCCTCAAAAGCTCTACGCGCCTGATGATTGAAAGTGGGCACCATCAGTGTACCCTCAGGGCCGATAGCCTCCAGCAGGGCGGCTACGACGGCTTCCGCCCCTCCCTCGACATAGCCGAGACTCGACAGAGAGCTGTGCACTTGAAGCAGGTCGCCGGGTTCCGCCCCGATGGCCCGAAACCCGGCGACGAGGTCCTCCTCTGTGACGATGGATCGTCCTGCGCTGTCGTACGCCAAGTCGCAGACCTCCCGGGTCAGAAGACGATGGAACCGGAGATCGCCACGCGATCTTCCCATCTGAGGGCGGATGCAATATCAAGGTCGAAACTGCCCATGCTCAGGCCGAGACCGAGCACAGGACTTCCTGCACCGTAGCCCGTTCTGATTTGCACGTCGCGGCCGAGCATCGCGCCCAATCCCACGGCGATTGAACTGTTCTTGCCATTAGCTTCGGTCACGTTGTGACAGTCGATGGCGAAGATGCTACCATCGTCCCACGTGTAAGCATATCCCAGATCGACCGAAAGATCGAGGTCTTCGAACGCTGGTACTCCGGTGAAAGACGGGTTTGTCAGGTTACGCCCGACGAGGCCGTAGTGCACACGCTCGTCCGGGGAGTAGAGCAGACCGAGGTCCACCGTAATCGTGTCGTCGTATTCCGCCCCGTCATTGATCTCACCATAAGCAGCGTCCACGAGAATTCGGGCTTCCTCATCAATGCCTCTGGCTTCGGCACTGCCCACCGAGAAACCACTTCCCACCCACAACTGGCGAACGGTCACGCCGACGGCCAGTTGCTCGGACAGGCTGTGTCCGTAACCGACTCCTGCGCTGGCCTGACCGGCCGCGGTCGCATCCCAGTCAACCCGTTCGTCGGTCGACCCAATCTGTGTGTGATTAACGCCTGCATCTCCGCCCGCCATTACCCAGTACCCCAGAGCGAAGTTGTTGTACTGCAGGCCACCGAGCAGTCCGGCCTCTCCTCGGATTGTCTCACCATCGTTGCGAATTATGATGTCGCGGATGGTGAAGAAGTCTTCGATGCCAATATCCACCGCCGTCTGAGCGTCGTCGATGATATCCACGACGTCACGAAGGTCCTCTGCGGCACTGAGGCCTTCCGCTGAGCCGCCCAGAGAGCCGGATAGCCTGAAGCCACGCTCTCTCGCCAGTGCGGCCGGATTCCAGTAAAGCGCTGCGCCCGGTTCAGGTGCAGCTACTGACGCACCACCCATCCCGGTTGCACGGGTACCGAGCAGGTTCGTCATACCCGCCCTAGCCCGCGCGGCGCTCTGTCCCAGGTACACTTGGGCCCAACCGATCGTCAGGCCGACCACCATCACGGTGATTGTCAGGAGGCTCACGAGTGTGATGTGTCGCTTCATGTTGATACTCATTTCTTGTTGTGCGGCTGTCGCTTGTGCCCCGCGCGACAGATGCGTGGCAGGCGGGGTTGATCCAACCTGTTCACTCGATATCTGAGAGACCACTTGCCTCTGGATAGCGGCTACGGATAAGCAGGGCCTCCAGCATCCCACGATTTTCCTCGGGTTGCTCCACACACTCGACGATGCGTGCATGATCCAGACCATTGATGCGCTCGTTCATCGCCTTGAGTTGGTCCATGCAGTTAACCAGCGCGCGCTCAACCGGAATGCGCTCCGGGTTGATGTCGATGCCGAAGAGCTGCGAGTATCCGCACATCTTCAGGGCGTAGAGGGCAGCCTCTGTCTGCTCGGGATAGACCACGCCCACGTTCAGATCCTGATCGTAGTTGCCAAGCGGCTGCGAGTTCCAGTGGGTGTGTCCCAGCCTACCGTATTCGCACACCAGACTGAAGGCGTACGCCAGGTCCTCATAGGCCATCAGCATATGCCCGACCTCGGGATTGAGCGCCATCAGCGCCGTTCCGCTCTCGAGTGTGTCGATGTTCTCGCCCGAATCGAGGAGCCCCTCAACCTTCTCGCACAGAAGCAGCGCTTCACTGGTGGTTCCGTAGAGGATGTTCGCCCGCGGTTCATACGGCTTGGGCTCGATGCAGACGCGCGCTCCGGGCACCGCGTCCATCGCCTCCGCAAGACCCTCTGCGAAGCGATCGCGCGCCGCAACATGATTCTGCCCGAAGGTATTGTCAAAGCCGTCGATCCCCGGCCAGACAATCGCGAAGTCGGTCTCCAACTCGACATTGAACTGCAGTGCGGTGATAGTTCTGTCTATCGCCGCGCGTCTCACGCTCTCGATCGGCGACGACAGAGAGCCGAACTCGAACTGAGCGTCGTAGAACAGATTCGGCACGACCGTAATCAGCCGCAGGCCGGTATCCTCGCGCAGATCCTTGAAGAGATCGATGTTGTCCTCGTTCACCTCGTTGGGATAGTGCGCCTCCAGCCCCACAAGCCCATGGTCCAATAGCCCCACGGCCATCTCCAGCCGCTCTTCCATACTCAGGTCAGGCACATAGCGATCGTGAAAGCGTCCACCCCCAGGCGCGAAAAACCAGACACCCGCGGTGAACTGCAGGTCCAGCTCGAAGCTCTCGAGATGCTTGACCAGGTCTTCACCTGTACGCCGAACTCTCTGCTCGGACAGATCTCTGATGGGCATGCTCATCATCCCTCATTGGCCTTTTCCGGACGAAATCCCGGCTGTCGAACGCCGGGCGTTCCGGAGGCTGATTGCGCGCCTCTACATCACCACCCCTTTTCTTCGCCCGCGACGGCAGACCTCCCGGCAGCGCTTCAAGAGTACCCGCTACCTCTGCCTGCGGATCGGGCGCAGGAAATCAGAAAGCCGGGGGAGAAATGTGCAGCGCAGGAATCTGGACTTCGGGAGGCGTGGAGATTGCCGCAAAGAGAAGAGAGTTTCACAGTTCAGGAACACACGAGAGTGCGCAAAGCGATCGGAGAGCGTACGCTCACGAGTGTCAACGAGATCCCACAGTTCCATCTCAGGACCCTGGTCGATATGGAGCCGCTAATGGCGCTCAGAGAGCATTTAAAGCAGTCCGAGGCGGTGGGCCCAACCTACAACGATCTGCTTATCAAGGCCGTTGCAGTGGTATTGCGCGAGTACCCGCTCTTCAACGCGTGGTGTGATCCCGAGCAACTCAGGCTGCTTGAGAGCGTGAATATAGGCTTTGCGGTCAGCACCGAGCAGGGGGTACTGCTTCCCACGATTCGTGACGCGGACGTAAAGAACCTCGCCGAGATCGCGGAGGAGACGCGCGAGATGATAGAGCTTGCCCGCGCCGGGCGGCTGAGAGCATCGCTGCAGATGGGAGCGGGCTTCACAATCTCGAACCTCGGCCCCGCGGGCATCGATTCATTCGCGCCCATCATCAGTCCGCCGCAGGTCGCTATACTGGGCGTGGGGTCGATCAAGCCCCAGGCACTGGTGATAGATGAGCAGGTGATGGCGCGCAGGGCGGCCCATCTCACGCTCGTCATGGACCACCGCGCAAGCGGTGGTGCGGAGGGAGCCGCATTCCTGTCCTCACTCGAGGAGATGCTCATCGAGCCCGAGACGATCGCGGAGGACTGAGTATGCTGGAGCATGCGGCGGACGCGGAACTCGACGTCGTGGCGATCGGCTCGGCGATGGTCGAGATAACTCCGGCGCGGATGGGGAGGTCCCTGGAGGATGTCGAGGAGATGCGGCCACTGCCGTCCGGGTCGGCCGCGAACTTCGCGGGGGCCCTCGCTGCTCTCGACACGAGGGTCGGGCTCATCTCACGAGTGGGAGCCGACGAACTCGGACGGTGGCTGACCAGCAGGCTCGGGCGCCTCGGAGTCGACACGCGGTTCATCAAGTCCGTGGAGGGACAACTAACCCCGATCTCGTTCGCATGGATGGACCAGGAGGGCGAGAAGACCTTTTACTTCTACCGCTTTCCCGGTCACTGTGACCCTATGGGGACGCTTGGCGAGAGCGACATCGAGCGTTCCGAGGCGATTGCTGGACGCATCTTCGACTTCACCGAGGCGGCGATGCGCAACGAGCCGCTTCGCTCAGCCGCATTGCGGGCGGCGCGGATCGCGAAAGAGGTCGGTCGTACGGTGTGCTATGCGGTGAACTACAGACCCTCAGCCTGGTGTGGGCAGAGCGAGAATGAGATAATCCAGACGCAAGAGAATGCCTGCAGCCACGCCGATATAGCAATTATGAACCATGAAGAGGCAACTCTCGTCTCATCAACCGACGATCCTGAGAGACAGTTACACAGGATCGCCGACCTCGGTCCCACGACAGTGATCATAAGCCGCGGGGAGCAGGGAGCGCATATGCTCGACCGCGGCACAGTGTACGACGTCCACGCACGGGACGTTGAGGTCTTGTACGATATAGGAGCGGGGGACAGCTTTCACGCCGGTTTTATTGCTGGCCTGATCTCGGGTATGAACGTCTCGGAGGCCGCGCGCTTCGCCTCCGACGCCGCAGCCTTGCGAATCAGTCGACCTGCTGGCGCGCCTCACCCCGGCTTCGATGAGGTCAGAAGGCTTTCTGCAGAGCGGGCTTGAAGCGCTCTCATGCGGTAGAGTAGTGGTTCGTCGGTTCGCTGGAGGCGCGAGCACCGTAAGTGTAGCAATTCCCCCGCCATCCGGTCCGGTGGATTACTACCGAGAGGCAGTGAACCTGGAGTGCGTGAGAGTACGTACGCAAATTATTCCTCAATGACGGTCTGAAGTACTCTGTGTCATATAATGGCTTCGCGGCCTGCTGCGGAAGAGCTATTGCGCTACCGGGCAATCCCTTCCATATCGCTCAATGCTGTGTTGCACCAAAAGCCATGCTGTGGTATGATTACCTACAAATATGAACACAATAGCTTCCTGACGATATGGTCGAATTCAACACTCAGAAATCCCCAGGAGAGGCAGACGGAGGTGCAGTACTCTGGATCGCAGAAAAGTACTCATCATTGAAGACGACCCGCAGTGCAGCAAGCTTGTGACCAGTAAGCTGGAGGACGAGGGCTTCGAGGTCCAGGCCGTGGATTCGGGCGAGGAGGGCCTCGAGCTTATCGAGAAGGACATGCCCGACCTGTTGCTTCTCGATCTGATCCTTCCAGGCATTGATGGACTCGAGGTTTGCCGGCGCATACGGCGTAAACACGATCTCCCCATCATCATGATAACCGCCAAAGATGACGAGATCGACGCGGTAATCGGGCTTGAAGTCGGTGCCGACGATTACATCACGAAGCCCTTCGGCACCCGCGAGTTGGTGGCCAGGGTTCGCGCCATGCTGCGGCGGGTCAAGATCAACCGCGAGCACAGCGAGCCGCTGGAGAAGATCACCTTTCCCGACCTTGAGATCGATATACCCCGGCGTCGCGTCAAGGTACAGGGAGAGTACGAGCACCTTACCCCCAAGGAATTCGGACTGCTCGTTTACATGGCGTCCAAGCCCAACGTGGTCTTTACCCGTGAAGAGATAGTCCGGGACATCTGGGGCAGACCCGATGGCGGCGGCGACCTGCGCACGGTGGACACGCACATCAAGCGCCTGCGCCGCAAGATCGAGGAAGAGCGCGCTGTGCCGTGGAGCATCGCGACCGTCTGGGGCGTCGGTTACAAGTTCCAGTATAACGAGTAGGCGCCCCCCGAAGAACCTTCGCGACCACCCGCGGTGATCACCGCGGGTGGTCAGCGATTCACTCTTCTTCAGTCAGCTTCGCTGTACCCTGTCACGTATTGTCTTCTCGCGTCACGACATAGATAGTCGGATGCATCCCCGAGAGGCTCAGGGACAGTTGCCGCATCATCGTAAGCGCGTCGCTCCCTCTTACCAGCCGCGTCAGGAGCCGTTTCTCCTGCGTGAGCAGTACCGCCCTGCCACCGGGGCGCAGTACCCGCGACAACTCCCGCACAAATGCCGGATACAGGTGACGATTGGCACGATGTGAGCCGATTCGCCTCCCCCACGGCAGATTGCATATGACAGCGTCCACACTTCGCCGCACCAGCGGAAGCCGTCGGGCATCCCACTGAACGAGCGCGCAGGTGAGCTCCGCGGCCGCGAGGTTCTTGCGCGCGATCTCCACTGGATTCGCGTGAAGGTCGCCTCCCAGCAGGATGCCTGGCCCGGCAAGGCGATTCCGCTCTATCAGGATCGTACCGGCACCGCACATCGGATCGAGCACGACTTCGGACTCCTGCGGCTCACTGATTCGACACATGGCGTGCGCCACCGTGGGGTTGAGCGAAGCTGCCGTGTGCAAGATCCGTGCTCGTCGGCTGAGCGCCTCCGGAGATAGCCGCAGGCCGACGAGGGCTGTGTCATTCTTCACGTATACCCGAACATCGTAGTCGTACTCCTCCAGGTCAACGTCCCAACCGTACCTCTGAACCACTCCTGCACCCGCTGCGGCCGAGATCTCCACGGAGTTGTACTCGTGTTCCCCCGCGCGCTTTGCGGTAATGCGAAAGCTCGGTCGCCGGGGAGATGGATGCAGGCAGGCATGCAACCTCACTGCCCCGTCAAGGTCGATTTCCGCCATTCGCTCCTCGATGCACTCAAGCCCGGCGCGCTGGGAGGAGATTCCATGAAACTGATCGACGTAGGCGTGGAGATGCTCGATGGTCAGCAGATTGAGAGCCTCACGCGCGGGATCGGACCTCGAGAAGAACAGGCGGCCGCGAACAGCGCCCAGAACGGTCGCATCGGGAATGCGCTCGCGCAACTCGTCGGCGGCGATCTCCTCGAGACCCGCAATGAGTGTCGCGAAATAGGCGTCTTCCCCCGGGGGCGGATCGACAGTCGGGGGTGCCGGCGCCTCCATGTCCATATACATGCGCTGGGATCAGGCCTCCGAGGCTCAAATTGCGGTTCACGTACGAGTGGTGCGACAGGCCGCACAGGGCCTCTGTCTGAAGCATTGCCATGCAGCAATTCGCGCTGCCGGGGTCGATGACCTTCCCAGCGATGCTGGGCAGCCATTCATCCCGCCGGGTCTCGCCGAGCGGCGAGAGCGAGCCTGCCATGACAAAGGACATTGCCCGCTCGTGGCGAATTTCCGCGCGCGTGATACGGAAACAATAACCGTCTCAGAGGGAGAATCATCATGGCGAACGTCTTCGACGCACCCGGAGAATGGCTGCGCGGCAACCTGCACCTGCACACCACCGTATCCGATGGCGAACTCGAACCGCAACAGGCCGTGGACGGCTACCACGAGCAGGGCTACGACTTCCTCGCCATCACCGATCACAACTCCGTGGTCGATGTTGACGAACTTGACGCGAAGGGCATGACCCTGCTGCACGGGGTTGAGATAGCGGAGAAGGGCGGTGAACTGGGCCAGACGATCCACTGCGTCGGCGTCGGAGTCACCGGCGAGTGGGAGAAGCAGGAGGACGACAATGCGCAGGACGCAATCCGCAGACTCAGCCAGATCAGCGAGGCCTGCTTCGTTGCCCACCCGTGGTGGTCGAGCCTGACCTTCGCGGACATTCTGCCGATCGTGGAGATCATCGGCATCGAGGTATTCAACACCACCTGCAGGCGAGGTATCGGCCGCGGCACTTCCGAGGTTCAGTGGGACGCGCTGCTCGCGCGCGGCAGTAAGCTGGTGGGCCTTGCAGTCGATGACGCGCACTGCCACTACGATGATCTCTACGGTGGCTGGATCATGCTCAAAGCTGAGGAGCCGAGCCGTGAGGCGATCCTTGCGGCGCTGCAAGCGGGCAACTTCTACGCCACTATGGGCCCGACCATCGAAAGCGTCGAGATTGACGATCTGAACGTGCGGGTCGAGTGCTCCCCCTGCCTCGAAGTCCACGGAGTGGCGCCGATGCCCGGCAAAGGCTCGACGAACTGGCGCGTGGGCGGTGGACGCAACGAAGATACCAGTTTCGAGTTCGAGTTGAAACCTTCGAGCGATCCCGTGCGAATATGTACTGTGGATGCTCATGGCCGCAAGGCGTGGACTAATCCGTTCTGGCTTGGATAATGCGGTCGCACCATCCCGCAGATGGGAAGCAATCCGCCACTCGCCAGAGCCGGCGTACATGTAATCGCACTCAGACCTTGACAGCGTTCCGGCATAGATCGCCATTGGGTCAGTCAGGCAAGACGCCGAAAGAGTCAGGGGCAAGCACGAAAGGACGTTTCTGATGCGAACTGTCTTGACTGTAGTGATCCTTGGCATGATGTGCTCAATTACGGCGCATGCGCAGCAGGGTCAACTCGGCCCGTGGGCGCAGCACATTCCCGATCCGGACACTTTCGACTGGACCGCCCAGGACCGTCCGGGCTATCGATACAGGGGAATGACGCCGACACACGAGAAGTTCTACGCATATATTCAGGACAAGCGCAACCGCGGCGTGGCGCTGTCATGGGCTGATCGGATGATGATTCGGCGTCTGCAGTCCGCCCGCCGCTGGCCGGAGGCGCCTGAGCCGAACGAGAAGTGGAAGTCGTTCCTGCGCTACCTGCGCGAGCAGCCGACAATGGACATGAACGTCGCGCAGAGGATGATGTTCCTGCAGGCCCTGAGCCAGGGGGTCCTGCCGTGGGAGCCGAGGCTGGATCCGACCGCGCAGCGGCTGGTGGATCACCTCGGCTCGCGCCCGTACTACGCGCGCAACTGGTTCGAGCGCACCTTCGGGCGGGTGGAGCCGTGGATGGAGATGGTGGCGGCGGCCTCAGGGGCGGACATGCGGCCGGATCGCGGAGGTGGCGGTGGAGGACGCATCTTCCCGGCCGACGGGGATTTCGTCGGAATGCGCATCAGTTACGATGTGTCGGGGATACAGCTCGGCGATTTCGAGGACCGCGAGGGATTCACCGACCGGCGCACCTACACCGGAACCGTGGCACCCGGCAGGATAACGGTCTCGGGGACGGCATCGATGCAGCGGGGCTGGGAAGCCAAACTGAGGGTATACATGATGGTTGGCACCGAGTCGGTGGATGAGGAGTGGACCATCATTTCGCCCGGCACCCAGGACTTCAGCGTCACGATAGATGTGCCGGAGGGCACGAATCTGAGCTTTCCGGTGCAGCCGCAGTTCTACATTCGGCTGACCGGCAGCTTTTCGACAGCGGGTCGCGGCTCGGCGCGCATGACGCGGGGATTGCTGATCCATGCGAACCTGTCGGAGGACGAGGGTGCCGTCGCAACGCGACATGCACGTGAAGATGCCGAGTGGCGCGCCGAGGTAGAGCGTACTCTGCGCGAACTCGGCTACCAGCAGTCGCCCGCTGGCCGGGAAGTCGCCCGCATGCAGGAGGCCGCGCGAGGTGGCGCCGAGGCGTGGCAGGAGTACGTGGATGAGCGCCATCGCGAACTCGCCGCGCAGGAGACCGACGCTGAGCGGGATTTCGCCTGGCTGGAGCAGGCACTTGCCGCGGGCGGCGATGTGTGGGACAACTACGTGCGCACCGGGGGCGCAGACGCGTCGCCAACCCAGCCGCCGGTGGCCCCCGAGGAGACGGCGCCACGAACCTCTGCGGACGGAGGCGCGGCAGAGCAGGCGCCAGCGACACCGGCGGCGCAGCTTGCTATCACAGATCCGGCCGAGAATGACAGCATCTCGGCAAACCAGAGGATCAGGGGCACGGCTCCTCCGGGCAGTCGCGTGCGGGTCACCGTGCGTTACTGGTACCGGGTCCTCGTGGAGGGCTACGCGCGGCTGCATGAGATCGAAGTGACCGCGGATGACGCGGGGAACTGGGCCACCGAGGAGCTTGACATGCGCCCGCCGCTGTCGGGGATGTCTCGGTCTTACCGCATCAAGGTCGAGCAACTCGGCGCCGATGGCGCGGTCATACAGGAAGAAGAGATCGAGGTGCGAAGCGAGTAGCGTGACGGGCGGCGTAACTGAAAACGACGCAGGAAAGGACGTTGGTGATGCGAACTGTCGTGACCATTGTGATTATTGGAATCATGTGCTCGATGACGGCGTATGCGCAGGAGGGGCAACTCGGCCCGTGGGCGCAGCACATTCCCGATCCGGACACTTTCGACTGGACCGCCCAGGACCGTCCGGGCTATCGATACAGGGGAA
>PXBW01000159.1 GCA_003566775.1 candidate division WS1 bacterium
TGAATGATGCTTTATTAGAAGAAATAATTGAAAAAAAATACTGTATAATATGCAAGCGAAATTTAGAAAAAAAATCGTTGAATCATGTAGAAAATCTTCTTAACGATATAAAATTATCTTCAGAAATTGGCTCTCAATTACTAGATATAGAAATACCATTGCAAAGTTATTATAAGACTGTACCCGATTTTTTGAAAGAACGAAAAAAGGTTATAGACGATATTATGTATTTTAAGGATGAAAAAGATAGAATTGATAAGAGGCTTGCCGATATTCAAACTAGTCTAGTAGGCTATAATATAAATAATATAAACGAATTGGCTGAAAAAAGACAACAATATGTAGACTTTTGTGATGAACAACTAAAAATATTGGGAGGAGCAAAGGAGAGGCTAAAATCTGCTTTAAGAAAAAAAGAGGAAATAGAGGCAAAAATTAGAGATGCAGTTAAAAAAGAAGAAAAATTTAAAAAAATAAGAAGAGGTATAATGTTTTTTTCAAAAACATTAAGCATAATTAAAGATACAAAAAAAAGTGTAATGGAAAAAATTAGGAAAGAAATAGAAGAAGTCACTAAAACAATCTTTTTTGACCTAATCTGGAAAAAAGAAACTTACAAGGGTTTAGAAATTAATGAAAATTATTTTATAAATCTAATCCACTTCTCAGGTTTTAGGAGCTTAGCTACTGCGAGTGCAGCTGAGCGCCAATTATTAGCATTAGCTTTTATGCTTGCAATACACGAAGTTTCAGGTTTTTCTTCCTCTATATTAATAGATACCCCAGTAGGGAGGGTCTCTGATGAAAATCGTGAGAATTTTGGTCGAATATTCTTAAAGATTAGTGAAAAAAAACAAGTAATATTATTATTCACCCCTGATGAGTATTCAAAAAATATTAGTAATATTTTATCGATAAATGGGTCAAATATATTTAAAACAATTTTATCAAAAGATGAATTGTCAGCAGTAATAGGGGGTAATCATAATGACAAAGCCTGATCGTTTATATATCAGTAAAATAGATAGAAAAATGTATGAAGATATAGACCTATTAAATAAAACTGTAAATAAAGAAGCTTTTTTAATTGCAATGTCTTTTGGGTTTAAGAATAAGATTAGAACTGAGCTAAAAAAACCTAAAGATGGTTTCTTTTTATTAAAATATTTAAACTCGGAAGATATTGCTTTAATGAAAGCTGTTGCTTTAGCGGATGTGAAAAAGTTAGATATTTTGGTTGATGAAAGTAAAGTTTTCCAAATTGTAGAAGAATATGCTCATTCGGGAATTAAAATTTTGAGTGATTTAATAAAATCTCGCCCTTATGCGGATTCAGATGAAATAATTGAAAAAGAAATTTCGAAAGTTTTCAATGAATTAAAATTTTTAAAGTAAAGACAGACATGATAAGAATAAAATGTTTACGAGATTAATTAAAGGTCCATTATTCTATAATTGGTTTTTTGAAAATATTCCAAAAAAATCTATTAGAATTAGTACGACCTTTATAAAAAAATATGCTACAGAAAGGCTAATTAAATATTATGGATTAAAAAGAGAAGGTATAGATATAGATATAATTGTTAGAGGTAATTTTGCCGATTTTGTTAGTGGCAAATCTGATATAAGTGCGATTCAATTATTGAAATTATTAGAAAAAGAAAGATTTAAAATATATAGATCTAAGAAGCAAAAATCAAATTTTTGCATAATAGATGGACAAAAATTACTAATAGGATATTTTAATTTAGATGAAGAGTCTTTATTTGCGGAAAATTCCATGGTTGCAGCAATAGGTACAAATGATGCTAATTTAATTTCTAATTTTAATTTACATTATTTAGATGTTTTGGATAACTGTGAAAAATATCCAGAAATTAGCAAAGAGTTTGAATATAAATATAAAAAGTTTTACAAAAAATTTTCAACAGATACCACAGATGAATTTTTTAAAATAATAAGTAGCCAAGCGAACGATAAAGAAAAATTTAATTCCTTTAGTAGAAATTTAATAATTAATAAATGTGAAGGTAGCTACATAATAAGCCCAAAGAACATTCCTCAGTACAGCAACCTTGAGGATGGTACTTTCAAAATAATTGAGATATTAAAGAAAAATAATTCTGGTATGTCTTTTAATGAAATTGGTGTTGGTTTAACTGGAAGTGGCAAAAAAGATGTTGCATATAAAAAATATGGTGAAAACCATTCAAAATTAGCAGAATTATTAGATTTAGTTTACATAACCATTGATTCTCCAAGAAAGGTTTTTTTAACAGATCTAGGGAAGTTATTTTCTAGGTCAGACTTGAATATAAAAATTAAAATTTTACATAATCAAATACTTAGAATACCTATAATACAGGATATTATAAAAAATTGGTCTGATGCAAACTTCAATCTTATAGAATATTTAAATAAATTTCTTGCAAAATCAACTGCAATTAGAAGAACACCTAACATTAAACAACTTTTGGCATTTTTAGAAAATACAGGTCTAAGTGGAATTTCAAAAAAATTAAAAAAATTATGAAAAAAAGCTTGTTAGTGCAACCCAGTTATCCAATCCCCAATAAAAGCAAGAACCACAGCAACTTTTTGCCAATTGGATTATTGAAAATTGCTACCTATTTGAGAATTCAAGAAAAAGAAATTATTAATCCAGATCAATTAGTCTGGGGTGAGAGATTAATTAATTTCAAACCAAAAAAGATATACGTAACATCACTGTTTACGTACTGGTCAGAATATGTTGAAAAAACTGTTAAATTTTATGTTAGTAAATTTCCAAAAGCCAAAATAATTGTGGGCGGGATTTTAGCCACTCTTATGCCAAATTATGTAAAAAATTTTGCGAAAAATATTAATGTATTTGAAGGTATTTTTCAAGAGGCAGAAGAAATTGCTCTAGACAATGGTGCTGCATATGATTTAGCAGATGAGTATGAAGTTGATTACCAGATTGTGCATGCAATGCGGGGTTGTATGAGAAAATGTGATTTTTGTGGCACGTGGAGGTTAGAAGATAGGAAAGATTATGACATAAGCAGAGTTTTGAATAACATATTGCGTTGTGGTGCAAAAAATATTATTGGTAAAAAACGTAGGAACAAAGTAATTTTTTATGATAATAATTTATTAGCAAACAATCATATAGAAGATTTGCTTATCGGATTATCTGATTTAAGAATTGATAACAAAAGAGTAATCTGTGAAAGCCAAAGTGGTTTCGATGGTAGGATTATTAGAAATAAACCCATATTAGCAAATTTATTAAAAAAAGCCAGGTTTATTAATCCAAGAATAGCTTGGGATAATTCTTACTCAGATGTTAAAAAAATTCAAGAGCAGATAGAAATTTTAAAAGATGCAGGTTACAATTCAAAAGAAATTTATGTATTTTTTTTGTATAACTGGGAAATACCGTATGAAGAAATGTATATGAAAGTAACTAAATTATGGGATTTAAAAGTGCAAATTGCCGATTGTAGATTTAGACCTTTAAATCAAGTTTATGATTATTATAAACCACAAGCTTGGAGAAAAGGGCAAAGTTCAAGATCTTATTTCATTCATCCTTTATGGACAGACTTTGAAGTTAGATCGCTGCGTAAATTAGTAAGATGGCATAATATATCAATTAGACACATTGGTTATGAAAAATATACCCATATTTATTTTAGTTATCTAGACAAATTAAATCCAAAAAAAATTAAAAAATATAAAAGCACTAAAGACATTATACAAAAAGAATTACAGTTAAAATTTAGTGACTAAATTTGATTAATATTTAATAAGAACCTTTCTTGTTGTAGAAAAGCTAGTGTTATTATCAAAACTATACAGTAGTTTTTTGAAAAAGCATTACTAAAGTTGTATTTTTTAAGCTACTTAAAATATTTTTAATATTGTAAAGTATTTATTATTACATAAATTTATAAAAGGTATTAAGGATATTAATTTTGCCATATTAGCAAGAATCGTTTATGATATAGTAAATATTATTTTAGTATGAAAATAATATTCATCAAGTTTTAAGAATAAAATGAA
>PXBW01000044.1 GCA_003566775.1 candidate division WS1 bacterium
CGCGTGCCACTCGCGCGAGCCGAACTCGACGTTGCGGCGACGACTCTCCAGCATTCTGATCTGCGCGTCGAGTGAGCGGACGTACTCACGTCCGAACGGCTCGGACGATCGCCGCTGCTGTCGTAACGTGGTAGAGGTCCGACGATGGTCATGCCACTCGCGCGAGCCGAACTGCAGTTCGCGTGCACGCGTGTCAACGAGGCTGCGTTGCTGCCGCAGACTCTGCTCGTTCGCCCGGCGGAAGGCAGCGAGGTTCTGCTCGATCCGCCGCTCATCTCCTCTTCTGAGGGCGCTTTCGAGATTGCGGAGGGCGGATCGCTCGTTCTGAAGCGCCCTGATCGCTCTGCGGTGTTCCCAGTAGAGTCCGCTGCCGAACTCCACGTTCCGTTGCTGTTGCTGCAACGACCGCAGTTGTGCATCGATGACATTCTGACGGCTGCGCACCTGGTCGCGCAATCGCGCCTCATCCGCGGTCAGCGGCGCCACGCCGAGCGCCATGAGCAGCAGCACAACCAACAGAACTGTCGCGCAGGGCATGAACGCTCTTTTCATGCCTCTTCATCTCCTTACTCGGCTCTGCAACACCGTGCTCCATGAACTCATTATTCACTCATGCCCGCTGATTGCCGACGAACTGTTACGGGAATCATGTTCCGCGACGATCTCCCTCTGTTCATGCTATACCCGAAGCAGTCTCTGCCGACACGTTCTGGGTCGACCGCGTTCACCACATTCTGCGACTTGCAGGAACCGTTTTCGCCGACGGCGAATACGGCGAATACGGTGACTCGCAAGGCAGCCAATCTTGCCTGACACGGTTATGCATCTGGAAGTCATTGTACCACCACAACAGTAGCGATGCAAAGAGGAGGACTGATGATGGATTCTATGCACGATGCGGCACGAGCCGGTGACGTCGAAGCGACGGCGGACTTTATCGAAGCAGGCACAGATGTAGACTGCACCGACGAGAAGGGACTCACCTGCCTTCATATCGCGGTAATCGAGGGCAACATCAACACCGCGAAACTGCTGGTGGACAGGGGGGCGGATCCCACCGTGCAGGATGAGCGCGGTAACACCCCCTTACACTATGCGGCGGTCAATGGTCATCTCGACGCCGCGGAGATGCTGCTCGAGTGCGGTTGTGATGTGAATGCGACGAATACCATCGGATCAACCCCGACCGCGCTTGCCGTTCTGTTCCGCCACGAGCACGTGGCGGGGTTACTGCGGGAAAACGGGGGGGAGGAGTGATCCGTACCGGAGGTATCGCTCGATTCCGATACGGGGCAGTCGTGCAACAGGGTGTGGCGTGAGATCCGGGCGGAAGCTGCCTCGGACGGCTCGTGGCGCAGAGGTCGAGACTTCAGGAATAACTCATGCCTACGGACGCCCGTCCTACGAACAGGGACCCGTGATAGGACGCTCGCGGAAGCATCGCGGTGGGTGACGCACATCACCTGTTGTATGATGATTCCTGACTATCAGGAACGCCCGGTCGATGGGCCTGACGCTCATCACCCTTTCGGGCCGGGTATTGCAGAACTGAGCGCGCGGCCGGGATCTCCGTGATATCGATCTCGTGTTGAGGCTTTTCACCCTGCGGCACACGATGCAACCTCCGCAGGAGAATGCGACCTACAGAGGATGATACTTCAATGCGCAAGGGATTCACGCTCATCGAACTGCTGGTGGTGATCGCGATCATCGCGATCCTCGCGGCGATACTCTTCCCCGTCTTCGCGAGGGCCCGCGAAAGGGCGAGGCAGACGAGCTGTCTGAGCAATCTCAGGCAGCTCGGCCTCGCGGCAATGATGTACGCACAGGACTACGACGAGAGAATGGTTCACTATTACCGCTACATGCCTGCCGGCAGCGACAACCTGTACTGGTGGGGAGATATATTGCAACCCTACATCAACAACTACCAGTTGCTTGAGTGCCCGTCAGATGCGTGGACTTACAGCTCACGCAGACCGCCCGGACTTCCCGACCCGCTGGTCTGCTCCTACGCGCTGCCCAACATACACACGCGCGATGACGGATCATCGGTTCCCCGTATCTCGGGCAGTAAGATGGCGGTGCTGGAGACTCCCGCAGAGACAATCCTCTTCGCCGAATCGACAAGTGCGGAGATATATGTCGGCGGCACACCGGGCTTTACTATCGCAGGTTCCAACGGTGTGACGGATCTCGGCGACCGCAGCCGCGTCGCCCAGCGGCACAATGAGGGCTTCAATGTCGCTTTCTGTGACGGTCATGCCAGGTGGCTGCGGCAGAGCGAGCCGGAAATGTGGACGACGAGCGCGGGCTACTGAAGCAAGCGGCGGATTTCTTTGACGTTCGCCGTCGGAACGTCGGACCGGGAGCGCACGGAGGCGCTTCCGGTCCCTCTATATGCCGGCGTGTCAGAAGCGCGAAACTTCGCTGAGGCCGAACCAGTTGCATTGGTCGCCGGAGCGCGATGGCAATCCGGGTGACGTTGCGCCCTCATTCGGCGGCTCCTCCGCTCGGAAGACGAGATACTCCGCATCCGCTTCGGTTTCCCAGGTCAGGTTCTCGCCGGTGACGGTCTTCTCGCTGGAGGAGCCGCGCACGACCACCTCCGCGCCGGGCCATGGATTCCGCAGCCTGCAGGTCTCACCGGCTTCGCTGGTGATGCGCGCATACTCTACTTCGCCGCCGGAGAGGCTTGCGGTCACGAGGAATGCACCCTCCGCGCGCAGTCGTTCGAAGTAAGCGTCTCCCCAGCACTCCGGCACGGTCGGGAACAGTCGGATCACACCATCCCAGCTTTGCAGCAGCATCTCCATGATCGCGGCCGCGGCGCAGAATCCCGCCTCCAATGTCATCGGTGTGTAACGCCTTGCCGAGTGCCCGAAGACGCGATAGTCCCCGTTCACATGGAAACTGTTCGGCGTGATGAAAGCCCTGTAGCGCCCAAGCATGTCCCACGCGAGGTTCCCCAGACCCGCGCGTGAAGCGATCAGCGAGGCCCACGGGAAAGCCCAACCCGTCCACTTACCCGTCCCCATCTGGATCCAGTGGTTAATCGACCGCTGTATCAGCGCGGCGTCGTCATCGTCCTCCATGCTCAGAGTGCCCAGAGGGTGAACCGCCATAAGATGTGAGTGGTGACGGTGCGATTCGAATAACGAGTCTCGCGCTGTGACCTTGATCCCGGTCTCGTCCTTCGGATAGTCGGCGAGGTCATGCAGTATCTTTCGCCACTGCACGCGCTCGGCGGCGATATCCCGTCCGTCGAGGTCGAGATGCGCGGTCGCCTCCAGAAGGCTCTCACCGAGCCAGCGGATCAACGCGATGTCACACGCGGGATCGGGAGCATAGCGCGCGAGGCTGCCCTCGCCCCACTCAGGAGAGTATCCCAGTGGCATATGCAACACCCCGTCAGCGTCCTCCTCCAGCAGATTCATATAGGTCTGCATGGCCCCGCACATGATCGGCAGCGCCCTCTCGCGCAGAAACTCATCATCGCGGCTGTAAAGCCAGTGGAGCCAGTAATGATGGGAGAGCCACGCTACATTCCCCGGCCAGTACTCCACGCCGTGGTACCCGTGCACATGCGAGCCGTCCGGCGCGATCGCGCAGCCGCTCCACAGGCCGTCGAAGCCGAAGAAGCCTTCGCATTCCTCCCTCCAGCGCGGCAGGCACTTGCTGAAGGTCTCGTACAGCGGCAGGCCTGTGTCGAGATGGTTGCTCGCGTAAACCGGCCAGTAGCTCTCCTGCACGTTCATATCGAGATGGTAGTCGCCGGACCATGGGGGCATCACCCCGTCTTCAGTCCACAGGCCCTGAAGCGTGATCGGCAGCCCTCCCGGACGGCTGGAGCAGCCAAGCTTGTACATCTCCACGTACCACAGGCTCTCCAGGAACGCATCGGGCAGGGTGAGCCAGGACGCAGTCCACCATCGCCGCCACCACGCCTCATTTTGCTTGCGCAGGGCCGCTACGTCCGGATCGCGCACCAGCTTCAGTGCCTCGGCCACCGGTTTCTGCGCATCGTGATGGCTCAGCACGGCTACTGCCAGCACACCGCCGCGTTCGGTTCTGTGCATCCGCCACGCCACCGCGTACTCGCCACCAGCGGGGAACTCCATCCGCAGCCATTGCGAGCCATGGTCGGCGACGCCCGTCTCAGGCTCGTTGTACCCCCATGCCGCGAGCTTCTGCTTTGCGTCGTCGTCGAGGTGATCGAGTGAGACCGACACCTTCGGCAGCGTGTCCGTCCGCTCGGTGTCGATCTCCAGCAGCAGCAGATTCTGCTCATCGGGGATGAAAGCGCTCCAGACGAAACGACTCCGCTCGCACTCCAGGCACCCTCTCGCCGTTCCGCGCATCAGGTGGAGGCGTGCCTTGAACTCATCGACCTCAGGGAAGTCGATCTCCACGCGCGGCATGGGAAGCCGGGTAGGGTAGGGCTTCTCAGGATCGCGCCAGCGCCGGTTCATGTCCCACTCGGCGCTCGTCTCCGCGCCCACCCGGACGAGGCGGCGCAGGTTTTCGTAGTTGAAGACCTCCGGATCGGGCTGCTGCTCGCGCAACTCCCAGCAGTCGTAGCGGTCGAGAGTTATCTTCAGCGGCGATCCGTCGCCCCAGATAACCGCGCCGATCTGCCCATTAGCAAGCGGAATCCCGGTATTCCATCGCTCGGGAGCCATCTCCCAGGTAGGGTCATGTTGCTCGAGTAGACGGGAAAGCTGCGGGTCAGAAAGCTGTATGCGGTCGGAATCCTTCATTCCGATCACCTCCGAAGACAGGGGCGCCATGGGAAATGTCACATGAGATAGTTCGCGGAATACCCCGGTGGGCCTCCCTGAAGTCGCAGGAGGCCCGGCACCACGTCATGAAGAAGTGACGACGCAGGATGGACTCATACGCGATGATTCGCGGGTCACAGGTCGTCAGCCGTTGTCGTTGTGGCCCTCGCGCCCTCGCGAGGGTCGGCGCGAGAGCGCCGATTTCCGTTCAGCATGCACACCGACGCACAGTGGGGATCAACCATGAACTTCGCGGGCATGATATTCGAAGTGCTGCTCTGTGGCGTCTGGTGGATGGTGGCGTTGGGGCTGTGGATCTACGTGCTGCTCGGGGCACCCGACCGGGCGTCTGACCTGCTTGCTCGGTTGCTCGAAGGCGATGCCAGTCTGGGAGCCTCGTTCGCACTGCTCTTGCTTCTCTATACGGTTGGGTTGTGAGTATGTTGCCCGCACTGCTCGCAATTGTTGTGACAGCGCTTGTGGCCTATCTTCTGCATCTGTCGGTGTGCGCACATTCGCGGTACCATGACCTCGCCATCTTCCGTGGATTTCACATCGCATGTTACAGGGCTGGGGACGGGCGATAGCGAGGACGATTGACGGAACGGCCCCCGGCGAGGGCGCCGGGGCCACAAGGGACACGACTGACGGCAATGGAAACGACTGACGGCAGAGGCAACGAAGGACGCACGTAAGAGACACATGCGTCGCTTCGACGGCAACGGATACGACCGACGATAACGCATACGACTGTGAGGCGATAGCTATGCACCAGACACTCGGAACTGTTGAACTGAAGTCGGGCGAGGCAATGCAGATCGTACGCGTCACCGCGCCCGATGATGAATGGAAAGATCGAGTACTGCCGCTGCTGGGGCACAAGGGACAGCCGTGGCAGTGGCAGATGAAGATCGCATTCGAAGAGGAGCTTGAGGGCCTGCAGCAGCACTTCTACGTGGGTGCGCTCGACAGCGGCGAAATTGCGGGCAATATCATGACCGTCGAGGGCATGGAGCCGCCGATCGGTATCCTCGGGCACGTGTTCACCCCACCTGAACACCGTCGCAAGGGCATCTGCTCGCACCTGATGGAGGCGGTCACGGAGGACTTCCGCGGGCGCAGCGGTCGCGCTCTGTTTCTGCACACCGATTACGACTCACCGCCCTATCATATCTATGCATCATGGGGCTTCGAGGGCTACCGAGAGACCGGCACGATGGCGTGGCTGCTCGAGGAAGATTTCTGGTCGAAGCAGTTCGCAGCGCGACCGGTCTCGGTACGCGAGACGCGCTGGGAAGACTGGCCGGGCCTGGAGGCGCTGGCGGAGGTTGACGAGGGCTGGCACGTGCGGAGTCTTTACCTCGACCTGCACGGCTTCGGCGGCTTCGAGAGCGCTTACCTGAGAGTGCGCAGGGGGCTGGAGGATGGTCTCGTGCGCGACTTCAGGGTGTTGGCCGCTGAAGACGGCGCGGTGATGGGATACGCACTGCTGGGCCGCTGGGGGGCCTTCCCCGGCGATCCGCAGGTGCTCGATATCCACCTGCACCCTAATTTCGAGGATCACGCATTTGAACTCGCCGGTGCGGTAGATCTGCCCGACAACGAGAGCGAGAGGGTAATCGCGATGGCCGACTCAGCCTCATCCGGGAAGTCGGAGGCACTGGAGGCGGTGGGTCTTGTCCCGGAGGCCCGTCTCGCGGAGATGGTGGTGGACGCCGACGGCAGTGCAAGGGACCTGCTGATCTTCAGCCTCGGTTGATACAGGGGCGCGCGCCGCCCTCAGCCGCAATGTCACTGCCAGAAGAGTACTGCGTGGATCATGGTGGCGGAGCATATCCAGTGCAGCAGCCACGGTCCGATGAAGGAGCGGGTTCGCCACGACCATATGCCGAGCGCCACGCCCGCGATGATCGAGGCGATACTCTCGAGTTCGGGCTTGCCGAAATGCATCATAACGAAGGGCATCGTCTGCAGCGCGATGGCGGTGGCGCCGAAACGTCTGCCGAGCACTTCCAGCAGGAAACCTCGGAAGAAGAACTCCCAGGCGAAGAAATAGACACCCCAGCCGAGTTGGAATACGATGAGCAGGGGGATGTTCTCGCGCGCCCACATGTAGCGACCATAGTATGCCTGGAAGGCGCCGAAGCGTGAGGCGAGCAGAATGGCAGGGATCGTCACCGCGCCGAAGAACAGGAAATACTTCATCTGAACGCGCAGGTCCCCGATACGGAAGCCGAGGTCGCGCAGCGGCAGCCGAAGCAGGTACCTGCCAAGCAACACCGGGGCGATGAAAAGGCACACGAAGTTGAGGCCGAACCAGTTGAGTCTCGCCTGCTGCGCCCATTCGGGGATGAAGGTGATGTCGTGGCCGTGATAGTAAACAATCAACAGCATCGCTGTTGACACCAGTACGACGATCGTAATCGGATCGCGCAGCGCGCGTACCGGAGTGCGTGAGGACTCTTCTCTCGGACTGTTGGATACGGTGGGGGATTCGTTGGCCATGGTAGTGGTGATATTGCTCCGCGGTCATGATGGAATCCTCCCCGACGTAGTAACGGGGGGCAGAAACTGCGTCTGCACAGTGGCAGACGTCTCAGTCGCCCGTTAGGTTCCGGAGGTAAGCTCGGACATCAGTTTCACTTTCTGGAGTAACGCGGTTGGGGTACTGGCCAGTGAGATCGCGTGATTAACCGCTCGCCGGATGGGGGTGTCGGGAACTTTGAAATGCTCTGCAACGTTCAAACAATACAGCGGGCAACAATGAAATACCGCGTGCCACCTTCCGATCAACCCTGGCTCACCCCTACCGCGGTGTCACACGTGGAGGGGATGATTCGTTGTACGTTGAGACGCGAGCTATTGAACGATCCCCACCCGGGAGGATTGCCGCATGATAAGCTGTGAGGGTCTGACCAAGTTCTACGGCAATCATCAGGCTATCGCCGATGTGGACCTGCATGTCGGCGAGGGCGAGATCGTGGGCTTTCTCGGGCCGAACGCCGCCGGAAAGACCACCACGATGCGTATTCTGACATCCTACATCCCTCCCAGCGCAGGCAGAGCCGAGGTGGCCGGTCACGACGTCGTGACCGAGTCGCTTGACTCGCGCCGCTCCATCGGCTATCTGCCCGAGACCTCGACGCTTTACCGGGATATGCGTGTCACGCAGTATCTGCGTTTCTGCGCCGGGCTGCGCGGCATGGGCAGAGCGGAGACGAACGAGCGGCTCGATTACGTGCTGGACATCTGCGGCCTGCAAGAGCGTCCTGACGACATCATCGGCACGCTGTCGCTGGGCTTCCGCCAGCGCGTGGGCCTTGCACAGGCGCTGCTGCACGATCCTCCGGTGCTGATACTCGATGAGCCGACCGTCGGCCTGGACCCGAATCAGATCATCGAGGTGCGGGATCTTATCAAGAGCCTTGCGGGCGACTACACAGTGATGCTCTCCACGCACATACTGCCCGAGGCGCAGATGACCTGCGAGCGCGTGATCATCATCAACCACGGACGGATCATCGCTGAGGATACCCCGCAGAATCTGACCGCGCAGATCCGACAGGCCGAGACCATCTCAATCACGCTTTCCGACGCGCGCGATGACAACGTCGAGCGCCGACTTCTCGACCTCTCGGATGTCGTGGCGGTGCGGCCCGCTGGTCCGGGAACCTACCACGTGGACACCGCGGTCGGCTCGGACGTGCGCGCGCAGGTCGCGCAGTTCGTCGTTGAGCGGGGATGGGGCCTGCTCGAACTGCGCCCCGTGGAGATGACGCTTGAGGACGTATTCCGACAACTCACCACCGAAGAAGAGGGTGTTGAGTAGCGATGCGCAATGTTCTGACGATCGCAGGGAAAGAGCTTCGTTCCTACTTCGTTTCGCCGATGGCCTACGTGATCCTGGCTTTCTATCTCGGGATATGCGGACTGGTCTTCGCCCTGAGTGTTAGCGCGCCGCAGGCGGAGGCGGACATGGCCGGGATGTTTCACACTATGGTCTTCATCGCGCTGATAATCACTCCGGTCATTACCATGGGGCTTCTCTCACAGGAACAGGCGACCGGAAGCATGGAGCTTCTTATGACGAACCCCGTGCGCGATGCTGAGGTCGTGATGGGCAAGTATCTGGGTGCGATGGGCCTGTTCGTGATCGTCCTCATCGGAACGCTCGAGTTCCCGATAATGATGTCTCGTTACGGTGAGCCGGACTGGAACGCGATCCTCGCCGGTTACATCGGAGTCCTTCTGGCGGGCATGGCCTTCATGGCAATAGGATTACTGGCAAGCTCTATCACCGCCAGTCAGATTGCGGCGGCGGTGATCGGATACGTGATATTGCTGTTTCTGTGGCTCATCGGCTGGCTGGCGTACGCGGCCGGCGAACAAGTTGGCAACGTGGCCCAGCATGTGAGTATCCTCGAGAACTTTCAGGACTTCGCGATGGGAATAATCGACAGCAGACCAATCATATTCTTCCTTTCGCTTACATTCTTTGCACTGTTTGTGGCCGTACGCACGATCGAGAATCGACGCACCATCTGATCGACTCTCCACGGTGGGACGGGGCGTCGCTTCCCTCCCGCCCGGTGGTACTTTTCAGGCAGGTGACACAGATGGCGGATGGCAGGAGAGAGCAGGAGGAACGGCATCATCGGCGACCTATAGCCGACCCGCGTCTGCAACGCGAGATGCGTTCACTGACACCCCTTGAGATAGCGGCTCTCTGGAGCGGGTGGGTTGCCGTTGCACTGATACTTACACTGGTCTTCTGGCTCGCAGTCAACCCCGCATTCACGTTCTGGCAGAAGGTATTGCTGGGCATCGGTATCGCTCTCGCGGTGTTCTGGGGTGTAGTGCACAGGGGGACGATCCTGGGCGCAAGCCGCACCCGAGGTGTGCGTATAGGTGCTAACTCGGCCCTCTTCACGGTTTTCGTGTTCGGCATCCTTGTGCTCCTGAACATCGTTGCGTCGCGGCATCACATTCGCAGGGACATCACTGAGACTCAACGCTTCTCACTGTCAGAGCAGACGCGACAGGTGGTCGAGGGGCTTGAGGAGGAACTCAGCATCATCGCCTTCCTCACTCAACCGGAACCACCGGCGTTGCGCCACCTCCTGCGCGAGTACAACATGCTCAGCCCCAAAGTGACGCTGCACATCTACGATCCGCTGCTCGATGCGGAAAAGGCTCGAGAGTACAACATACGCAGCTCAACGAGCAGCGTGGTTGTAGTGCAGTCCGGGGATCGAGAGGAGAAGATCTACGGGGGCGAGGAGGAACAGCTCACGAGCGCGATTCTGGCGGTCAGCGGCGGGGAGCGAACCAGAGTTTACTTTCTCACCGGTCACGGTGAGCGCTCTCTCGATGAGCGTGACGGGACCGGCCTTGGCACAATAGAGTCGAGCCTGGAGAATCAACAGTTCAGTGTGGAGACGCTCAATCTCGCTATCGCTGAGCAGCCGGAGATACCCGCCGATTGTGCAGTGTTGGTGATAGCGGGGCCGACGCAGCCAATTCGCGAAGAAGTGATGGATGCCATCAGCGCCTATGCCCATCAGGGCGGTAACCTGCTGTTGGCCGTGGATGGCGGTGGTCCGAAGATGACCGAACTGCTGGAGCCGCAGGGCGTCAGAGTACTCGATGGTATCGTGTACGATCGCTCATATGGTTTTCTCGGGGCCTCTGAGATCCCCATGGCCACTGTCGCGAGCGATCATCGAATAGTCGAGCAACTCGATCGGGTCGCCCTTGCGATGCCGACGGTAGCAGCGTTGGATATCCTGGATCCGTCGATGGATGAGGCCGGGGATCCCTACATGTCGCCGCCCTCATCTAATGCCAAGCCGCTCCTGGAGACCAGCCGCGAGGCATGGCTGGAGCCCTTCGAACCGCAGGAAGGCGAGGTGGACACGCGGGCGCGTGGCCCATTCACTCTCGCGGCGGTGATCGATGCGGGAGACGCGCCCGATCCGATGGGTATGCCCGGCGCCGGCGGCGACGGCATGAGGATGGTTGTGCTTGGCGATGCAGATATGATGACCGATCAGTTCATCAATCTCGGGCTGGTCGGCAACGCTCACATGGTGCTTAACTCAATCAACTGGCTGGCTGAGAACGAGAAGCTGATCACGATTCCCCCGCGTGATGATATGCCGAGATTCATGGTGATGAGCTCCGCCCAGAGGAATCTCATCTGGGTCATCTCCGTCGGCGTCATCCCATTGCTGATAATGATTGCGGGCTTCATCGTCTGGTGGCGCCGAAGGTAACCAGACGCCTGGCACCATCGATGACGCGTAAGGCCGCTGCGTCCGGTCGTCTGACGAGGAGTGCATTCGGGAAATGAACTGGAGGGCAACAACCGCTGCCGGTATCGTATTTCTGGCGTTGCTGGGCTTCGTTCTGGTGGAATCCCGTCAACGGGTCGCCGAGGAGGGCGAGGTGTTCCGGCACCGGGTCTTAGGTCTGAATCTCTACGGCATAGACACCGACAGGGTTATTAAGCTACATGTAGAGCGACGGGACGAGGATCCCTTTGTCGTGGAGAAGCGCGACGGAAGCTGGTTCATCACCGAGCCGATCAGTGCGATGGCAAACGTGACGGAGGTCGAGCGGATGATCCGGGAGATCTCCGAGCTTCGTCCCAGAACGAAGCGCGAGGGCGTTGATCTCACAAGCGAGGACTTCGGTCTGGAAGAGCCCGATCTTGTCGCGACCATCACCTACGACGGAGATCGCACGGCGTGGATCGTCCTCGGGGGAGAGACGCCGGCGGGAGCGGAGCGTTACGCGAGTGTCTCGGTCGATGACAACCTCTACGTGGTGGCCGCGACCCTTCGCACAACGCTGTGGCGAGATCCCACGGAGTTGCGTGAGAAGAGCCTCGTCAGGATCGAGACTGACGATGTGCGGCGGGTGACCCTGAGGCATGGTGACGAACACGTTGTGGCCGTGCGCGATCCGCACGATACCGACCGTCCATGGTCTCTAACCGCCCCCCTCGCCACCGGTGCGGACGAGTGGAACGTACGGCAGTTCATAAACAGCATCGGAGATCTCCGGGCTGATGGCTTTGTTGACGAGGACGGGTTGGCCGCAGCCGTTCGGAGCTTCGATGAGCCTGTCGCTAGCGTACAGCTTCAACTCGCAGACGGCAGAAGCCTTGAGATTGACTTCGCGGATATCCCCGCAGATGAGACCGATGAACCAGACGATCCACGCTCTTACGCCAGGACTTCTGAGCGCGAAGAGATACTCATCGTGACCGCCGATGACGTCGACAGCATACAGAAGACAGCTTTCGATCTGCGGGACAAGAGCGTGGTCACCTTTGACCGCAATGATGCCCGTAACATCAGGGTGGAACGCACCGATGGATTCAGCTTCGCAATCTCGCGCAGACCGGATGGCTGGCAGGTAGAGCGGCCGCGATCGATCCCTGCCCGGCAGGGTGCGGTTGATGACATCCTGTGGAACCTCGAGGACCTCAGCGCCATTGAGTTCGTCGAGGAGGAGGCGGATCCTCGCAAGCTGCGCGAGTACGGCCTTGCCGTACCGCAGACGGCGATCACCATTGATCTCAGGGGCCGTTCTGAGCCGCTGAAAGTGCTCATCGGGAAACAGACTGCGGAGGGGGATTACTACGCGACTACCTCCGAGAGCGATCAGATAGTCAGGGTGTCAGAGTTCATAATGCTTGATCTGCCCGAGAGTGTAGAGGACCTTGAGCAGGTTGAACTGGAAGCGCCATCGTGGGATGATTGACGTGGTGGCTCGATAGCGTGCGGGCCGCCGAGGCAGACCGTGAGCGTGGACTCTACGCTATGCGGAAGCCACCGTCGTCACTCACGAGATGCCGGGGGGATGCAGGATCGTCCTCGAGCTTCGCACGAATGTTGGCGATGTGGGTGTTGAGCACCATAGGATCGCCCTCACCCTCGTCCCAGACCCTGTCGGCGATCTGTCGAGGTGAGAGGATCTCGCCTTCAGCCTCAATGAGCGCCCGCAACACGCCTGTCTCCACATCGTTGAGCTTCGCCTGTCGGTCCTCCACCAGCACGATGCGCTCACTCGGCCTGAGTGTAACGCCCCTCCAGCGAATCTCGCTGGCTTCCTCCTCGTCACGCATCTTTCGTCGTCTAATCAGCGATCTGACCCGTGCAACAAGTTCGCCCATTGACAGGGGCTTGGTTACGTAGTCATCTGCGCCCGCGTCAAGGCCTGCGAGACGATCAGTAAGATCACGCCTCGCCGTCACCATGATGATGCTTACATCCGAGTACCTGTGTACTTCCCGGCAGACGTCCACGCCATCGCCGTCCGGCAACATCAGATCGAGCAGCACTACGTCGGGCTCTTCGCGGCTAATGGCTTCAATCGCGCCAGCCGCGGTGCCCGCGCACACCACAGCAAAGTCGTCGTGGGTGAGAGCGGTCTTGATCATCTTCCGTGTTGCTTCATCGTCGTCGACAACCAGGATCTTCGGTCGCATATTGCTTCTCTCCCTGGCGGCAGTAATAGGCTGTCTGCTGAACTGCTCCTGTGCGGCCCTTCCAATCAGGCGCGTTCTCTCCATTAGTTCCTGCACAGGCAAGGCGGCACACGAGCAGCAAGGTCTTCACTGAAAAGGATATGTGACTGTCATCGAAGCGGGCACCTGTAACGTGACAAATCCCGAAATCTACTCTACCCGCAGTGACTCTGTTGAAACATCCGCCTAAAGCACGTTGATCGGGAACCAGGTCTGGTGCAACATCCCTGAAGCTCCGGCCTGTGCGCTTCGGTGACACAGCGGCAGAGTGCCATCGATTCTGTGTCTCGATTTCCCGCTTGAAAGGCTCTTCTCCTTCCTGTCGGACCGGATCATCGTCGCTACCTTACCTGGCTGATGACACGCTTCAGATTTCCGCGGAGACGCAGGTTCGTCCTTCTTCCTCCCAATTCTTGACGGGACACATTGACCACGGTACACTTTCACTGTGCTCATGCTATGAGGAGGCGAGGATGGAGTCAACACCGCCAAAGGCGAAGAAGCTTCAGATCGCCCTCAAGGCAGGCGAGCATTTGAGCGTAATGCAGGTCCGGATTGCCGGCCTCGCCGCCAAAGGCAACGCTGATCCCGACAGCGACTGTAATCTGCCGTCAGTACTCGAACATACACCGGACAGAATATCCCTGATGGGCGAGTTGGATGATCTCCTCCCCCGCCGGTGTTCCTTTTCGATGGACATCGTGGCATTGGAACCAGAGTACTTCATTCGCTTCCGGTCGATGCAGCGTTCGCTTGCTCACGAGGTCAGAAAGCGGGGCGTATTGCTTCATGAACGGACGTGATGATGCCCATCGCCGGGAAGTCCTGGCATGGTTGAACGGCGCCCGACATGAGATAATCTCGGCGGATGTGCTGATGGAGCACTCGACGGAATACGCGAACGCCGCGTTTCACGCCCGGCAGGCTGCTGAGAAGTACCTCAAGGCATTCCTTATCTATCACCGCATCAGCCTTCCTCACACACACGATATGTCCCGGTTGATATCGCTGGCCGCCGCAGTGGATGAACACATGGCGGAGACCCTTGATGAGGCAGAATCCCTGAAAGAGCACCCCTTACCCATGCGCTATCCGCCCCGCGGGGCTGAAGTCACGCAGGCGGCGGCTGATCGAAGCATCAGAATTGCCCGTCTTGTGCGCGATTCTGTTCTTCTGCGGCTCGACCATGCACGCGACGACAGCGCTGCCGATGACGCGCTCCTGTGTTCACCAGACTACGTTGTCACCACCTCGCGCAACCCCGATAACGCGGAGACCGGGCGAGCGGTTGAGTGGGCCGAGCGTCTCGACCAGCGCTTCGTGGCGCGCGCCGGTCGCAGTCTCGCCGCCATCTGCCGGGAGGAGGGCGTCGGCGCAGTGCTCACGGTGACCTCCGAACGCGTCGGGCTCCTCATTCCGGAGGAGGACATCGAGTACTTCTTCCACCCCAGTATGGCACGAACGCGGATCCGGAATCTCGACGCTGGTGGCGGAGATCCGATGATTGCCGCGATGCGCCTCAATACCGGCGACAGCGTACTCGACTGCACCCTCGGGCGTGCGACCGACGCCACCGTAGCGTCTTACGTCGCTGGTGAGAGTGGAAGTGTCGTCGGCTACGAGGCTCATCCCCTGATCGCCGCGCTGACGATCCACGGTCTGCGAACCTACGAGATCAAGGGTGCGGGAGTGCAGGAGGCAATGCGCCGCATCGACGCCCGCCACGGGGATTGTGAGTTGATACTTCCGCAGATCGACGGCAACGCATTCGACGTTGTGTACTTCGATCCGTTTTTCGAGCGGATGGTCGAGGCGTCGCAGTCGATGCAGCCGCTGCGGCGGATAGGCGTCCATCGCCCGCTGTCGCCCTCCACCTACGAGGAGGCGCGTCGCGTCGCGTCCCGCTGCGTTGTCGTAAAGCGTCGGCGCGGCCACGAAATCGAGGGACTTCCCGAGGCTCATGAGATCATCGGCGGTGGCGGCAGCAGCGTGGAGTACGCGATCCTGTCCTGCCTCGACTAATCTGCCTCAAACCACATGCCGCTTCTGTCGTGACCTGCGTGAACTGATCGCTACGAAGTCGACCTCGCAAGGACCCTGCCCTGTTCGCGGCGAAAGATGGTGCAACCCACAACACAGTCGTTTGGAGGTGGCACCTCTCATGACAGACACAGTGCCCGAGATCGGCGTCGGCATCGTCGGCTTCGGCTTCATTGGCAGAATACACGCCTACGGATACCGTAATCTGCAACTATTTTACGATCCCGCACCCGCCCGGGTTCGGCTCGTCGGCGTCTGCACCTCACGCTCGGAGACCGCTGAGAAGGGTCGTGAGGCAGGCGACTTCGACTTCGCGACCACGCGATACGAGGACCTGCTCGAGCGAGAAGACATACACGTGATCAGCGTGGCGACGCCCAACAGCCTTCATCGCGATGAGGTGATCGCAGCCTTCGAGGCCGGAAAGCACGTTTACTGTGACAAGCCGCTTGCGGTCACGCTCGACGAGGCCCGGGAGATGGTTGCGGCCGCCGACCGTCACCCTCAGCTTCGCCATGGGATGGCCTTTCAGATGCGCTTCGTCCCTGCCACGATGCGCGCGCGACAGCTCATAGAGAACGGCTTCCTCGGCCGTGTCTTCCACTTCCGTGCCTCCTACCTGCACTCCGGGTACGCCGACCCGCAGAGACCGATGAGCTGGCGCCTGGCCCCCGACGGCGGCTGTCTGGCCGACCTGGGCTCCCATGTGATCGACCTGATGCGCTATCTGCTCGGTGGTTACGCGTCCGTGCGAGCTACGCTTCAGCGCTGGATCGACGAGCGCCCCGCGGAGAAGGGGTCCGATGAGATGGTCCCGGTCGAGGTGGACGATTACTCATGCCTGCAGGCACGGATGCAGTCCGGTGCTCTCGGCTTCATCGAGGCGTCGCGCTTTGCCACCGGCACTCAGGATGACGCGAGCTTCGAGATTTACGGCGAGAACGGCGCGCTGCGCTGGAGTATGATGGACCCCAACTATCTGGACGCGTGGGACGCGTCGGCCTCCGGGGGCAGACTCGGCGGCAGTCAGGGCTTCACGCGTATCGCAACCGTTCAGGACTATCCTCCGCCCAGCTCCCTGCCCTCTCCGAAGCTGCCTGTCGGCTGGACACGTTTTCATATGCACGCGATCTACGACTTCATTGCATCGATCACCGGCGATTCGCAGGGCACCGCGCGCCTGCATGACGGCGCCGCAACGCAGGCCGTTATGGAAGCGGTACATGCTTCCGACGCCAGCGGGGCATGGGAGGACGTTCCTACAGTGTGATCGATAATTCCTTCAACGTAATGCACGCATCAGGAAGCGTGGTAGTAGAGCTTACGCCTCAAGAGCGGAGCGTGATGATCTGATGGTAATCGATGCACACGCCCACCTCACGTGGAGATCACCTGGCACAGATTGGGAGGCGCGCGACCGGAGCCTGATCGATGCCGCCGATGTGCTCGGCATTGACAGGCTCTGCTGCTCCATCCTGACACCGACACGGCCGTCGGACCCTGAG
>PXBW01000050.1 GCA_003566775.1 candidate division WS1 bacterium
GTGAGACGAGCGCGATACCACTGACGAACATCGTGATCTGTCCGGTGGTTTCCGTCATGGTCTCCAGCATCTCGGTCTGATCGCGGATGCGGAAATCCTCCGTCTCTTCGGTCACTCGATGGGTCCGATGCAAGACCCGCCGGATGCTCTCAAGGGCTTCCGGCACCACATCCTCAGATGCTGCGGATGCGTATATGAGACGCAGATCACTTCCTCCAACCAGACGCTGCCTTGCGGTGCTCATGGGAATCACAACCTGGTCGTCCGGATTGCCCCAGCCCCCCCCTTTGGGGGCAAGTATGCCTATGACCTCAAAAGGTATTCCGTTAATCCGGACGAACTCGCCAATCAGCGGGCGGCCGTAAAACAACTCTTCGACGACATCGTGTGCAAGGACGGCCACGCGAGCGCGCGTTCGCTCATCGCTGGGGGTGATGAAGCGTCCGTAGTCCATCTCGAACGCCAGCACCTCCGCCCAGTGCGAGTTCGACCCAACGACGGTTGTGTTGTGCGTAATATTGCGGTACCTCACACCGGTCGTGGTCTGCACGACCGGCGAGATGGCGTTGACGTGCACCGCCTCGGCCTCAAGCGCGCTCACATCATCGTCGGTGAGACGACCCGGACGGGTTCGACCGCGCCGATCCCCACCACCGGGACGGATGGTGAGCAGATTCGCGCCCATACCCCGTATGCGCTCCAACGTATCGGCCTTCAGACCCTCGCCGATCGCCACGACTATAAGCACTGCGGCAACCCCGATTATGACCCCGAGCATGGTAAGAATCGAGCGGGTCTTATTCGCCGCAAGACTTATCAACGCACTCCGCAACGCCTCAACCACACTCATCCGGTCTCCCCCACCCTCACCTCATGATGATTGTACACGTCGCTTACAACCTCGCCATCGACGAGTCGAAGCACCCGCTTGCAGCGCTCCGCAACGCGCGGGTCATGCGTGACCATCACCATGGTAATATCCTCGGCGTTCAGATCATCAAACACATCGAGTATCTCTTCACCGGTCCTTGTGTCGAGATTACCTGTCGGCTCGTCGGCCATTAGTATATTCGGTCGGTTGACGAGTGCCCGGGCGATTGCCACACGCTGCTGCTGACCGCCGGAAAGCTCTCTCGGGCGATGATCCGATCTGTCCCCGAGACCTACCCGCTCAAGTGCTTCCATCGCCCACTCCCGGCGATTCGGCACTCCCGCATAGACAAGCGGCAACTCAACATTCTGCAATGCACTTGACTTAGGCAGCAGGTTGAACTGCTGGAACACGAAGCCTATCTGCCGATTACGCACCGCCGCGAGTCTGTCCGGACCCAGTCGAGAGACATCCTCGCCATCGAGCAGATAGGTACCCTCGGTAGGAGTGTCAAGGCAGCCCAGAAGATTCATCAGAGTCGACTTGCCAGAGCCTGACGGTCCCATGATCGCCAGATACTCGCCGGCCTCGATGGCCAATGACACGCCCCGCAGAGCCCGCACTTCGACATCGCCCATTCGGTAGATCTTGTGCATATCCGTCATCTCAATTAATGCCATAAGCGTATCTGTCTCCCGATCAGCGGGCCCTTTGAATCATCCGTGTCGTTCGCCGAGCGTCCGCTCCACCCCGTTCCCCATCTCTTCCGTCAGGGCGCACCGGCCCAAATCCGGTGGGCAACACCACCATCTCGTTTTCCTCGAGACCGCTGACGATCTCCGTCTCCTCCCAGTTCGTCACACCCGTCTCTACTTCGCGCACCACAGGCTCCTCAGCGCCGGGAGGCAACACCTCCACCACCGGCGTGTCGCCCGACCGATCTATCGCCGCATCAGGCACCAGCAGTACATCGAGCGCTTCCGCGGTGAGAATGTCCACATCCACCGTCATGCCCGGTCGGAGATCCTCGTGCTGGTCGATGACCCTGACGCGCGCCTGGAAGTACACCACATTGCCTTCCTCGCGACCCTGCGGGAAGATCTTCTCAACTTCGCCGGTGATCTTCACCCCGGGCAGTGTCTCGACATTGATATCAGCGGACTGGCCGATCTTCACACGTGAGATGTCAACCTCATCTACATCCGCCATCACGTACATCTCTGTGATGTCGGCGATGGTAACGATCGCGGTACCCTGAGCTACGGCCGCGGTTCCGGCGGGAACCACCGTGCCCTCCTCTACGTGCTTCTCCAGCACCACTCCATCGCGGGGTGCCACAATGGTGGTATGCACGAAGCTGTAACGGACATCATCGAGGCTCGATCGCGCACGCTGCAGTTCCGCCCGTGAGGCCGTCACCGACTGCTCCTGAGCCCGCGTGGTCAACTCGCCGGACTCGGCGCGCTTGAGGCCCGCCCCAGCCTGATCTACCGCACGTTCTGCCGCCTCGACGTCTCCACGCCGCACATCTATCTGCCTGCGTTGTGCCTCTGCCGAGCGCAAAGCAGCCCTCGCCTCCGAGACCGAGGATTCTGCCACCTCACGCGCCCGGCTGCGCACATCCACCTGCATACTCTGCGCCCGTGCCGACTGAAGGCTCGCCTCCGCCTGCCTGACTGCGGCCCTCGCTCGCTCGACCTCCTCAGGTCGTGGCCCCGCCTCCGTGAGCGAAAGCGCCTCGCGAGCCGAGGCCAGTTGTGCCTCCGACGTGCGCACCGCGCGCCTCGAGCTATCCAGTTCCTGCTCCGAGACGAAGCCCCTTTCGAAGAGACGCTCGCTGCGTTCAAGCTCCGCCTGAGCATTCTCCAGAACGGCTTCCGCCTCGCCTACACGTGCCCGAGCCTGTGCGATCTCCTGAGGACGATTACCCGACTCCAGCACCGCAAGATCCTGCTTCGCTCGCTCCAGTGAGGCCTCGGCCTGCCGAATGTCTGAATCCGTCAGATCCGGCTGGGCCTCCTCCTGCGCCCTCGCCTGAGCAAGCTGCGCCTCGGCTGATTTCAGTCGAGCTTGCGCCTGTTCAATGGAATCCTCTGTCGTGGTGATGGTCTGTTCAAGCTGTGCCTCCGCCTGGCCCAGACGCGCGCGAGCGGTTGACAACGAAGCCCGCGCCTCCTCCACGCTCGAGTAGGTCTGCTCCGACTGCGCATCGGCAGAATAACGCGACTGCTTAACGCGAGCCTCCGCGGCCTGCACCTGCGCCGCCGCCTGATCGACCTGCGCCTGCAGGTCAGTCGGATCGAGCTGCGCGATCAGATCACCGCGCTGCACATAGTCCCCGGCGTCGACGTACATCCTCTCGATCTCGCCACCGCTACGCGATCTGAGCTCCACTGTGGTCAGCGGCTCAAGGACCCCCGTCGCCGCAACGCTTACTCGAAGGTCACCCCGCCACGCCTCGACGGTCGCGATCTGCTCTTCATCGTTCTCAGAGGCGCGACCACGCCTCAGCCAGAACCAGCCACCCGCCACGATTGCTATGATGATTACTCCGGCAAGCCACTTTCTCATTGACACCACCGTTTATTGCTCGTTCGCCTCGAAGGTCTCTGCGATCTCGCGCTCAACCAATTCCTCGCCTCCGGCCGCAAGCAGCCGATAGAACGCAACGACACGGTCATAGCGGGCCTGCACCAGAGATGCGCTGGCCTGCCTCCACACAAGCTCGGCGTCAGTTACCTCGATGATCGTAGCAACTCCCTCGGCATAGCGTGCCCGGACGGCATCGAGACTCGTCTCCGCCGCCCTCAGCGCAGCCTCCGCCGAAGCAACGCGCTCGCCGCCATCGCGCAAACCATACCACGCCTGCGTTATCTCGCGCGTCACCGAGTGCTCAAGCTCCGCGAGATTCTGGCGCGACGTCTCCAACGACGCCTCCGCCTCCGCAACTCGCGCACTCGAACCGCGATCGAAGAGCGGATAGCTCACACCTGCGGCGATCATCCATGTGTCACCGGTTACCCCGGTCCACCGTCCGTAGTCCGCCTGCCCCTGCACGCTGAAGGTGAGTCCGTCCTGGATACGCTGCTGTTGCAGTCCGAGTTCGGCGACCCTTATCCGGTGCCTCTGAGCTTCGATGTCCGGCCTCCGTTCAAGTCCCCTGTCAACCCACTGCTGGAGTTGGTCAACCGGCTCTACCTCATCGAGTTCCCCCCGCAGAAGAGGTTGCTCGTCGGGAGGCAGCGCCAACAGTGCCCGAAACTCGGCCAGCGATTCCCAGATTCTGTTTTCGGCGCTGAGCGCATCGAACCGGGCCCGGGCAAGATCGGCTTCCGCCGGCAGCCGCTCCGCTTCGGCGGCGGTCCCGGCCTCGATTCGGGCTTCAACCAACTCAAGCGTCAACTCCGCGGACCTGACTGCTTCCTGAGCTACCTCGGCGAATTCCTGATCGGCCAGCACCGAGTAATATGCCGCCGCCACATTACGTGCAAGCGCCCGCTGCACGTCCGCGAAGCTCGCCTCCGTTACATCGAGCCGCGCATCTGCCGCAGCGATCGCCTCGGTCCGTCCCGATTCGAGGAAAGTATGCCGCAGATTGACCGACATATCACTTGTCTCTGTTACACCCCGGCCCGTGGTTATAGTCTCTCCGTTCACCGTGACGGGACGTCCCAGCGCCTGCTGCATCCGCCCCGAAACCCCGGCAGTCATAGTGGGCAGACGGCGTGCTCGCTGGGCCTCAAGCGCCGCCTCAGATGCATCCAGACCGCTGCGGGCCGCCGCCACCGAAGGGTTACGCTCAATTGCAAGCCTCATCGCTTCCTGCACGGTCAACACGCGCGGTATCTCCTCGGCCCAGATCCCGCTGGAGACCAGCGCGAGCAGGAGCAAAACGACTGTTGCCTTCAACCTCCATCTCAGCAATGCGTCCATCACCTCCGGGCGCTGCCGACGGCCTCCCACCACATTCCTCCGCGGCGAGTGCGCCTGCGCCTCGTCCTTCTGCAAATCAGATGATCACTGCGATCTGTCGTCCATTCCGGGAATTCCGTGTCATAGAGTAGCGAACCTCGTGGACACGAGCAGTAAACAACGCGCGTAGCTCGTGCCGTTACGACCACTCGAAACACGCGGTTCGTTGCATGCACAACTATCCTACCGCGTCGGCATGCCGATGTCAAGCCCTAAAGGAGACAAAGTACACATGCTCGATGACACCGCCCCTCAGACGAACTGTACAGCGCCACCATTCCACGGTACGAAGGCCCCACCCTGCAGGGGGCCTTAAACCCCGCACATATATGAAGACGCCGGTTCAGCCTGAAGAGTTCTTCCGGGAGGACGCCGAAGGCGGGCGACCGCGCGCCCCCTTCGATCTTGGGGTCGCCCATTTGCCAGCGTACTATGCTCGGCAGAAGATCCGTATGGCCAGGCAATCCCGTCTGCATAACGAGTAAGGGAGAGAGGCCCGGTCCTTCGAGGGACGCACCGTCGGCCTGTCGAAGGCTTACCCCACGGCAGGCGTAGTCACGACAACCTCGCATCTGTCCTTCAACGGCGCCAGCGTCAGATTCCTCACGGCGGGGGGAGCGATAAACGTCTCGCCAAAGCCGAATGCTTCCTCTCCCCCATCCCATCGGCCGATGACATCTCCGGACATTACGACCACCACGCCTGGGATGCCGCACCGCGCCGGCCACGCCATCTCACCGCTCAGGGTCAGACGCTCCACTCGATAGGATTCGATGTCAACCAGCAACTCCCGAGTTCCCCAGTCATGGCGCTGCGGGCGTGCCACAATCCGGGCGGGTCGATCCGAGCCAATGCTTAGGGTTGCGAGCGCCTGTTCAACGTGGAGTTCTCGCGGCTTGCCTTCAGGTGTCACCCGATCGTGATCGTACACTCGGAAAGTCGAATCTGAGGGATCCTGTACCTCGAGTAACATTATCCCTCCCAGCAGGGCATGAAGAGTGCCCGCGGGGAGATGGATCACGTCCCCCGGCCGCACCTCGAGCCTTCGCATCACCTCCATGATGCTGCCCTCCCGAATGCGCCCTCGCACCTCATCGAATGAGACACCCCGCCGCAGTCCGTGGAGCACCGCTGCTCCCGGTTCGACTTCAATCACCACCCACGTCTCATTCTTACTCCGTTCGCTGGGAAATAGCCGTTCGCACACATCGGCGCCGGGATGCACCTGAATGCTGATGTCATCCCGCGCATCAAGGAACTTCACCAATAGAGGAAACTGCTCGAACTCTCGAGGACAGATCTGATCGCCGAAGCGCTCCATGACCCGGCGCAGGCTCATGCCGGCCAGAGGGCCTCCGGCGATTTCTGAGACCCCCTCCGGCACATCCGCCACCTCCCACGCCTCGCCGATCGGCTCATCAGGTGGCAGGTCCTTACCGAGTATGGTCTTCAGCTTCCTGCCGCCCCAGATCCTCGGCATCAGAACCGGTCGACAACGGAGCAGATGATCGAGCGACGTCTGACGCGACTCTTCCACGGCCACAACTCCGATCTGTAGTGCAAAGGCGACCCATCAGCCTCATGAGCCGCCGGGACTTCGACCATATCTGCTGTATCTATCAACGTCTCAGGACTTCACCAGTTCCAACACCTCGTCAGTCTTCTCCTGCAAGAGCTCCCTGTCACCGCGGGTCTCCACGTTGAGTCGAATCTTGTCCTCCGTGTTCGAGGCGCGCAGGTTGAAGCGCCACCGCTCGAAGCTCACCGAGACCCCGTCGGTCGTATCGAGCTCGCCACCCCGCGCCTCGTAATGCTCGCGCACCCTCTCCATCGCCTCCTCCTTGGCATCTTCGCTCTCCAGCTCAACGTTCTGCTCACCGCTGCATGGGAAGCGCTCCGCCATGGTGCCGACGAGATCGGCAAGGGAACTATCGCTGCGACTCACCTGATCGACCACCAGGAGCATCGGAATCATGCCCGAATCCGCATAGTAGAAGTCGCGGAAGTAGTGATGTGCCGACATTTCCCCCCCGTATATCGCATCTTCGGCCCTCATGCGCTCCTTGATGAACGCATGACCCGTCTTACTCTGTACAGGACGCCCATCGTGCTTTCTGACGATCTCAATCGTATTCCAGATCAGTCGCGGATCGTGGATCACCGCGGAACCGGGAGCCTTCTCCAGCATCCGCTCGGCCAGCAGGCCAACAAGGTAGTACCCATCGATGAAACGTGCCTCGTGATCGAAGAAGAAGCAGCGGTCGAAGTCCCCATCCCACGCGACACCCATCGCCGCATTCGAATCCGCAACCGCTTCCGCGGTCCTTCGCCGCTTGTCCTCATCCAGCGGATTCGGCACCCCATTGGGGAACTCACCATCCGGCCTGTGATCGATTCTGGAAAACTCAAGCGAGGAAACGCGCTCGGCAATCATATCCAGAAAAGGCCCTGCACAGCCGTTGCCGGAGTTCGCCACGATCTCCATCGAGTCGAGACCGTCGGGATTCACGAAACTCATCACGCACTCAATGTACTCATCATTGAACTTACGTTTCCTGACTGAGCCCCGGGTGGAGGCTTTCTCCACCTCACCGTTCTCCACCATTTCCTTTATCTCATGCAGGCCCGAGTCTCCGCTTATCGGCACCGCATCCGCCCGCACGAACTTCATCCCGTTATGATGCGCGGGATTGTGACTCGCGGTGATCATGATGCCACCGCCCACACCCTCCTGCGCGGAAGCGAAGTACACTACCTCCGTTCCGACCAGACCAATATCGTAGGCGTCCGCGCCCGCGTCATTAAGGCCGCGTATGAGCGCCTCCGAAAGCTGCGGACTGCTCCGGCGCACATCTCTTCCAACCGCAACCGGCTCAACAGGCTTGACCAGCTTCGTGTAAGCCCTGCCGATATCGTACACAATGTCCTCGTCGAGTTCATCCGGAACAGCGCCTCGCACGTCGTAGGCTCCGAATGCTGCTGTCCTCTGTTCGCCCATCCTCACTCACTCCCGCGTGTGTCTCTTCGCGTTTGGTGTATTCTTCGAGCCACGTCACGAACTTCCTGCGCCCTCTCAAGCGGAGCGACCAGCACTCCGTCGGATGTTGCCGCTACAACCACTTCATCCATGCCTATGACTGCAACAGATATGCCAGCATCCCCCAATTCGTCATAGACCGCGCAATCGTGACAGTCGATCAACAGCGGGTCGCCGACGATCGCATTGCCACGCTCATCGCACTCCGCCATCCTCCGCCACGCGTCCCATGCGCCGATATCGTCCCAGGCGAAGCCCGCCCTCACCACAAGCACGTCCTCCGCGTGCTCCATCAACGCATAGTCGATGGAGGTGGCCGGCAACTCCGCGAAAAGACGCTCTGCCTCGGCTTCCTCGCCCTCCGCAAGCGCGCGGGTCATGTCGCGAACCAGCCCCGCAACCTCGGGCTGTGCCGCCTCCAGTTCGCGCATGAAGGTGGATACCCCCCAGAAGAACATTCCGGCGTTCCAGAGGAAGCCGCCGCTCCGGAAGTACTCCTCTGCGGTCACGGCATCCGGCTTCTCGCGGAATGCCGCCACCTGGTGAACTCGGTCGGCTCCCTCGACATCCGGCATGAGCGGCTCCGCACTCTTACCCATCTCAATATAGCCGTAGCCGGTCTCGGGCCGGGTTGGCTGAACGCCTACGATCACGAGCGAATCAAGTCTCTCGGCCGCCGTCATCGCGAGGGTCAGGTTGCTCCTGAGTGTCTCCACGTTCCCGACGTACTGGTCGGCGGAGACGATTGCAAGCGTGGTTTCATCAGGGTGAGCACCTAGGCGACCTGTCACGTGCGCGGTGAGCCAGGCGACCGCGCCGAGTGTGTTGCGCTTACTCGGCTCTGCGATCACATGGTCGTCTGGAAGAGGCAGTTCCGCTGCGACTATCGGGGCGCGCAGCCCCTTGCTGGTCACGATCAGCAGCCGCTCGGAAGGGACTACGCCGTTGAACCGACTCACAGTGTCCTCAAGAAGCGTGCGGTTTGAAGGGCCCAGCGGCAGCAACTGCTTGGGGCGATCGGGCCTCGATACCGGCCAGAATCTCTCGCCTGTACCTCCTGCCATGATCGCGCCGATGCGAATACGCCCTGCGCCGCCGCCCATTCCGTGGACCTCCATCCCGCGAAGCGCGGATGTGGTTACGATCGCTTCGCCGCCTCCCCTCAGCAATCTCCTCACCCCGGAGCGCGGCGGGAACATCCTATCAACCTTCGACCCGGCGCGCAAGAGCATGCGCCTGCACCTGCCACGACGGGGCGACATCCCAAGCGCACCGACCTGATCCCGCCGAAACCGGATGTGGCATACGCTCTGAAGATGCTCACGAGGTCTATTGCGAGGGAAGGCGAGGGACTCGCTCATCATCTCTCCGTGGCGTGTTTACCCGTAACAGTAATCTCATCCTCTCACTCACGTATTGCAGGAGAATCCACCCCGATGCCGGAATACGACTGCAGGTGAGGGCAACGCACATGAACTCAAGATCGGTGGCCAGCAGTGATCGAAGCGGTGAATGAGACAGAGATCGATGAAGTGTACTGGCAGGTTCTGCGTGCAGTCGGCGTCACAGCCGCCTCCGCGGGCCTGCTCCTGATCGCGGCCGTTGGCGTCGCAGCATTCGGTCAACTGCTGATCGGCATGCACCACTGGAGTGTCCTGGGAGTAACCCTGCTCCTGATCGTCCTCGGCACCTGGGGCACATTCGAGGCCCTAGCTGCACTCCATGATGTCAGACATATCCAAGCCGACTGGGAGCGCCTGGTGCTGCGTTACACGCTGCTGGTGATGACCGCGACGAATACGATCGTGGCGCTCTCGGCACTGATCTCAGCCGCCTGGCTGCTCGCTGCCCTCACGCGAATCGCCCGCTGAAATCGACAGCAGGAAGCGACATACTGCGACGTCATGCAAAGAGACTCGGGAGGCAACGACAATGCGCAACTTCCAGCTTTTCATCGATGGTGAGTTCTGCCCCGCCGCTAGCGGAGAGACTTACGAGAGCATCAATCCGGCTAATCAGCAGGTGGTTGCGACCGTCGCCAAAGGTGGTGCACAGGACGTGCGGCGCGCCTGCGAGGCGGCGCAGAGAGCGTTCGACGGCGACTGGGGAGCGATGACCTGTGCCGAACGCTCCGCGATCCTCGCGCAGGCCGCGGACCTGATCGAAGAACGCACCGACGAGTTCGCTGAACTCGAGACCCTCGACGTCGGCAAGCCGATCACTGAGTCCACGGGCATCGACGTCGGCGCCGCAGTGAACTACCTGCGCTGGTATGCCTCCGTAACCGACGCCGCCGTTGGCGAGACCATTCCGATCCCCAATGGCGCCCAGGTCGACTTCTCCCTGCGAGACCCTTACGGCGTGGTGGGCGGCATCGCCCCGTGGAACTTTCCCCTCTTCCTGGCGATGCTGAAGATCGGGCCCGCACTTGCGGTGGGCAACTCGATCGTGCTCAAGCCCGCGTCGATCACCCCGATGACCACCTCGCTGGTCTGCGAGTGCTTCGCCGAGGCGGGTCTCCCCGCCGGTGCGCTCAACGTCATCACCGGACCGGGCGGCGTGGTCGGGGAGGCGATAGTGACGGATCGGCGCGTGCAGATGGTCAGCTTCACCGGCTCCACCGAGGTGGGCCGCCGCGTGATCGAACTCTCGGCGCACAACATCGTGGACACCTCGATGGAGCTTGGTGGCAAGTCGCCCAACATCGTCTTCGAGGACGCCGACTTCGACCAGGCGGTCGCCGGAGCGGTATTCGGCCTGCTGCTCAATAACGGGCAGAACTGCATTGCCGGAACGCGCCTGCTGGTGCAGCGCGGCATCTACGACGATATCTGCGCCGCGGTGGCGGAGAAGCTCGATTCGCTGATCGTCGGCGATCCGATGGACCCGGACACGCAACTCGGCGCGATCGTCAGCGAGGAGCAGTTCGAGAAGATCATGCACTACGTGCGCGCGGGCGAGGAGGCCGGAGCGACCATCGCCGCGGGAGGGAATGTCCCCGATGACCCGGAGCTTGCGGACGGCTGGTTCGTGCGCCCCACGCTGCTGACCGACTGCAGCAACGAGATGTCCGTCTCCTGCGATGAGATCTTCGGCCCGGTGCTGGTCGCGATTCCGTTCGAGGACGAGGCCGACGCGGTGGAGATCGCCAACGACACCATCTACGGCCTTGGCTCCGGCGTGTTCACGACTGACGCCGACCGCGCCCGGCGCATGGCCGCGGCGCTGCAGTCGGGCACCGTGTACATTAACACTTACAACCAGGTCTATCCGCAGAGCCCCTTCCCCGGCTGGAAGCAGTCCGGCACCGGCGTTGAGCGCGGCTTCGAGGGCCTGCTAACTTACACCCGCTTCAAGAACGTCATCCAGGACATCTCCGGCGAATCGATCGGATGGTTCTGACAGTTCCAGGAGCATCGTTGCCGTGCTGATGGGGATAACGCCCGCACAGGAGGAACCGGCAATGAAGCCCGCTACCGTCGCATTCTGCGCCATATTGCTCGCCATGACCGTTCCGGCCCATTCGGCTGAGTATTTCGTCTCGCCTGACGGCGGCGATGCCCGGACCGGCAGCCGCGAACAGCCCTGGCGTACGCTTCGCCGCGCCTCGTTGAGCGCCGGTCCCGGCGATACTATAACGCTTCTGCCGGGCAGCTATCCGGGCGTGTTCTCACCGGAGGAGTCCGGTACCGCCGAGGCCGCCATAGTCCTGCGCGCGGAGCAGCCGCGGACAGTCACACTCACCGGCGATGGCCCCGAAGCGTACGCGATCGACATTCAGGACCGCGAGCACATAGTGGTCGAGGGCCTCGACATCCGCCCCGATCCGCCCGGTCGCTGGCTGCTGGCGCGTAATTCGCGGGAGATCACTATCAGCAACTGCGTGATGGAGGGCGAGCCCTCGGGAATGCCGTTCCTCGTGGACGGTTGCGAGCAGGTACGTCTGGTCGACAGCACCCTGCGCAAGGCCGACTTCAACATGGCGCGCTTCGCCAACTCCTCGCATGTGCTGGTCGAAGGTAACTCGATCTCGCGCGCCCGTCATTCGCCGCTGCAGTTCTTCCCCGATGAATCGAACCGCTGGGTGGTAGTGCGCGGGAATGTCTTCCACTGCAAGTGGGGGCGCAACTTCGAGTTCTTCAGCGCCCGCGACGTCCTCTTCGAGGGCAACATCATCACCTACGCCTATCATGGCGCAAGATCCGCAGATCCGATGGGCAAGTGCCTCTTCGATCGCGGGATATTCCGCTTCAACCGCATCTTCCGCAACTGGGGCGGCCCGGTGAACGGCAGTCCGTATCGCGAGACCCTGTGGTTCCGCGACGTGAGGCTCTACAACAATGTCTTCGACCGCAACTATTCGTTCGGCATGATGGTTCACAGCGGTCACGAGACCCAGGTGGACAACATTGTCTTCGCCAACAACGTGTTCTCGCGCAACGACCCGCATGGGAGGGGGCGCCAACTCAGCCTGACCGGCGGCCCCGCGGAACAGGTGCGGGTGCTCAGCAACTGCTTCTACGGACGCGGCGCGGGCGAGGATGCCGTGATCTATGATCACAGGCAGGCCTGGAGCGTGGCACAAGCGCAGTCCGACGCCTATCGTGAGGAGCATGGCGAGCGCTTTGCCGCGAACATGAGTGGCGATCCGGGCTTCGTCGACATAGAGTCATTCGACCATGCGCTGCGTGATGGCAGCCCGCTTATCGACGCGGGAATGCAACTCACTCGCGCGGTCGGCGCCGGTGAAGGCACTGTCATCGTCGTTGAAGACCCGTACTTCTTCTACGATGGCTTCGGCGTTACCGGCGAGCAGGGCGACCTGATAGCAGTCGGTGAGCCGGATCGGACCGCGCGCGTGGTCGAGGTGCGCCTCGATGAGCGCCAACTGGTGCTTGATCGAACCGTGCGCTGGAATGACGGCGACCCGGTCGGCCTGCCGTGGGCGGGAGAGGCGCCCGACATCGGCGCGTACGAGCACGGTGGCGGTCGCGCGAGCCTTCAGATAGCGGTCGAACCATTCGAGGCGAGGCCCGGCGAACCGGTGACGCTTATCGCCGTGGCGCGTGGCGACTTCGAGCCGACGCGCTTCCGATGGATACTCGGCGACGGCACCGAAGCTGAGGGTAGAGAGGTCACGCACAGCTACCAGCAGCCGAACGATTACGCGGTGCGGCTCCGGGCGATCGATGCCGAGGGGCGGGAGTTGGTCGCGAGCGGCTACGTGGTGGTGAGTGAGCCGGACGACGGTGCGCCGCTGCTGCACTCGACCTTCGACGCCGCCGACAGTGACTGGGACTGGCGCTGGTATCATCGTCGCCCTCAACCCAACGAGTGGGAGCAGATGCTCGAACCCGACGGCACCGGCTGGATTCGCATCTTCTCACCGGGAGACGAGGGCGGGCTGAGCATGCGCTGCTACCAGATTGAGTGGGATATCGAACGTTACCCGACCGCAACGCTGCGCTACCGCGTGGGCGAGGGGACGCCGGTGGCGCTCTACCTGCAGACTTTCTGGACGCCCGAGGACGGGCAGCGGCAGGTCTGCGTGGCGGCCAGTCCCGCCGCCGAAGTCAATCCGGAGATGATCGTCAGCGATGCGGTCCTGTATGATGACGAGCAGTGGCATGAGATCACGATTGAGGCCTCTCTGATCCGAGAGCGCTTCCCGGATGTTGAGGTGCTGCACGCGATCCGCTTCGACGCGGCACCACGTGCGAACGTCGTCGAGGGACACTGGTTCGGACTCGATGAGGTAGTTATCCGGCCCGCGGAGTGATCGAGGGCGCAACATTTCGCCCCGGCCGGACGTCATAGCGGTGAATGATTCCATCTAATGTCATAAACTCTGAGCGAGGTGGGGCGAGATGCCGGGACGTGTGGCATGGCTGATGGCCGCGTTGGTGGCGATCGCCGGAACGGTGATGATCGCCGCTCCCGAACATGAGTGCAATGAATGCTGCGTCGCGCCGCAAGAGCAGTCCGAGGAGGCAGGACAGGAGATGGCAGAGCACGAGTTCCCGTTTCAGTTGAGCGACGAAGAGTGGCGCGAGCGCCTTACCGAGGAGCAGTATCGCGTGCTGCGCGAGGGTGGCACCGAGTGCGCGTTCTCCGGCGAGTACTACGAGGCGCACGAGGACGGCATCTATCACTGCGCCGGCTGCGGCAACGAACTGTTCGATTCCGCGGACAAGTTCGACTCGGGCACCGGCTGGCCGAGCTTCACCCGCCCGATCTCCGAGGATGCGCTGGTCGAGCGCGAGGACCGCAGCCACGGGATGATCCGCACCGAGATTCTCTGCGCCAACTGCGGCGGTCATCTCGGACATGTCTTCAGTGATGGCCCGGATCCCACGGGACTGCGCCACTGCATCAACTCCGTGGCGCTGAAATTCGAACCGAGGGCCGAGCAGCCGTCTGCGGCCGAGTAACTGTCTCACTGACTGCGTCTCTGGGGTCTTCGGGGAATTTCTCGATAGATTAAGTGCGCAATAGGAGGTGCTTGCTGCCGGCGGCGTGAATCATATCTCAGTGCGGCATCTTAATAGCCTCTGGAGGTGTCATGAGATGAAGAAGGGCTTTACGCTGATCGAATTGCTGGTAGTGATCGCGATCATTGCGATCCTGGCGGCCATCCTGTTCCCGGTGTTCGCGCGTGCCCGAGAGAGGGCGCGACAGACGGCCTGCTTGAGCAATGTCAGGCAGATAGCCTTCGCCCTGCACATGTACGCTCAGGACTACGATGAGCTACTCACAACCGCGTGGAATTCACTGGACGACGCGCCCGATTACTTCTGGTACGACATGATCCACCCATATGTGATGAACTGGGATATCTTCACCTGCCCCTCAGCCCGAGCACAGACTATGGGCTACGGCTGGAACTACCCTCATGCCCCCTACCGACTCGAGCGCGGTCACCTGTTGTCACTGGCGGAGATTACGTATCCGTCCGAGTTCATGATCTTCGGTGACAGCAATGCGGCGCGCTGGCGCTGGCTATACTGTGGTCCACACTGGGCGGACGGCATCCACGACGACACCAACATGGTTGCCACCCGTCACAATGGAGGAGCCAACTTCGGCTTTGCCGACGGACATGCCAAGTGGTTGCAGACATACTCGATCCTCGGTGATGGCGAGACCCAGCGACGCTTCTGGGGCCATCCCGACCCCACAGATCCGGGATAGTCGTCTGAGTTGAGTTCAACGGAGCCTCCTCCGGCACGTGCAGGATCGATCGCTTCCTGAGTGGCAGACAGACGCCGGGGGAGGTCTCGCCTTCTTTACGGTAGTCACACATTGCTGCGTTCGGCGGTTCGGTGCCGGGGCAAGGCAATCATGGCCTCCGCCCCTTGCAATACTGCCCGCTATGCGGAATAATGACGCCGACGAATGCGGCACTGCCGTCGCGCGATACTGATGAGACGAAGCGAATGATACACTGATGAGCGGCGTTCCTCTCTTCCATCACTCGAGACGCTTCCGCCTGCAGGCACTTGGAATCATCTTCGCCTACTGCACAGTGCATCTTCTGCTGCGACTGCTGCTGCCTCCAACTCTCCCGTGGGATGATGCAGAGCAGACGCTGTGGGCACAGGAATGGTCGTGGACCTACGGCTTCCATCAACCACCGATGTACACCTGGCTCCTCCACGGCGTCACGCGCATTGTTGGTCCCGGAGCGCTGGCCGCCGGCCTTGTCCGCTACTCACTGCTGTTCATCATGTATGCAGGGCTGCTTCTTTCCGCTTGTGCGCTTCTGAAGCGAAAGACCGGGGTCATACTGGCTCTCGGCAGTTACCTGCTGTTCTACCAATACGCCTGGTACACACACAATAACCTGACCCACAGCACTCTCGCCTCAGCGGCGATCGCGGTGCTGCTCTTTGCGTTTATCGCAGCCATCCGCACCAACTCGTGGTGGTCCTACGGCTTGATCGGTCTCGCCATGGGCTGCGGTATGATGGCGAAGTACAACTTCGCGGTCTTCGCCATCTCACTCTTCGCCGCGGCCTGGCTCATCGAATCGTATCGGCCGATCTTCAACCGGCGACTCATACCGGCTCTGGCATTGACCGCCATAATCTGCGCCCCCTACTATTCACAATGGCTCTTCGCGCCCGACCGGGAGCTTGCCGTAGGAAGCACCGCGACCAGACAGGCTGAGCCGGACAGCCCGGCACAGCGGTTGCTGGTCATTCCCGCCACTGCGGCCTCAGCGTTGGCGCTACCTCAACCGCTCGTGCTGGTCACGCTGCTTGTCTTTCCGACCCTCTACGGCGCAAAGCGCTTTCTCAAGCCGGAGGAGGACGAGCGCAGGTTACTTGCCCTGCAGATGCTCCTCGGCCTCGCTCTCTCTACAGTCGGAGGCTTTGTAATCGGTCTCTCGGCCATCAAAGCCCGCTGGCTCTTTGCGGCACTCATGCTGATGCCCCTTTACCTGTTCTCGGGCTTACGAGAGAAAGACCGGTGCGGGCGACGTATCCGAGGATATCTCTGGGGACTGCTGGCCGCATGGATGCTGGTTCTCATTGCTCTGGTCGCGGAGGGTTCGGATCAGACGGTCTCCGGTGCGGGCCACCGAAGTCCTCTGCCCGTTCAGGAATTGAGACAGGAAATCGAGAACATGGGCTTCAGCGATGGCCCGATCGTGGGCGTATCCAACGATCTCGCGGGAAACCTCGTGGTCGTCGTGCCCCGCGCGACTGTTCACAGCGCGCGACCCGATCAGGGACCGGAGATCGCGCCGGATCGCTTCCCTACACTGTACATCTGGATCGGTCCGCCTCAGCCTGTCCCCGATGACATACTTTCACACAGCGAGGCACTCGGCCTCAAGCTCGAATGCCCCGAAGAGCACATGAGGCACCTGACAATCTCGGATGCACCGCACGAACAGCCCCACACTGAGTTCACTCTCTGGAGCGCAACACGTGAGA
>PXBW01000038.1 GCA_003566775.1 candidate division WS1 bacterium
ACTGGATCGCGATCGGGGAGGGCGACAACCTCGCCCGCATCGAGCGCGTCGAACTGCGTTACGATCAGCCCGCGATCCTGCACCTCGACCGCGATATGACCTGGACCGAGGGGATGCCGGTCAGCCTGCCGTGGGCGGGCGAGGCGCCCGACCTTGGCGCCTACGAGTTCGGCGCGGAGCATCCCGCGCGCTTCATCGCGCGCGCCGAACCCACCTATCCGGCGCCGGGGGAGACGGTGCGCTTCAGCATCGATCCGCTGGGAAAGACGGTAACCTCGGTGCGCTGGGACTTCCGCGACGGGACTTACTCTACCGACCTTGAGCCCGAGCGCGCGTGGGACGAGACGGGCGATCATGCGGTGGTGGCGCGCGCCGAGTTCGACAACGGCGAGCGTTCGGTCGAGACGGTGTTCGTCGGCGTCGAGGAGCCACTGCCGCCCGATGCGCCGCTGGTGGCGGGCGACTTCGAGGAGGAGACGCGCGAGACCGAATGGGGCTATCAGTTCAAGTTCTATCGCGGCCATCAGACCGGCTTCGCGAACGTAGAGCGCGAGGACGGTGAGGGCCGCTGCAAGCACATCTTCTACGAGGAGCGCAAGCGTAACCGCACCGCCGGTCAGGTCGCGCCCGGCGTCTGGGAGCTTGACCGCTACCCGACCATCAGCTTCGAGTATCGCATCCCCGAGGGTGTGCCGGTGGCGCTGGTGGTAATGCCCTTCCCGGCGGAGGACATGCCGTCGGGGTGGATCCTCGCGGCCACGGAGGAGCACCGCAGTGGCGGCTTCGCCGAGGTCCCGATGGTGGAGCTTATCGACGACGGGCAGTGGCATGAGGCGGAGGTGGACCTGCGCGCAATCCGCGAGCACACGCCGGAGGTGACGCATCTATACCGCGCCCAGTTCTACTGCGACTGGACCGAGGATGAGGGGCAGGAGTTCTGGTTCGATAACTTCTACATCCTGCCGGAGTGAGCGGGATCCCACCGGGCCCGGCCGATGGTCGCTTCAAAGGCGACGTGCCGGGCCCGCTACGTTTGTCTGTCGGCGGCACACCCCAGCGGTTACTCCGGATACTCAGTGCGTCATGTCGTTCTGCATTGGCTGCGCACCATCGGGGAATCCTCAACCATTCGAGTGCCCGCGCAGTATATGCTGCACCTTCCGCAGAAACGCTTCCGCTGCAAAGGGCTTATGTAGATATTCGATCTCAGCTTCTACCATTCCGTTGTGCACAAGCGCGCTGTCCGTGTAGCCGGACAGGAAGAGCACCGGTGTCTCCGGACGCCTGTCAGCGATAGCCTCGGCCATCTCCACACCGGTCATGCCGGGCATCACGACATCGGTTACGATCAGGTCGATCGCGCCTTCATGCACCGCCTCTACCTCTATCCCCTCTTCCCCGGTGCTCGCATCGAGCACCTCATGCCCCTGCGCTTCAAGCACTCTGACAATCATTCTGCGCACCGCTTCCTCATCCTCGACCACGAGGATGGTGGCCCGATCGGCAATGACTGCCTCCAGGCTCTCTTCCGGGGCACTTTTCGCCACCGAATCCTCGATCAGCGGCAGGTAAACCTTGAACGTGGTGCCTGCATCCGGCTCGCTATACACCGTGATGTGTCCCCCGCTCTGCTTCACAATGCCGTACACAGTTGAAAGGCCGAGGCCTGTCCCCTCGTTGCGCCCTCTGGTGGTGAAGAACGGCTCGAAGATGCGTTTCTGTGTCTCCGAGTCCATGCCGATACCGGTGTCACTGACCGCAAGCATTGCGTAGTAACCCGGATCGATTTCCGGATGCGCTTCGGCGTAGGCGGCATCGATATGCGTATTTTCCGTTTCTATGCTGATTCTGCCGCCCTCCGGAAGCGCGTCCCGCGCGTTCACCACCAGATTCATCAGCACCTGATGAATCTGAGTGCTATCCGCCCTGATCGAGCCGAGATCAGGGTCGAGATTCGTGACAACTGCGATATTCTCCTCGAGCAGTCGCGTGAGCAACGGCTCAATTTCGGCAACGATCTCGTTGAGATCAAGCATCTCCGGTTGAATTACCTGCTTGCGACTGAAGGCGAGAAGCTGGTCGACAAGATCTGCCGACCGGGTGGCCGCCACGCGTATCTCTTCGATAAGCTCCCCTTCGACCTCATGATGCCCGGAATTCGCAAGTAGTTCGGCGTTGCCGAGGATTGCCGTCAGCAGGTTGTTGAAATCGTGGGCAATGCCGCCCGCAAGTCTCCCGACCGCCTCCATCTTCGCGCTCTGGCGAAGCTGCTCCTCGAGTTGGCGACGCCTGGTGACATCACGACCTGCCGCGAGGGCTCCAACGGGCTCCCCCGATGGATCAATCAGGCGCCGCGAGTTCCAGGATATGATCCGTTCTGTCCCGTCACTGGCCCTTATCGGGGTCTCGAGATCCTCAATGATCCGCCCCTCCTCGATGATCTCACCATTGAGGCTGAGAATACTTCTGCGGTAGTCCGGATCGGGATAGAGCTTCCGCCATACGTCGCTGCTCCCCACTACCTCATCCGAACTGTAACCGGTGATCTCCTCAGCCGCCGGATTCCACAGAAGCACCTGAGTATCGCAGTCGATCACCTGCACCCATATGTTGGCCTGATCGATGAGCGACTGGCGGAACTGCGCGAGTTCCGCGATCTTCTTATCCTGCCGCCTCCGTTCCGTGACATCCCTCGCGACCTCAACAACGGACACCATCTCTCCGTCTCGAAACACAGGGTCCGCCGAGATCTCCCACACACGCCCGTCCGGTGTGGTCTTCTCGCCCGAACACCCTTCGCCCGTACGCAGGGTCTGGTTCACCGGACACCCTTCGCACCGCTCATCCGCCTTCCCCCACAATTCGTAGCACTTACGCCCGATCATCTCCTCTTCGCTCATGCCGAGCGACTCCGCCGCCGCGCGATTCGCCATGATGACCGTATTCTCAGTATCCTGAACCAATATCACCTCGGACATCGCGTCCATGATCATCCGGCGCTGCTCCAGCGCGTGCTCGACCTGCTCTTCCGCCCGCCTGCGCGCGGTGATATCCCGCGATATCCCCACCACCCTCCACGGTCTTCCCTTTTCGTCTTCGAGCAGGAACACCCGGCAGTCAAGCAAACGCTCACCGCCGTCTGCGGCACGGTTGACCACCTCGCCCCGCCACCTCCCGGTCGCAACAGCCTGATCCAGTATCTCACGCTGCACCGCGGGATCACCGCCGAGATCGAAGACGGTCATCTGGAGCAAGTCCTCCCGCGGGATGCCGAGCGCCTCCGCCTCCGCCTGGTTCGCATCAACGATGTTCCCCTCGAGATCAGTGATAAGGATTATGTCATGTGTCTCCTCGATGATCCGCGCCTGCTGTCGGAGCTTCCGCTCGGTCTTCCTGCTCTCAGTCACATCCCGGGCGATACCCACAAGCCACTCGGGACTGCCCTCCTCATCCTCCAGCACAAAGGTCCTGCAGTCGAAGATGAACTCCTCGCCGTCAGCTCCGGGCGCAACCACCTCATCCCGCCACGATCCCGTCTCAATGATCTGCTCCAACAGTTTCTCCTGCTCCCGCGGCCTGTCCACGACATCGAAGATCGACATCTCGAGAAACTGTTCTCGGGGCATCCCGAGAATTGCCTCATCATCGGTGTTCACATCAACGAATTTACCCTCCAGATCAGTCACCAGAATTATGTCCTGCGTCTGCCCGATGATCCGCGCCTGCTGACGCAGTTTGAGTTCGGCCTCCTGCCTCTCCGTGATGTCATGGGCAACTACCGCAGCGTAGATGGCAGCGCCATCATCGTCCAGCACCGGATAGACATGATGCTCTAACCATCTCTCTTCGAGGCGATACTGGAAGGATAGCGGCTCCCCACCGCGCATGATCTCCTCCAGCCTGTCCCTCCGGCGCTCCACGACATCCTCGTCCATATGATCGAATATCGATGTCTGCTCCAGATCTTCCACGCTGCTGTCAAGCATCCGGGCGAACGCCTCGTTGGCAACAAGCACCGTGCCATCCGGTGCCAGCAGGCCCGCTGCGCTACCGCCGGCCTCGACGAGATGGCGGATAACCGCTTCAGCGCGTCCGATACTATCTTCAGCGATCCTGCGATCGGTTATGTCCCTGACCACGCAGAAGCAACCCGCGTTGGCCTCCTCCCCTCCTTTCGGGACAATGCATCGGGTCAGCGTGGTGATTCTACAGCCGTCGGCGCTGAGAAACTGCACCTCACGTTCGACGCCTCGCTGATCCTCACCGGGGTGCAGTATCTCGCGCAGCGTCTCCTGCGAATCGTCGGTGGCAAAGTCGGTCAGAAGTCTCCCGGACACATCCGAGGGCGCGCGGCCGAGCATCTCTGCGAAGGCGTCATTCGCCCAGGATAGATTCCCTTCCATATCGACTCGCACGAGCCCATCTCCCATGGCTTGAACTACAGCGCGATGGAAACGCCGCCCGCGCTCGCGAGCCCGCTGTACTGCTGCCACTACGAGACCGAAGCCGATGATGAGCAGAAGCCGGGGCGCTCGATGGGCTGCCTCTACTGCAGATACATCGAGTATCAGGGTGTCAATGAAGCGAACCTCACCAAATGCGTACGCCTGCAGGAATGCCTCGAGGAACCAGCCTGCGATGCCGCCAAGGATGGACAGAATGATGATCAACTTCGATAGGTACACCCGGGTCACCTCACCTGCCCCCCGTTTGCATCTCGCGATCTCGTGCGGTCGGGCACCGGTGTATTCCGCAGGAAGACCTGAACAAACCTTCCTCGCGGCAGTGGCTTGAGACGAAAACAGTAAGGTCCCACTGAGTGGAACTCGCAACGGGAGTGTGCTGTTCGACAGGCAGGCACCGAGTACAGGGCATGGCACTACACGCGCTGTCCTCCTGCGATGAAAGAGGGTGGCTCGGCACCGCGAGATATGCGTCCCGTTTCCTTGCTCCAGGTGATGCTGCGTACTCAGGCGAGATTACGTGACGATCCTGGGACTCCGTATCGAGGCGCGGGCAGCTTAACCCTCGCTCGCCACCTGAACCGAGGCGATGCGCATGCTCGGCAGGATTATGCCCGGCTCCTCGCGGTAGTCGCTGGAGATCCCATCGATGCCGCCGAGAAGCTCCTCACCCGTGCTGCCGATCAGAGTGGTGGAGAGCGGGGTGGTAAGCTCTCCGTTCTCGATCCTGAAGCCGAAGTCTATGGTGGTGGAGACTTCGCCAGTGACACTGTTGGGGGCGATGCCCGCGTAGGCTGCGTAGATGCCCTCATCAACCCCTGAGATCAACTCCGCCTCAGTCTTCTCGCCCGGCACCACCTGCAGGTTGCTCGGACCTATTCCGACACTGGAGGAGTATCCGCTTCGCGATGCATGTCCGGTCGGTTCTACGTCGGCTTTATGGGCCGTGTACGAGTTGTGCAGGTATGTGGTGAGTACCCCCGCATCGATCAGCCTTCGCGGCTCTCGCGGCACACCCTCACCATCGTACTCCGAAGAACGTAGTCCGGCGGGGACCAGCGGCTCCTCGCGAACCGTCAGAAGCCTTGAAGCGATCTCTTCTCCCTCGCGCCCGGCCAGCCATCGGCGGTTGCGCTGCACCCCATCGGCGTCGGCGGCGCCGATCACTGAGCCGACCAGAGTCATCGTCGCCAACGGGCCAAGGATGATCGGAACCCGTGCGGTGGGAACCGGCCGGGAACTGAGTTGATCGAGCGCATCCCGCGCCGCCTGCTCTCCGATCCCCTCAGGCTCAAGATCGGCCAGACGACGGGCCATATCCTGCTCGAAATAGGTGCCGACGTCTCCATCACGATTGACGATCACGAAGAAGCTGATACCCGCGGAGCTGCCTCGGCGCGCCACCGCGATGCCGGTGGAGCTTGCCAGTGCCGAATCACCCCAACCGACTCCCGCTCCCCCCTGCACGATAGCGTCATCGGCTACCGCATGCGCCTCCTCGATGCCGCGCGCGCACCACTGCACGAATGCTCCAGCGTCGAGGCCCGCAAGCTCCTCGTCGAAAAGCTCGGGTACCTCCTCCACCTCTCCAGGATCTGGAAGACGCACGAAATCCGGATCGGGATGGGCGGCCTTTGCCATCTCTACGGCCCTGCGAGCGCACTCTCGCGCGCTCTCCAGGCTCAACTGCTGCACCGTGGCGAAGCCCTGCCCTCCGTTGCGATAGGCCCGCACCGAGAGACCCTGATCGCGTACGGTGGCGCAGTAGTTGATGCTGCTGTTCTCAACCTCCACGGAGACCTCGGTGGAATCCGAGCAGTATGCGTCACAGCAGTCAGCGCCTGCGGCCTGTGCAGCCTCAACCGCAGCCTGTGCAAGATCAAGCAGTTCGCTCATTACTCGCCTCTCCCCGTCTGTTGCTGGCCACCAACTACAACGTCCCGGATACGCAGGTAGGGCCCGCCCGCATCGACAGCCATCCGCTGTCCGCCCTTCCCGCACATCCCTCCGAGGTCGAAACTGACCTCGTCACCGACCATGTCCACCCGCGAGAGCATCTCCAGTGTCAGGCCCGCGAAGGACGCGTTGCGCAGATGTTGAGCCGGCTCTCCGTTTTCGATCGTCCATGCGTTCTCGACATTGCACGTGAACTGCCCACGCGCGGTGAAGACGTAGCCCCAGTAACCGCCCTTCAGCAGCAACCCGCCGTCGGTCTCCGCCATCATCTCTTCAAGGGCTTCATCCCCCGCCTCGATGAAGGTGTTGCTCATTCGCACGATCGGCTCATTCTGGTGGTTTTGCGCCCGCGCACAACCGTTGGGCTCCAGGCCCATCCTCGCTGCGGTCTCGAGGCTGTGCAGATAGCCCTCCAGCACACCATCCTGGATGATCTCATGGCGGCGAGCGGGAACCCCCTCATGATCGTAGCGGAAGGAGCCGTTGCATCCCTCGATTGTGGGATCATCCGCAATCGTCACAAGCTCGGAGCAGACCTGCGTGCCCTCCTTGCCCGCCAGGATCGACTCACCCGCCCAGACAGCGTCGGCCTCCGCGTTGTGTCCGAAAGCTTCATGCACCAGCAGGCCGCAGACACGCGGGTCGATGATCACGTCGAACTTACCCGCTGGCGCGGGCACCGCGTCCAGCAGCGCCAGCGCCCTGTCCGCCACCGATCCGGCCCACTCGTCCGGATCGATGCCCTCAATGATCTCATAGCCACCGGGACGCGCCTCGCTCTCATGGGCAAACTGACGCACATTACCACTCTGAGCGGTGGTCATCAGCGTCACCGCGCAGCGGATCGCCTCCTGCTCGATGAAGGTACCGAACGTGTTTGCCACGATCAGGCTGCCGGCGCCATCGCGGTAACTCGCATTGCAGTTTACCACGCGATCATCGCGCTCACGCGCAACCTGTTCGATCTCGAAGATGCGCTGCACCCGGTCGGCAAGCGACACGTCCCGCGGATCGATCTGCGCCTCCGCCTCCACCGTGGCCTCGACAGGCTCCATCTCCGCGACCATGCCGGGGTCTGTGACATGATCCGATGCCGCGCGCGCCATCGCCAGCGCGTCGTCGAGACAGCGCCTCAGTTCCCGGCGCGTAACCGTGTTGGTCGGAGCGAACCCCCACGACCCGTCCACTAGAACGCGCAGGCCCGCCCCTGAGATCTTCGAGGATGCGATCCTGTCGGCCTGACCGTCCTCGACCGCCACCGAGGTGCCCTCACCTTCGGTGACGCGCAGGTCCGCGAAATCTGCGCCCCGCTTCGTCGCCTCGCTGAGTATGTCGTCAATCAACTCGCGCATCATATTCTCCTCGACATGACATGATCGCGTCCGCGCTGATGCGAGACCATGAGATACGCACGCGATCGTTGAGCTTCATCCCCGGCGGCAGATCAACGAAACAGCACCGCAACTGACCGGCGGCATCTGCCTGCGCGGGACCGGATTATGCTGTGTATTCGCCGAACCCGCGAAAAGCCCTCTCTTGAGGTGATAATCCCATCCGAATTCGCGTGCGGTCCTGCCTGCGAGGTACATTTCCTGGTAGCTCTGAGGGATCGGCACAGAAGCAGGCGCTATGCGTGGAATCGACTCAGCCGTCGTGGGGGCTGTCAGCGCGGGACGGTTCCGAAGCCGCTGCAACGTCAAGCTCGGGCGCGAGCGGCTCGTCCGGCACCAGGTAAGGCTCATCAAGTGTGCTGCCGTCGCCGTACTTCTCCATCGCCGCCTCCAGGATAGTCGCCGCAACCGGTCCGGCGATCTCCCCACCGCTTCCGGCCTCCGTTATCAGTACCGAGACGGCAAAGCGCGGATTCTCGTAGGGAGCGTAGGCAACGAACCACGCATGTGTCTTCTTATCGAGATCGAACTGTGCCGAGCCGGTCTTGCCGGCGACGGTGAAGTCAAGGTCCTGCAGCGCACGCGCCGTTCCTCGCTCGCCGTACACGACCCGCTTCATGCCCTCCTGAACGATGCGGAAGTGGTCCGGATCGATCTCCAGGCGCCGAATCTCCTCGGCTTGAAACAGGGTGGGGCCACGCTGCATGTACTGCGGCCATTCGATCTTTCTCACCAGTCGTGGCGATATCACCCTGCCACCGTTTGCGATCGCCGCGGTCATCACCGCCATCTGCAGTGGCGTGACCCGAAGGAAGCTCTGCCCGATCGAATACTGGAAGGTGTCCCCGGTGTACCAGTCCTCGTCGAGGTAGTCCGCTTTCCACTCTCGATCTGGAACTCGTCCTTCGGCCTCAGCGGGAAGCCCGCAGTTAGTGGCGGAACCCATCCCGAACAGTCTCCCGTACTCCGCAATCGCATCTGATGTTGTGCCCGCCTTGCGCACCAGTTCGTAGAAGTAGATGTCACACGACTGGGCGATGCCCTCCCACATATCTATCCGGGCATTGTGATCTGTCCAGCAGTTGTGATACCAGACGGAACCTCCGCCACGTATCCCTATCCTGCCCCGACATAGATGGGCTTCATGTGGAGAGACATCGGTGGTCTCCAGCCCGGCCAGCGCGGTGACCATCTTGAAGATCGATCCAGGAGGGTACGTTCCTGAGATCGCTTTGTTCATGAACGGATGGCGTGGATCGTTCGCATATCTCTGGTACTCTTCACTGGAAAAGCCGCGCACCCACTTATTCGGGTCGACGCTTGGTTTCGACGCCATCGCAAGTACTCCACCGGTGTTCACGTCCATCAATACGGCAGCGCCGGTCAACCTTCCCCCGACCGCAGCCTCAACCGCCTCTTCCGCAACCCCCTGCAGATCCAGATCAAGTGTAAGATAGACCCCCGCCCCCTGCTCGGGGACCCGCTCCTCTCTGAGCAGGCGAATCGGTCTGTTGTGTACATCCACCTCATAAACAAGCATCCCCCGACGACCCTTGAGTATCGGCACGATCGGATCGGCGGCTCGATCCAATTCGTAACCAGCCTCTACTCCTGACTTGCCGAAGTTGGAGTCGGACCGATAGACAGGATCGTGATCCCACGGCGCCAGTGCTCTCCGCTCGACCTCTTCCTCGTCTGGCCCGATTACGGGATACTTCAGGTCCCTCCAGCGCTCATACTCCTCGCTGTTGATCGGGCGTGCGTATCCAATAACGTGGGCTGCGAGATCGCCGTAGGGATAGTGACGCTGGAAATACTCCGCCACCTCTACTCCGGGAAGATCGAGGCTCCGTTCCTCAATCTGCGCCACAATCTCGAGAGGCAGATTGTCTGCGAAAGATCCCAGAGGCGTCGGCTTCACACTGCGTCCCGAGGCACATGCCTCGTCGATCGCGTTCCGCACGTCGGTCGTGCTAACGTCGTGATCCCGCAGTATGCTCGCGAGGCAGCGCACGATATCCTCGCGTTCAGAGGAACTGTTCGGAAGCATCGCCGGGGTGACCACCAGCCGCCAGTTCGGCCGATTCTCGGCAAGCACGCGTCCGTGTCTGTCGTATATCAGACCACGAGGGGCAGGTGTGGTTACGATCGAGGTGCGGTTCTGTAGAGCCTGCTCCTGGAAATCAATCCACCGGGTAAGCTGAAGCACCCACAGGCGTCCGGTCAAAGTGACCAGAAGTACGCCTATGAACAGACCAAGTATCTTCAGTCTGAGGTCGAATCCTGTCACTGCACTCCAGTCCTCGATGATCGCTCAGGATGTACTACGCCGCGGTCCGCCTCGTGGAAGGTGCCCTCGGGCATCAGTCTTCCGCTCCATTGCTGGCATCTGCAGGATCGCTCATCTCCGCGGAGGCTTCAGGTTCTGGTCCGGGCTCCGGAGCGGAATCGGCGTCCGGGGCCGGCTCTGAAGCAGGTTCCGGCTCCGGAGCGGGCTGTGTCTCCGGCCGGGAAGCACCGTGACTGCCGCATGTTCCCGACGGCGCCTCTCCCGCCGCGAAAGAGCGCTCCACCGTGTCCGGACAGTAGGGCCCCGCCTGCTGCCCGGAAGATGCGCATACAGTCACACTCGTGGTGGCTCTCTCAGGAGCGGGGCTGCTGGGCGCAGGCGAACTCGTAGCGGGACGCGATGGTCGGTCCCGCGTGTGCGCCGTGCAGGGACCTGGAACCGCTGTGTGCGAGACATAGCGCTCTACAGTGTCTGGACAGTGAGGCGTCGCCGCCCCACCCGAACTCGAACACACTGTCACCCGGCGTGTCGGTTCCGACTGCGGAGTCGTCTGCGTCGATTCCTCCGACTCCTCTTCTCTCTCAGAGGTGGTCTCCGCCCGCCTCTGGCCGGTCACACCCGACCCTTCGGGATACTTTCCGTTGAGATCCAGCAGCTTCACGGCCTCACTGACAAAGCCTCGGAAGACGGGAGCCGCATACACGCCCCCGGTTGCGCCGCGCATCGGATGGTTGTCATCGTTACCCACCCAGATCGCGCAGGAGATGTCGGGTGTGAAGCCCACCCACCATGCGTCGCGATTCCTGTTCGTGGTGCCTGTCTTGCCGCAGGCGACCACGCCGGAGACAGATGCCCTGCGGCCCGTGCCGCCGGTCACTACTCCGCGCAGCCCCTGTATCATGCTGATCGCCGCAGGCTCCGACAACACACGCTCCTGTCGCGGTGGGTTGTACTCTATCAACTCGCCCGTGTGATCTCTGATAGTGTGGTAGAACCGCATATCGGGCCGCCAACCGCCGCTTGCGAAGGTGGCGAATCCTATCGCCTGTTCCAGCGGAGATAGCTCCGAGACGCCGAGCGACAGCGATGGATACGGAGCGAAACGTTCCTCCGGAAGGCCCAGGATCCGTGACGCATAATCCCTCGCCCTGCTCACACCCATCGACTGTATAAGTCGAACCGCCACCAGGTTCACCGACGCCGCAAGCGCCCGATCAAGCGTGTAATTCCCACCCGTTACACCACCGTAGTTCGTCGGACGCCAGTTCCCAATCGTTATCGGCCCACCACTGACCACCGAGCGAGGCGTATACCCCGATTCGTACGCGGCCGCGAAGATATACGGCTTGAACGAGGAACCCGGCTGCCGACCGTAAGCCGGCGACCCCGGGTGCGCACGGTTAAACTGCACTTCCTCGTAATCCCCCACGCCCCCGACCATGGCCAGCACGTCACCACTCTGCACGTTTACCGCTGCCATTGCTCCCTGGCCGACCGGCGCGGGGCGTATGCCGCCGCGACTGCGCAGAGACTCCACCTGCTTCGTAAGCTCCTGCTCCGCAAGCTCCTGCAGGCGCATGTCAAGTGTGGTGTAGACGCGCAGGCCGCCCCTGTAGACCGCATCGGCTCCGTATGACGGATGCTCGGCGAGATGGCGGATCACGAGATGAGTGAAGTGGTGCGCCCGCAGCACCGCGATGCCGCGGTCCTGTCGTGGCGCGAGACGCGACTGGATCTGCTCGTTGTCCGCGTCGGTCGCCTGCTGTGGAGTGATGTAGTCCAGTTCGACCATCTTTGCCAGCACCACGCGACGCCGCTCTTTGGTGCGATGAGGGTCAACGTAAGGCGAGTAATGACTCGGACGACGCGGCAGAGCCGCCAGAAGTGCCGCCTCCCCCAGGGTAAGCTCAGAGACATCCTTGTCAAAGAAAGTACTGGCGGCCGACTGTACGCCATAGGCGCCGTGACCGTAGTAAACCTCGTTGAGGTACATCTCGAGCAATTCATCTTTGGAGTACTCGCGCTCGAACTCCAGCGCAAGCAGCATCTCCTTCAGCTTTCGGTCGACGGTGCGCTCCTGGGTGAGCCAGACATTCTTGACAAGTTGCTGGGTAAGAGTAGATCCTCCCTGCTCGATCCTTCCGGCTCGGAGGTTCTGCAATCCCGCGCGCAGTATGCCTCTTGGGTCTATGCCGCGATGCTCGTGGAAACGTTCATCCTCGATGGCTATCGTTGCCTGCTGCATGTAGGTCGGGACATGGGAGAGAGGCACCGGAGTACGGTCCTCTTTGGCGATCCTTGCCAGCAGAGTGTGGCTTACGGTCCCATCCTGCGCCCGCTCTGTCGAGTATATCTCGGTCGTGCCGAGACTTCGGTACTGCGTGAAGTCCACATCTTCGGGCAGAGACTGTTTCACGCTGACGTAGCCGCCGAATAATGCACCAGCCGCTCCGACTGCCCCAATCACCACGCAGGCGTTGACGATGCGGAATACTCGGAACACTCTGTTGCCTCTGAGATTCATGATCTCTTCCCACGCACGAAAGTCTCGCCGACGAGGCCGTTCCCCCACGCCATCTTTTGGCTGTGCGTTCACTCTGGCCGTATAGACGCCTCAGTGTCGCTTTGAGTTCCCCCGGCTGTCCCGGTTCGATCTCGCCCTGATGAGCATCTGCGTGTGCATATCGCAAAGGCCGGCCTCATCGCTCAGGTGTGCGCTTGATAGCTCATCGTGTGTTCTTGCACGATACAGCGGGCAGTTCGGATCATCGCAGCTATCTTCACCAAAGAGGCGGTGGAAGATTGCCTTCAGCGCGAAGCCCGTTGCCACGTGGGTGACCCGCGTGTCACCATGGGCGAGTGTCTTCTCAGCAAAGGTCTCATCGAGATCCTCGGTGGCCTCATCCATCCCGAAGGCGATCAACTGCGCCTTGCGGAAGCGGTACTCGCGCGGCAGCGCGGGGGCCTCCACAAAACCGGTGGTCGAGATGATGGTCGGCTCACCATGTTTGATGATCTGCAGGCACAACTCCGTCTCGCCCGTCTCGAAACTCCCCAGGCACTGCTCGATATATGCGATGTGCAGGTAGCTGTCTCCCCGCTCCTTCTCAGGGATCAGCGGAAGCATCACGTCCTGCAGGGGCTCGGCGAGATATACCACGCCCAGGCCGCGGTCTTCCGGCTTCACCGGGGCGAGATCATCACGCCATTGGGGAGAGATGAGATTATGCACCTCACGCTCCTCCAGCCTCGGCGCGATCTCTTCGGTCAACACCTCCACCTGCGGAAGATCGAATCGCCCCAGATGGAAGGTGAAGAAGTCTGTCCTCGTCTCGATCTCGGTATCGGGGAGATGCTCCGATAGAAACTGAGCTATCAACCCGATGTTCAGCCCCATGATGTCAGGAGCGTCGTATATGAAGATGCTCTCGGGTGTCGTGGTCATCGTAATCGCGAGCGGCGGTTAGTCGGCTATCTTCGGCAGGCGACAGGACTAAAGAGTGCGCAGATAGTGTACAACTTTCTCCCCTGCACCTCTTTACTGGAACCGGTGTAACCGCCGTTGCCTTCGTCTCCTTCGTAACCGCCGCCTCACCTCGGCTTTGCGAGTATCTCGCTCACGCGGAGGTCGAAGAATGTGTTGCTGAACGCGGGCTCGATCACGAGCGCGGTATCCGCACCCTCGCCGCTGCCCGCGATGGATATGAGCTCACCGCTCATGTCGAGCAGACCGGCGTCTGCAGCCATGAGAGCGCACTCTACGGTGACCTTTGCGCCCTGACAGATGGTGTAATAGGTCCTCGCGATGATCTCGGCGGGCCCCACTGAGCCGATCGACTTTACGGCGCCGTCCATGCCGCCAAGCAGCGTGTGGGTCCCGGTGAGGACTTCAACGCCCTGCTCCCGGCACTCGTCTATGATCTCTGGATCGGGAGGGCAGTAGGTCTCCCAGTGCCCGGCGGATAGCGTGACGGCGATGATCGTGCCGTCAAAGTGTTTGGTCGCCGCCAGTGCCGTGCGTCCGGTGCTTGTCGCGACCACGAACTGCTTGATGCCGAGTTGCCCGGCGCGCGCTGCGGCAAGCTCGAGGGTTTTCTCCGTGTTATCGGGCCCGGGTTCTGAGAAGACTACACACTGACTGAAGCAATCGCTCATGGCTCCACCTCACAGACAGTCTGGTCTTGCAGGGTAATGATAACGCTTTTGGGCCACGAAAACAAGGTTTCGCGGGGCTTGCGGAGGTCAGTCACGCATCGGTGAGAGACATGCAGACGACGGAGCAGTATGAAGGCGAGTGATGGACCTGATGATTTCGAGGTATCCGACACGGACAAACTGATCTGCGAGACGCGGAGCGGTCTGTACCTCACCTGCGAGTGTCAGTGCAAGCCGTCCCCACGCTCCGACGGAATTGCCCGTTGCGGCACCAAGAGGTCGTTCATCTGCCTACTATCTTAGCTCGGGTGCCGTGCGAATATCGCTTCGCCAGGCCAAGCAGTGGGGATACATATGTGGGGAAGTCCTCGATGTGGCTTTCGAGAGTATCAGCGACCTCATCCCATGGGATCTTCATAAACATCGACACTGCCTCCTTTGACAACCGACTGGCCTGTACGCCGCAAGTTGCGTTCTGTGACCTCACCCGCCGACTGGTCCAGGCATGAGTTGCTGCGCAACGCTCGACCGTATTCCCTCCGGCAAAACTCCCGGACGATTCCTTGACTTGCGGCGATAGTTTGTGTATCATTGAGGCTGTCTGCACGGAGCCGAGGTGGTGGAACTGGCAGACACGCTAGCTTGAGGGGCTAGTGACCTTCATTGGTTGTGCGGGTTCGAATCCCGCCCTCGGCACCATTAGATGGACAAACAGCTCTAACGATCCCCTCGATGGGTTCATGGGCAACAGAGCGGGGCTCAGGGCGGCAGAGTCGTCGCATGATGTAGCGGGACTTGGATTGTCACGCGCCTTCGAGGCCAAAGCTCGGGCGGTTAGCTCAGGGGAAGAGCGCTTGCTTCACACGCAAGAAGTCGCAGGTTCAAATCCTGCACCGCCCACCATACGACAGCAGCGAGAGTAACGACAGAAATGGAAGTAACGGCGGGAATAGCTCAGTTGGTAGAGCATCAGCTTCCCAAGCTGAGGGTCGCGGGTTCGACTCCCGTTTCCCGCTCCAACGAAGGTAAACTGCGGGAGTAGCTCAACGGTAGAGCATCTGCTTGCCATGCAGAAGGCTGAGGGTTCAAATCCCTTCTCCCGCTCCATAGCATAGACAGGGCGGGCCCGGTCACAGCCCGGCCCGCCCTTTTCGTCCCACCACAATTCGTCTGCTCGTCCGCGGGTGGTATGGACGGGTGGTGATGATGAGGCGGCATAGCCAAGTGGCTAAGGCAGCGGTCTGCAAAACCGCTATTCGCCGGTTCGACTCCGGCTGCCGCCTCCATTTTGTTTAACCACTACCCACAGCGACTACGACAACCTGCGGGCGGGTTTCCGATGTGATCGGGTTCGTTGCCGTCTACCCTGTCTTCAGCCGGAGTGGCGGAACGGTAGACGCCGGGGACTTAAAATCCTCTGAGGGTCAACCCCCTCGTGCGGGTTCGAATCCCGCCTCCGGTACCATCCATACATATGGCCGGCCGCAGAGGACCAAATGCTCCTCTGCGGCCGTCTCTGTAGCGGCACTCGTAGGCTGAGACTCCCGGCACGGTAGTTGCTTCCCCCGATACTGCGTACACCTGTCATCCGGGAGGACGCACGTCATGTCAACACCGGTATAGAAGCGTCCCCGCAAGACACTTGCGAAGACAAGCTCCGAGGATTGCGATGGACTACCGATTCCTCAGCGCGCGCCTGTCATTCCGCGTGATCGTTTGACTATCTGCGCGTTTAGGTAGATCCGGCAATCAGCCTTATCAGCGGTACTTCATGGCGCTGCCTCAGCAGTAACACGCCTCGTGGCAACCCGCCGCTCGTCGCGCCGGTGTGTTTCCCGCCCGATCGAGGCGAACACACTCTCCTGAGGGGCAATTGCACCGGCGTCCTTCGTCTTATGCCACGTGGAAGAAGCTCAGGTGAGTAATGTGTCAGACATCGTCAGGGGAACGCAGTGTCTCGAAGCCGGATACGATGTCGAGCAACTCCGAGGTGATCGCGGTCTGTCGGGTGGTGCGGAAGGTGGCGCGCAGTTCTTCGAGGCGTTCCTCGATGTTCTGTTCCGCGGCCTGCATGGAGATCATGCGCGCGGTCTGCTCGCTCATCATGGAGTGCACAATAGCGCGATATAGTGTAACGAGAATATGCTGATGCAGAAGTTCGCCGAAGAGAGGCCGCCAGTCCATGGTCGCGATTGGAAGCACGTTCGTGGGCCAGCTACGGCTCTGAATGCGCTCCAGCCAGGCGCTGTCGATGGGCAGGATCAGATGGCCAGCGGGCTCGAAGCGCCCGCTCGAGATGCGGCGCTGATAGTATATCTTAACGCGCTCGATTGCGCGCTCGGCCTGCCAGCGCTGGATCTGCATGGCAATCTCATCGACTACCGGAGCTATGCCGACCGGTGAAGCGGGGATGCTGAGGTATTCCTCGAGTTCGTAGTCGGTGTCATCGAGTTGGGAGGCGGTGCGTACGCCGACGCCGAGCACAGTCGCCTCCCCACCGGCTTCCGCCAGCCGCTCGATGTCTTCGATAGCGTAG